>JAAEPD010000610.1 GCA_024222455.1 Aureispira sp.
CAACAGTAAATAGGATTAAAACAAGAACTCCAATAAATAATTCTATTTATTGGAGTTCTTGTTTTAATTGGCCTAACTAGTATGTTATATCATACAATAGTGTTGATTAATTTTCAACAAAAGGAACAGTTTTTTTTCGTTTTTTATCATGAAGAACAAACAACTTCTTGTGAATTTTTTGAGCTAACGAATCTCCTTTGATAGCTTTTAGCAAACAAGCTTTTGCACTTCTAACATCTCCCGACCCTTTAAAACGGATCAATTGCTGAACAATATCTTCTTTTCGGATATATTCTTTAGCTATTCTTCTGCAAGTTTGTATGTACTTAGATATTTTTTTTGCAGACTCCTTGTTATTCCAGCTATTCAGATTAGTTTCTCTAAGTTGTTTATAAGGTTTAGAAAAATAAGCATAAGTTTTTTCTGCTATTTCTCTTGTCTCCATAGTATGCTCCAAAGCCCATTTTTCATAAACCAACCAAGCATCATCTAAGGCTTTAAACACTACTTTTGCTTCCTGTCCAAAATCGCTCAATGCACTCCCCAGCGGAATTACATCTAAAACACTTATACGTAAGCCATAAGCATCAAAAGAAGCTGACATTTTCACTTTAAGAAGCTCTATATCATCCAATTCTAGTTCAAAAATTCGTGTAATATCATTCTGACTATTTACAATCCCTAAATCATCCATGTCTTTGGACGATAAGCAATGATAAGCCGCCTGCCCATTTTTGCTCAAATCTATATGAGCAAGTGTATCTCCTTTCAGAGTGAGTTCAAATTGAGCCTGACCAGAAATAGCTATATTGTTTTCATCCTTTTTGAAGCCTCCTTTGATCTCACTTACTACTCGTGCAGATATATTTGCCTCAATCCCTGCCTCTGCCATTAGCAAAGGATCAACTACGGCTGTCTCAATCTCTGCTATACTAATAACTTCAATTCCCATTTTTAGATCTCCTTCAAACCCCGAATCTTTACTGTAATTTGCTGTCAAGGTACAAGGAACATCAAATCCTGTAGAGCGCCACAATGGCCTAAATCTTAGCTCCAAATCGGATGATAAAGGAATACTTACATGTTTTATGAAATGACCATTTGTCTCCAAAACTGTTGCAGTGCCATCTGCACAATGATTAGGGAAAAGACTGAGGGCATTTTCTGTCTTAAGCTCTATCTTGTGGTTATTTTGGTTAGATTCCCATTGGAGTGGAGGGGCATCAAATCCTCTATAGCCTAAGTTTAGCTTCATTTGAGGCAATTGGCTAAAATCAAGGTGTGTATGAATAGTTTTCAACTTTTCTTTAGCACGTAAAGCCTTCACTAGTTGAAGTTGTTTTACTGCTGAGGTATATTGCTTCTTGATTCTAGGGATTTTCAGAGCTTCTTTTTTGTCTCTATAGAGAGAAACATAATTTTCTAATAGGCCCTCAATCTTCTGCATTTTGTTGGTGTCGTTGGGTGTATCGCTCATTATGGTATAGCAACTAATTTAGGTCTGATGTGACAAAAAAATCAAAGCCCTTAAGGTAACCTTTTTTAAACTCTTATGCAACTGAAAAAAGATTTTTAATGTATGAATGAGTTAGAGAGTTAAGATTTAAGCAATTATAGTTATAATTGTATTTAATCATGAAAAAAATAAAGAATGAAATTTTTTGTATTAAGCTTAATAGCATTTAGTATACTCTTGAGCTGCTCTAAAGATGATAAATCTGCAGTAGAAGAAGTTGCGCTATCTTTTCACAAGAAGTTAGCTGATTATGATTTAATGGCACTAAAACCCTATTGCACTAAAAACATGCAAACAAAAGTAGAGGCGTTACATACTCAGTTTAATGCAATGCCAGAGGATAAAAAAGACGAGCTCCGTAAAATGATGAAGGAGAAAATTGGAGGGGTTGAAACCGTTGAGTGCAAAATAGATGGAGAAAAGGCTGAATGTACTCCATGCTGCGATAAAAATGGAAAACCATTTACCGAAAAAATACTGCTTAGAAAAGAAAGTGGAAAATGGCTAGTTTGGGATTAGACAACTTTACCTAATAAACACACATATATTTTGAGACCCAATAAAAACATTTTTCTACTCCTGTTCATAGTAGGTTCTATAGTTCCTACTTACTTTTTTATTCAATTCTTTATAGTAGAAGATTTTAATCAAATATCCTTAATAAAAAGTTGGGTAAGAAATTATGGGGCAACAGGGATAACCGCAGATGCAGCAATAGCACTAGTAGTCTTTTGGATTTGGTCTTTTTATGATTCTAAACGGCTCCAAATTGACCATTGGTGGGTAATGATTGTCTTAGGCTTAGGGATTGGGGTTTGCTCAGCCATGCCTTTGTACTTTTATAGGAGAGCTGACAAAGATATATTTGGATAAGGTTAGAATACATCTGTATTGTATATATTTTAATTGCAGGACTAAAAAAATAGGGGATTATGAAAACTTGGGAAGAGAAACTTGCCTTTTATGATAAATTGATTGAGGCCAACCCAAACTTCAAAAGAAAAGGAAAAACAGTGCCTTGCACTACTGCTAATGGCCATATGTTCTCTCAGTTAAATAAAGCTGGCGAAATAGGTATTCGGCTACCAAAGGAAGCTGGCGAAAAATTTATGGAAGAATACAGCTCAACTAGATTCAAATCTTATGGCTCTTTTATGAGAGGTTATGTACTTATTCCAGAGAGTTTATATAGTAACACTGAATTGCTAGGCAAATTACTCCAAAAAGGCTATGAATATGTAATGTCTTTGGAGTCTAAATAGAAGAAGAATACTTTTTTCAACCCTAATAATATAGAAAACAAGATTTATGGTCCACACATCAGAAATTAAAAACTACAATGGATCTACTCAAGAACTGGTAGAAGAATTAGGCAACTTAAGATATGATGCCTTAGCAAATATCCTAGATCTATTAGCCCAAAAAATAGAACAAGATGGTCAAAAAGACGCTGAACGAAGAAGAGTGAAGTTAGCATCAAACCTTTTTGCTGCTGCCCAAAATTTAAACGAAACCAAAGAAGCTATTGAAAAGGCTTGGGATATTTGCGAACCATATATGAAAGACTAATCGTCCAATACACAGCGAACACCTCCTCGGTCCATTTCTACAACACATTCATTACAACGATTACAACCCGATTTTTGAATCTCTTGATTGGCTAACTTGACTAGAAAATTGGGGTCATGAATCAAAGGCCTTCCAATAGCAATAAAATCAAAGCCTTCGTTCATTATCTCCTCAATACCTTCCTTAGAATCGACACCACCCAAATAGACTAAAGGCATTTTGGTGATTTTTCGAATTTCTTTGGCTTGCTCTAGAAAGAAATTGGGGGTAAATGGATATTTCTTTATAATAAGTGGCCCAAATAAAGCCATAGTAGTCTTTTCTGCCAAAGAAGTACCATTTTTAATCATTCCCTTGAGAGGAACAGCTCCCCGCATAAGGTAAAAAGGAGTCTTGCTCGTAAAACCACCACTCAATACAAGCGCAGAGCAACCATTTTTTTCAAGCTCCAACGAAACATATTTGCATTCTTCGAGAGAAAAACCATTCTTGAAGCCATCATTCAAATTTAGTTTTACCAATATCGGAAAATCTGCACCAACAGTATTTCTAACATTTTTGAGCACCTCCAAAGGAAATCTAGCTCTATTTTCTATACTCCCTCCATATTCATCTTTGCGCTTATTGGTCCAAGGACTAAGAAATTGACTCAGTAAATAGCCATGCCCCATGTGCACTTCCACAGCATCAAATCCCGCATTTTTGAGTCGCAGGGCAGCATTAGCAAAATCATTAGAGGTTTTTTGCATATCCTCTTTGGTCATAGCTTTGGAGAATACAATACCAGACATGAATCCATATTCATTGAAAACTCGACTTGGAGCTAATGGTCTTTTGACTTGAGAGTTTTTGGAGAAATAGCCACAATGAGTGAGTTGTATGGATACCTTTCCGCCTGCCTCGTGTACCTTATTAGCTATTTCAGCAAGCTTGACTATGCTTTCCTCATTAATGTACATTTGAGTTTTGAAAGTTCTACCATCAGCAGAAACTGCCCCATAAGAGATCGTTGTTAAGGCAACATTTCCCTTTGCTAAATCAACATGATGTTTCATCAGTTTATCATTAGGCAAACCATCGTCATACATGCCTTCGTAGGTTGCTGTTTTTATAAATACATTTTTGAAGGATGTAGAATGTAGCAATCGACTTGAAAAAGCTCTTTGCATAGACATATTAATATTTTTGTATTCTGAATAAAAATAGTTACCTTTTTCAAAGGTATTAAGAGTATGTTTAAAATTATAATTTTTGTATATGATCGCAGAACATAAATGCTTGCATAGCGTTTAGATTTTGTGGTTTTTCGGAAGATTAGAGAAAAAGGAAACAAATAGAGAAAGCTCCTACAAGGGTTTTCAGGGTATTCATAATGGGGGATAATCAATGAAAAGTCTAAAATATGTGTTAGCTATTGATTTGGGAACATCAGGACCCAAAGTCGCTTTAATATCTTCGGAAGGGGAGATAATTGGTCAAGAAGTGGAAAAAACTGCCCTAAATGTCTTTGATGGAGGAGGGGCTGAACAATCTCCTGACGATTGGTGGTCAGCTTCTATGTCGGCAACTAAAAAGCTATTAGATAAAGAATTGGTTGCTAGAACTGATATTGTGGCAATAGCTTGTACTGGACAATGGGCAGGTACCGTAGCATTAGATAAAAATGGCAACCACCTAATGGATGCCATGATTTGGTTCGACTCTAGAGGTGCTAGCTGTATAGACGAGATTATAGCAGGATTCCCCAAAATCAGTGGTTATGCCTTTCCTAAACTAAGAAAATGGATAAAACTCACTGGTGGAGCACCTTCACGCTCAGGGAAAGATCCTATAGCTCATATCCTATACATCCAGAAGCACTTTCCAGAAATCTACAAGAAAACTCATAAATTTTTAGAACCTAAAGACTATTTGAATTATAAATTAACAGGAAGAATGGTGTCTACCTATGATACTATGGCATTGCACTGGGTGACAGATAATCGAGATATAAACAATATTAACTACAATGAAGGGCTATTAAAAATGTCAGGATTAGAACGAGAAAAACTACCAGACATGATTAATTCCACAGATGTTGTTGGTTCCATAACAGCCAAAATTGCTGAGGAGTTAGGACTAAACCCTGATGTAAAAGTAGTGGGTGGTACGCCTGATGTACAATCAGCACTTATTGGTTCAGGAACTGTTCGTGATTATGAGGTCAATTTATGTGTAGGAACTTCCTCTTTTATTAGTTGTCATGTGCCCTACAAAAAAATTGATTTGTTGCACAATATAGCTTCTATTCCTTCTGGGATTCCAGGTCGTTATTTTATTGCCAATGATCAAGAAACAGCAGCTGTTTGCCTTAGTTTCCTAAAGGATAATTTATTCTTTCCAGACGATGAACTTTCTACAACTATCCCAGATGAGGATATATACAAGATATTTGACAAAATGGTAGCCAATACAGCAGTTGGCAGCAATAACCTCATTTTTACGCCTTGGTTGTATGGAGAACGCAGTCCCATTGATGATCATCATGTTAGAGGAGGTTTTTATAACATGTCCTTAGAAACTACCCGAAGACAAATGGTTCGGGCGGTATATGAAGGCGTTGCTTACAACTCTAGATGGCTGTTTATGTACATAGAGAAGTTTATCAATAAGAAACTAGAACATATTAATATAATTGGAGGAGGAGCAAAATCCGCCGTTTGGTGCCAAATTTTTGCGGATGTATTGGGCTGCAAAGTCCGACAAGTCAAAAACCCTAGGCAAGCCAATGCTAAAGGAGCAGCTATGTTAGCCTTGCAGGGTTTAGGTTATGCTACTTTTCAAGAAGTTGCAGATAAAACAGAATTCACTAATATCTTTGAACCTAATTTAGAAAATAAGAAAATATACGACAAGCTATTTAACGAGTTTGTTACCATATATAAGAATAATAAACAGACTTACTATAGACTAAATCATCAATCATTATAAACCAATCTAAAAGTAGTTAAAAACAAAAAAAGTATGAACACTAAAGAGATCATAGATAAATTGACTAAACTAAAAATTAACCCCAAAATTGCAGCCTTTGTAGAGAAATATATTAATGCCATTCCTATGGTAAAAAGGGAAATAGAGAAGCAGACGGATGAGATGATGATAGAGTTAGAGAAATCCTTGCGTCCCTATAGAGATGATTTTGAATCTTATAGAGAAATCCCTACAAATGGGGTAGACAAAGAGCAAGTGATAAAAGATATGCGAGCAATTAAGGAAATGGAGTCTAAAAGATGGAAGGAGGGCTATGTTTCAGGAACTGTTTATCATGGGAATGACGAGTTTGTTGAGTTTTTGAATGAAGTGTATGCAATCAACTCTCAAAGTAATCCATTGCATTCAGATCTTTTTCCAAGTTCTAGTAAATTTGAAGCTGAAATAATATCTATGACAGCTAATATGTTGGGAGCAAAAAACACAAGGGATACTATTTGTGGGTCTGTTTCTTCAGGAGGTACAGAGAGTATCTTATTGGCAATGAAAACGTATCGAGATTGGGCTAGAGACACCAAAGGGATTAAAAAACCAAATATGATAGTGCCTGATACGGCACATGCTGCATTTGATAAAGCTGCACAGTACTTTGGTATCAAAATGATACGAATACCTATGGCAGATGACTATAGAGCAGATGTAGATGCTATAAAAAAAGCGATCAATAAAAACACAATTCTCTTGGTTGGTTCTGCTCCTACATTTCCACATGGGGTTATAGATCCTATCGAAGAGTTGGCCGCAATTGCTAAGAAAAAGAATATAGGAATGCATGTAGATGCTTGTCTAGGAGGTTTTATACTCCCTTGGATAGCTAAATTGGGTTACCCTGTTGCTCCATTTGATTTTAGTGTAGATGGTGTTACTTCTATGTCTTCAGATACACACAAATATGGTTATGCCGCCAAAGGAACTTCAGTAGTGTTGTATAGAGGTATGGAGCTAAGAAATTACCAATATTTCACAGTAACAGATTGGCCTGGAGGTTTATACTTTTCGCCAACTTTTGCAGGAAGTAGGGCTGGTGCATTGAGTGCAACTTGTTGGGCTGCAATGATTGCTATGGGTGAAGATGGCTACATGGATGCAGCAGACAAGATAATGAAGGCTGCAACTACCATCAAACAAGGAATTAGGGATACACCTCATGTCTATGTGTTTGGAAACCCTCTTTGGGATATATCTTTTGGCTCAGATAGTTTAAATATCTATGAGATCATGGATTTCATGACTAAGAAAGGTTGGAATATCAATGGTTTGCACAAACCATCTTGTATACATATCTGTTTGACCTTGCGTCATACACAAGAAGGCGTTGCGGAGACATTTATTGCAGATTTGCAAGAAGCGGTTGCTTATGTAGAAGCTAACCCAGGTGCAGATGATGGCCTTGCTCCTGTTTATGGAATGGCTGCTACACTTCCTCTAAGAGGTGTGGTTAGTGATTTACTCAAAAAATATATGGATGCAATCTATAAAGTTTAGTCCAAAATTGAAAAAATGATAGGAGCCTGCAGTACATCCTGCAGGCTTTTTTTATTCAATTATAGTGAATTGGAAATCACCACCTACATGACAAGAGGCCATTGACACCCGATAATTTCCCTTTTTTAGGGTGTTTAAGTCTAAGAACTGACTTTCGCAGCACATCCAATCCTCCCTAAACACAACATCTCCTTTTTCGGAGACGATCGTAACATTAGTTACAGTTCCCCTTGCAGGAATTTCAAGAATACTTCCTTCACCATTTGGTTTTATTTCAAAAGGCTCAACAGTGATTTCCCCAAGGCCATCTGTCTCCATTAGTGTAGCTAAGTTTAAAGTATCTGGTGGAGCTGTTTTTGCCCAAAGGTTAGGACGAGGACTGGTAGTTTTGGGATTGTTTAGATACCTTGTTGCTAATATACTTACAGCTACAATTATTGCTATAGATGCTATACCTAAATGTAATGCTTTCATCATTTAATTTTTTTGTTTTCAAAAGAATTTAATGTGGTGTAGCTAGCTTGGTGTGTGTGTGTGTTTAGCTGGTTTTATTTATTTTTTTAATGTGTTTAAGTACTGTTTTATGAACATCTTTAGGAAGTTTCTGATGAGGAGATTTTAAGAACTCCTCAAAGGATTGATCTTTTTTGTAATATCTCCCTCCCCAACCATAGGCATCTCCTTCTCTTGGGTGCATCCCTTCTGGTATTCTAGGATATTCGACCCATCGAATTATTTTTTTGTTTTCATCTATTTGGACTAGGTAATCGATTGTGATTGTATGGCCATTACTCCTCTCTTTTAGACTAACATAACGGATTTCCATATTTTTAACCTTTAACTTTACGAAGGATTAACTTTTTAATCAGAATTAGCTGCCCCAAATGATAATAACTATGTTCTATCAAAACGTCAATATTTCTATGATAATTCCCATATTTAGGATTAACAAATGCCTCTGCTAATTTTTCTTCAGATAGTTGCTCTACCAAACCTATAAATTTTTCAGAATCGCTACAGGTCTTTTCAATAAGAGCAGTCCAATCTTTTTGAGAGTTGATAGGAGGCATATCAAAACTATACTTATCCCGAATGTCAAGACTGCCACCCTCCAAAACATTCAATACCCCAGCTATATAGTAATGTATATGGAAAGTAAGTGCTGCTATAGAATTCAAGGAATCTACTTTAGTTGTAGCCTCTTCCCACGACAGATCAGCTATTTGCTCCTTCAAATTGGTGCCTGTAACCCATTTTCCATCTAAAAGAACTTCTCTTAATCTATTGGCCAGTTGTTTTGCAGTATTATTCATTAGGTTTAGTTTTGCAGCTTATTATTTATTCTCCTTCTCAGGGATTTTGCTCATAGCATATTCCGAAATTGCAGTAATAGATAGAGAAGGATTTACACCAGGATTGGCAGAAATCATGGAACCATCACAGACCATCATATTTTCATAGCCAAAAACAAAATTGTTATGATCTATAACTCCTTCTTTTTTGCTTTTACCCATTACAGCACCTCCTAAGATATGAGCAGTTGTAGGTATTCCCAAAAGAGTTTCGGTAGACATTACCATAGGTTTGCCATCTACTATATCACTGAATTTATGAGCCAATTCTTGAGCTTCAGGAATGAAAGCAGTAGGGGCTTTGCCCTTATCTTTTCGAGAGCCCATCCCGCCAAACCAATTGCGTCTGAACTTAAGTGTTGTATCAATGCTTTGCATGAACAGTAAAATCTGGGTCCGCTTGGACCAGTCATCTGTGAAAAACACCTTCAAATTCTTGATTGGGTGTCTGAAATAATCTCCAAACATCCTAGCAATTCGCACAAAAACATTACCTCCTTTTACCATTGGAGTCATAAAAATTCGCCAAAATCCATTTCCACTCGAATAACGAACAGGTTCTAAGTGAGAATGCTCATCTGTATGTAGTATAGAACCAATTGCAATACCTTCTGAAAAGGATTTATCTCTACCATAAGCAGTCACCCCAACCAAGCTTTCACTATTGGTTCTAACATCAGCCCCAACTTGATCACTCAGATTTTTTAAAGAGTTACGTTTTAGTTTTAGCAAGAGTTTGACAGTCCCCAAAACACCTCCAGCAAAAATGACGGACTTAGCTTTTATGCTGCCCTTCTTCCCAAAATACTTAGTTGATTTTTTATACTTGATGGTATAACCTTCTTCACCATTTTTACCATGAGGCACTACATCATAAACCAAAGATTCAGGTTTAATCTTAGCTCCTAAGCCCTCTGCCAAATACAGGTAGTTTTTGTCTAATGTATTTTTAGAACCATTAGGACAGCCAATCATGCAAGCACCACACTGTGTACAGCCTGTTCTTTCGGGGCCTTTCCCTCCAAAATATGGATCAGGGACGGTTTCGTCTGGTTTCCCAAAGTAAATAGCTACCTCTGTAGGTTCAAAATGTTCTTCTTTTCCTATTTGTTTAGCTAATTCTTGAAGGGCTTTGTCACCTCTTTGCAGATGAGGATTAGGGGTAGCCCCCAGCATTTGTTTAGCTATGGCATAGTAAGGTTTTAATTCTCCTTCCCAATCCGCTAAGTCGCTCCAAGAGCCTGTTTTAAAAAAGGCTTCCTTAGGAATAGGTAATGTATTCGCATAGACCAAAGAACCTCCACCTACACCAACTCCTGAAACAACGCCTACATGCCGAAAGAAGGTGAGTTTAAACAACCCAAAGCATTTGGCAAAAGGAAGCCACATCCATTTTCTTAAATTCCAATTGGATTTAGGAAAATCAGCAGCTTCTAAGCGTTTACCTTTCTCTATGACCAATACCTTATATCCTTTTTCAGATAATCTTAAGGCAGAAACAGAACCCCCAAAACCTGAGCCTATAATAACATAATCATATTCTGCTTCTTCCATACTGCTATCGTTTTTTAGTGAGTATCAAATTCTTAGTCCACCTTCTTAGACTTGTTACTTACTTAAATATAGTTCGATCATTTTACTTAACCTAATTCTATACTAGGTGGTTTTAGATTTTGTTTTGATTAGAATTTTAGAAAAATTGAGATTTTGAATGCTAAATTAGTTTATATTAGAGCTGAATTAAATTGAAAAAGAAGATGACAGAATTGTATGTAGAATTTTGGGATTGGTTCAAAGCAAATGAATCCAATTTTTTTCAGGTTGTAAAAGAAAATGGAGACATAGCGCAAGATTTTTTTAATAAACTATCTGTGGAGTTAGCCAAAATCAAAGGAGGTATTTACTATTTGGCAGGAATGTATGACGATGACACTGCTGAACTCGTTTTTACGGCAGATGGCGTTATTAAAAATATAGTATTCATTGAGGATCTGGTTGCTGCAGCACCAACCATAAGTGGGTGGAAGTTTACAGCGCACAAACCAGCTGTAGATATTAGCCAAGTTAGCTTAGAAGTAGGAGGGTATCAATTTAGTATAGATAATTTAAGTTTTTACTCCAATACATTGCCTGATTACCCTGATGAAATTGAACTGACATTGGTTCATAGCGAATATAATGAGGAAAATGATGCTGTTATAACAAATGGTATTTATTTGTTTTTGGACAATTATTTAGGGGAGCTAGATTTTGTAACTACTATTGATAATATTTTTGTGGTAAATGAAGCTGATGCTGAACAAAATTTGGTACCTATAGAAAAATTGAAAGCTTTTTTGGTTTGGAGAGAAAAAGAGTTTGTCGAAAAATATGAAGGAATAAGGCGAAATACAGGAGAAGATAATTATTCTGCACTTACTGCCGAACTTAAAAGTGGTAATCCTCTAATTGCGATAATCAATACTGACTTGCTAAACTGGGACAGCAAGTCTTCTCATCCTTGGATCTTGAATATAGAAATAGCTTATGAAGGAGATAGTGAAAATGGAATGCCAGATGAGGAAACCTATCAAATTTTAGAAGATATTGAGGCTAAACTAATAGAAGAACTCAAGGATTTTCAGGGTTATCTGAACATTGGAAGGCAAACGGTCGAAAATGTTAGGGAAATATATTTTGCTTGTAAGGATTTCAGGAAACCTTCAAAAGTCTTATTTGAAACGCAAAAAGCGTATGCTGATCAGTTTGAAATAACCTATGATCTTTATAGAGATAAGTATTGGAGATCGTTAGATCAGTTTAATATTAATTAGCCATTCTGTATGAATAAAAAAAATAGGTATATAGGCTTAGTAATGGGGATAATTTTACTCAGCCTAATAAGTTATGGTATAATGATTCCTGCTGCTCAATCAAGTGCAAACAGTCATACTTACAGTGGACGTTTTCTAGGCATTCTTTATTATAGCTCAGCTGTTTTTATGCTACTCTGGGGAACTCGATTTTTCAGAAAAGATAGAGATATAAAACCTTTATTGCTGACAATTTTATTTGCTGGAATTGTAATCTATTGGGGGCATGAACTTCGCTCCTTGTATTGTCTAGGCTGTGCTAATGGGGGATAAATAATAGAGTCATTGTCCTTCTGTTTTCTAATTTTGACATTCAATTAGTTTAAAAATGTTGATAAAATACCAAAAGCACCTATAATTTATAGGTGCTTTTGGTATTTTTAATTTAAAAGTTTGTTCTTACTTACAAGTATATTTAGAAACCATCAAAATTTGCATTTCCCCCTTAGGGCAAGGGCTTGTTGGTTCTGGGTTGTTTTTTGAATTTTTGTAAGTTCCTTCTACCTCTATAGTGGCACAATCACCTTCAGGCATCCCTGTTTTTTTGAAACAAACAGCAACACTTTCTCCTTCTTCTGTTTTCACGTAGCCCCCATCACTACAATGGCAACTCAGTTCATTCATGACTCCAGATACACTTCTAAATGTTCCTGTAACCTTGTTTTTAGAGTTAGAGCTACCTGATTCATTAGTGCTGGTAGTACTGCATCCAGTAAAGAATAGGCTTCCTAAGAGCAAAAAGATCCATAGATTTTTCATACTGTTAATTTTTTAAATGGGTGTTTTGATAGAATGTTGTTCAAATGTGCTTGACCTAAGATAAGAGTCTTATTAAGGATAGACAAATCTTTTAGAAAAGGAAGCACACTTATTTTAAATTCAACAACCGTTCCATTTAAAAAAAAATACTAGAATCTTATTTTTTAGCCACAACAGAATAAACCATAGGTAAGTGATCATTCATATGCTTAATTCTATATTGTTTTGGGGCAAATTCTATGGTATGTTGAAAACAATTGTAAGGTGAGTAATCATACTCCTGCAAGTCTTGTATGGATAAACCCTTTTTTATTAAGCTATTGACCACTTCGCTAATTCCATGATTCCACATAACATATTCTTGAGTAATAGGAGCATCTCTATCTGTATAAGTTCCAGACTCATTTTCTACAATAGGTCCTGTGTTAAAATAACTATACTTAACTGTTTGAAAGTCATCGTCAAACATCCAAACTATAGGGTGAAATTCGACAAAGACTAGCTGCCCATTAGGTTTTAAGTAACGAGCAATCAAAGCTGCCCATTTATCCAAGTCGGGCAACCAACCAATAGTACCATAGCTTGTAAATACAAAATCAAACTTTCGATCCAAATACTTAGGCAAGTCATAGACATCACAACAAATAAATTCAGCCGTCGAATTGGTTGTCAAGGCAAGTTCTTTAGCCTTTTTGATGGCTTTATCAGATAAATCTACACCTACAGCATCTGCACCTAAACGATTCAAGGAAATAGTATCTTGTCCAAAATGACACTGTAGATGCAACACAGACTTGCCCTTTAGATCAGGTAGCAAGGCTAGTTCGATAGGGTTTAGGGAAGATTGACCTGCTATGAAACTCTTATTGTCATAAAAGTCAGAATCATAGTGGATATCCGTTCTATTGTTCCAAGAATTTTTATTGATGTTGATATAGTCTAGGGAATCCTTCATCAGATAGCGTTTTTTTTCCTTTGTTTTGATATAAAATATGCCACTAACAGTAGCACTAGTAAAACTAAAAGATTTCTCAAGGAGAAAATCTTTGTCGGTTCTACCAACACATCAATTGGAGTAGAGTTCCCTAGTAAGACAAAACTACCCCAATAAAAAGGTGCTAATATCTTATCTTGGCGTTTATGCTCCTCCAAATATTGAATTTTAGCTTGCTGTAGCGCTTCATCTTTAGGAAGGCCATCTTGAAGTCCTTTATAGAACAATTTCATCAGTACAGCAGTAGCCCAATCTGAAACATGCCACTTACTCATAACAATATTAGGTACACCTGCATAAGTAAAACCTCTTGCAATGCTCACAATCCCTTCACCTTTTATCAATTTGCCCATACCCGAATTACAAGCACTCAACACTGCTAACTCTGCATTCAATTCCATGCTATAAAGCTCAAAAGCATGCAATATTCCATCATCTTTACCTTCAGCAGTCATTATCAGACTAGAGTATTGGGGCTCTACATCGTTGAGTAAGCCATGTGTGGCAATATGTAACACGCTATATTGATTGGCTACCTCTTTGAATTGAGCCTCTGTCGCCTGATTGGCTATATATGAGTCCCCTCCAAGCGTTTTTGCGATTTCTTTAGCCTCTTTTTGAGCACCTGGCAAAGGTTCTAAGGTGAATTCGAAGCCTTTTTCTTTCATGATTCTTTCCATCATATCAAAACTAGGAGCCCAAGCCGAAAAAGGTTTAGTAGCAGCAAAATCTTTTTTAGCCTTACTCAATAAAAATAGCCCTGCTGAGTAATTATAACAAATAGGATGTTCTTCTATTAAGTATTTAAAATTTCGATATAATTGAGTAGAATCCTGAGTTAGATTGGTGGGCAAAACCCCAAAAGGGATATAATGTAATTGTGCATCTGGAATTATAACAAGCTTTTTGCCTTGAAGGAAAGGAGCTAAATCCCCAATTACTTGCTGATAGATATCATAGCCATAAGATGTATACATATCTATGTTTTGCAAGATTAGGGCAGACTGAAACCTCCTTGCAGTTAGAGAAATAGGCGAAGAACATTTTACCAATTGACTTTTTACATCCTGTTGACCTATTGCCAATACATATATAAAGGAATCGGCTACTACGTATTCCAACAAAACTTGGTTGGGTTCTAGCCCTTCTTGCAGTTCTTTAAGGTTAGCTAAGTCGTAGTTATATTTTAGATTGTAATATCTAGGATATTCTCTTTCTATTTTTTCTACCAATTTTTGATGCTCTTCTGTTATAGCAGCAATCTTTTCTTTTAGCAGTTTTAGATGTCTTTTATTTTGAACTTCATTATTTTGAAGCTCATAAAAAAGTTCACCTTTCAAATAGCTTATTTGAGCCTTAAGGCCATTTTCTTTAGTAATCAGATCTTTAGGCACACCTGCTATTTTCATAGATTTTAGGTCATGCATTGTCTCAAACAGAATGGCACTCTTAGACAACTCAGCATAATGAAATGCTTGTTGCAAATAATCCTCATTTTTACTAATCTCATAAAGTTTATCACAAACCAAAACAGCATGTTGGCAAAACTTATGAGTAACCGTTGCTAAATGATATTTAGAACCTTCGGCTCTATGTGTTTGCCTAAGTTTATGGGCTAATTTTGTAGCAATATCATAATGCGCAATAACCTTCTTTAGTTCTTTCTCTGAAGGATTTTTCTTGTTTTTTTCAAACAAAATCTCTCCTTGCACAGCTATCGAATTGAGTAATTCTACAGGGTACTTAATCTTGCTAATATTCTCCAATAAAGAACCATCAATCTTAACTTTTTCTCCAAAGTTAACATGCTGTGCAAGCATAATATAAGAAAGTGCCTCATCATAGAGTTTGTTGGCCAATAAGATCTCTCCCAACATTCGAATTGTTTCAGCCTTACGAGGATGTTTGTATTTTCCGGTGTAGTGTGTCTGTATTAGGCGTAGAGCTGTTTGATAATATTTTCGAGAACGATTATAATCTCTTGCTTCAAAGAAAAGAGCACCTATAGATAAGTTAACATCTATTCTTTTGGCAACCTTGTGCGATAATTTAGGGATAAGATCCTTTGCTTTTTTGAAACATAAAAGGGCTAAGCTAAAATCAGTGCTTTTATCAGGTTTAGTCCCATGTTTAATAGGACGTAACCCTCTAGTCCGAAGCGCAGCTTCCCAGTCTTTTTCTCTAGAAGATACCACTGCTTCATACCAATCCAAATTCTTTGAGGAATTAGGTAGTTTCTTGAATAGTTTACCCTGAGTCATAAACGCATCAAAACTATGGTGAATGTCTTCCTTTTGTGCAATACTATCTTTCCATGTATGGAGAGCAGAACTATTGTATTTTATGGCAGAGTTGTATTTCTTTTTATGATAATAGATATCAGCTAAAATGAATTCTACTCTTGCTTTCTTTTCAATTACCTTTTTGGATTTTTGAATTTTCTTCAGGGCTTTTTTTAGATAGGGGATAGCCAAGTCGTATTGCCTTTGTTCAAAAAAAGTGAGCCCCATTTTGAAATTAACCTCAATAGTTCGAATATCTGCATCCTTGATTGCTTTAGTTTCCTCAGCTAGGGCAAGCAACATCTTGGCAAGGGAAGTATTGGGATCTAAAGTCAAGTCATTCAAATCCCAAATTTCGACACCATCCTTATGGGCATCTACCTTTCTTTTTTTGAAGAGGGCTAAAGAATCATGCATGAAATCATTGTACTCTGCAACAATATCAAGCAAATCTTTTTTATGAACATTGCTTTCCTCTATTAGCTTCAACATTTGAGGTGAGTCTGAAAAATACTCTCGCATATGCTTCCTAAACTTTCCAAACTTAACTTCAGTTAAACTATCACCTCGCTCCAAAAAAGTTTGCATAAACGGTATCGTTTTTACGAAACTATTATGAAACTCATACACCTCCAAAGGGCCTTCGCCAGAGGTTACATGTCGCATAAAAACATCAAA
This sequence comes from Aureispira sp., assembly GCA_024222455.1. GTDB lineage: Bacteria > Bacteroidota > Bacteroidia > Chitinophagales > Saprospiraceae > JAAEPD01. Next base: position 16,518 of record JAAEPD010000610.1, read on the forward strand.
AGCCTCTCGTTTTTTTACTTTGGGTTTATATATTTTGGACACATAGATAAAACTATCTTTTTTCCACTCTATAATATCGGTAGGATTGTAAATTTGTTCATCATCAGCATGTTTGAAGTGTATTTTGCGAGCCATAAGGTGCCATGCCGCTTTTTTTATCTCTCCATAGTGTTTTACACCATTTGTATCTATTACATAATCAGTATAAACTACAGATGGAATAGTGTCTGTTTGTCCTTTTGAGACATACACAACTAAGAATAGTATAAAAATACTATACAGAACTTTCATATATATTTGGGGCTTAAAATAATAAAAAATCTAATGTAACCTTTCTTAAGACTTTTACAGAGGAGATTAGTCACAAAAATCTTAAGTAGATTTAGTTTTTCCCTGATTTTGAAAATCGGTGTTAACTAAATATACCCCAACAATCGTAATAGCAATAGCAAAAGCCATAATGAGGTTAACACGTTCGGTCAAAACAATTGATCCTAAAACAACTGCAACAATCGGATTGAGATAAGCATAAAGCGAAGCTTGAGTTGGTGGAAGATTTTCGAGGGTGTACATAAAAGCTGTATAGGCCACAAACGATCCAAATATAATGAGATAAGCGATGCTCCCCCAAAAATCCCAACCCAAAGGGACAGGAACCATTTCCTTAACCCCCATTGCTCCAACAATACACCAAGTGCCTAAACCTCCAAAAAGCATTTGCAGACCAGCACCAAGCATAATATTTGTGTTAGGTTTCCATTTAGCCGTATATATAGAGCCCACAGCCCACAAAAAAGTAGCGATTAAATTAAGTATTATGCCAAAAGTAAATGCTGGGTTCAAAAAATCCTCTAAATAATCGTAAGAAAGGCCAGCTATTCCTAATAACCCCAATAGCATACCACCAACTAGGCGAGGAGACCATTTGACTGGATGAATAAGGAAATGGCTAAGTATTGCTATAAAAATAGGACAAGTAGCAGACATGACAGAGCTAAGGCCGCTTGGTACATATTGCAATGCCCAACTTGCTAAACCATTAGCCAGACACAACATAGTTAATCCAATTATAATTAATTGTAGCAAGGTTTTTCGGTCAGGCAACTTGGTACCTCTTAGTAGCATAAAACCAACAAGTAACCCACCTGCCAAACTCTGTCTTACGGCTGATAAGAAAAGTCCATGAATTTGCTCTTCCTCCGGATTTGTTCCTACTCCAATTCGTATAGCCAAATAAGTCGTCCCCCAAAAAAAACTAACCAAAGCTAAAGCTATATAGGCTTTTGCTTTAGGTGATAATAGCATTGATCTGTCCATCTGATTCTATCTATTCTTGTTTAAGAATGCAAAGAAAAGCTATTTTTTGAAAGAAAAGTTCATTAGCAAATAAAAAGAATAAGAGTGTGTTGGGGAATTTGAAAAAAGAAGAAGAAAAAGGAATCAGTAATTATCTTTGAAGGTACCAAACTTTAAAGATATGCAAGCAAGATATACGCGCTTAACTGATTCCCAATGGGAAAGTATTAAAGAATTTTTTAA
>JAAEPD010000611.1 GCA_024222455.1 Aureispira sp.
CTATATATGAGGATAATATGAGTCGTTGTTTTTTAATTGCAGTGGACGAGAGTGAGGAGCAAACACAACGAATTATCAAATACCAAAACCAAAAGGCGATAGGTAAAATAGAAGAAGATAATGAAAAGGAAGCCAAGCTGTTTATACAAAACTGTGTTAAACTACTAAAACCATATAAAGTGATAAATCCTTATGCTGATAAGATTGAGTTGCCCAGAGAAGCGCATAAGATAAGAAGATTGAATGAGTTGTTTCAAAGCTTTATCCGTCAGCTGACGCTAATAAATCAATACCAAAGGAAGAAAGATAGCCAGGGAAGGTTAATTACAGCTAAAGAAGATATTGAAGTGGCTATAGAGATTATGTTTGATAGTATTGTATTGAAAGTAGATGAGTTAGATGGTAGTCTACGAATGTTTTATGAGAAGCTGAAAGACTATGTACTTAAAAAGGGAAAGGAATATGAGTTTGGCTTACGAGAAATCCGTCAAAGCTTTAGAATCTCTAAAACACAGTTACATAGGTATATGCAAGACTTATTGGAATTAGAATATGTGTTTAAAAGCTATGTGGGAGCAAGAAATACTTTTCATTATAAAATAGCGTATTGGGATAATTTAGCTGCGTTACGAGCAAGAATACAAAAGGATTTAAA
>JAAEPD010000612.1 GCA_024222455.1 Aureispira sp.
AAAGTCCTAAGCATGGACAGGTATTACATATTCAGGACGTAGATAATAGGTCAATGATAGAGATACACGCAGGTAACTACACTAGACAAATACAAGGCTGTATATTACCAGGCGATAGTGTGAAATGGCTAGACGGTGACAAGATACCAGATGTAACTAACTCAAAAAACACATTAAGAAAGATATTAAAGCTAGCAGGTGAATCAGGCACTATAAGAATTTGGAGTTAAAATGATTGGACAATTCATACCACTAATCGGCACTGTTTTAGATAAGATATTTCCAGACCCAGAAGCAGCAAGTGCAGCTAAACTAAAACTATTAGAGCTACAGCAATCAGGAGAGCTTGAAACACTCAAACAGGCAGGGAGTATTATAACTGCTGAGGCTAAAAGCGATCATTGGATAGTAGCAGCATGGCGACCAATAACAATGCTTGTATTTGTAGCTATAATAGCTAATAACTATATCCTTGCGCCTTACATTGATTTGCTTTTTAATACTAACATCGTTCTAGACTTGCCGCCCGACTTATGGGATTTGCTAAAAATAGGCTTAGGAGGTTATATAGTAGGTAGGACAGGCGAAAAGATGATCAAAACACACAAAGATAAATAACTATGACTAAGAAACTCTCACCAGAACAACTAGCACAAAACAAAG
>JAAEPD010000613.1 GCA_024222455.1 Aureispira sp.
AATGTAATTAGAGATACATTCAATGCTACTACTTTTTGAAGTTGTTTATTTTCATCTGAAATAAAAGTTAGAGCCAACGCACCAAGCGCTGGGAGAAGAATGATAGTAATAAGGAGAGGACTTCCGCCCGGAAAAGTATTCACTTCTTGACAATACATTGTATACTGGTAAATTACCCCGGCAGACAATCCCCAAAAGCCAATAGAAGAAATCCATCGCAACGATGCTGATAGTAGCATAATTCGTTATCCCTTTGCTCGGCGCTCTAATAAGAGCTCGGCATAGTTTAAATTAATTTCGTCTAATTACCAAATAATTTAATAAAAGTATAAAATCTAATAACTATACTCCTGCCTAATACCTATATCAAAGAGTATATAAATTAAGTTAGAGTATAGCAGTTTAGATTAAGCTTGTACTAGATCATCTGATTCATCAGAGTTTTCGTCTTCAGTTAGGTATGCCTGTAGAATTAGGAAACCTACCATATGAATAAAGAAGAGTCTATTGTCAACCCAAGTTGAAATACTATCTCCTAGTCCTACAATAGTGATAATCAAAGTTAGTCCACATAGCATAATAAATGCATAATGGTATACGTAACCAGTTTGTACACCTCTAGTTTCTTTAGAGATTTGTAGAACAGTTTGAGAGATTCCAATAGGTCCAAGGAATTCCAAGATCCCTTTATCAATAGCTTTAAATGATACTTGATATCCAAAAGACAAAGCAGGTTTTGCAATGTAATCGTTATATACTTTATCAAATAGCCAACGTTTATTCAAGAAAATATACAATTGTCTTCCAATATTAGAAGTTTTCAAGAATAGTGAAGTACGCGATCCTGCATAATTCAAGCTAAATGCTAGAATACATCCTAGAATAGTCAAGCCAAGAGGAATAAGTTTAATATGTTGTGGTATATATTCAGATTCAAGAATATTAACATTTTGAGGAAGAGTAAAAATCGCATTTCCCCAGAAAGTTGTACCCAAACCAATTAGAGCATCTTTTCCCATAAACCCAACAAAGATGGATCCAAATGCTAGCAAAATCAAAGGCAAACTCATAGCCAAACTTGGCTCATGTACACCTGCCATTGTAGATTTTGGTGCATTAACTGGTCCAAGGAAAGCCAAACAAACAAGTCTAAATGAATAATATGAAGTACACAAAGCAGAAGCACATCCAAGCCAGAAAGCAAACTCTCCGGTCAAACTATATCGTGCATAAGTTACTTCAAGAATAGCATCTTTAGAATAAAATCCTGTTAGGAATGGAAATCCTACAAGAGCCAAAGTACCAATCATCATCATAGCAAAAGTAAATGGTAGAAGTTGAACCAATCCACCCATTTTACGCATATCTTGTTCGTCAGCAACAGCGTGAATAATAGCTCCAGCCCCCAAGAAAAGCAATGCTTTAAAGAATGCGTGGTTCATCAAGTGAAATACACCAACTGAATAGTTAGACAATCCACAAGCAAATACCATGTATCCTAGTTGACTACAAGTAGAATAAGCAATTACTCGTTTTAGATCATTTTGAACTAGTCCAGTAGTAGCTGCAAAGAATGCAGTCATTGCACCTACAGTAGCAACAACAGTCAAAGCATCAGGTGCATATTCAAACAATGGTGAACAACGAGCCACCAAGAATACACCAGCAGTAACCATAGTTGCAGCATGAATAAGAGCAGATACTGGAGTTGGTCCTTCCATTGCATCAGGCAACCAAGTATGCAATCCAAGTTGAGCGGATTTACCTACTGCACCAACAAACAAAAGAATACAAATAGTTGTTAGAAGAGGAAGTTCAAAACCAAAGAAGATAAATGTTGAATCTTGAAAATAAGGTGCACATGCAAATACAGTAGAATAATCTACAGTTTTGAATGAAACAAAAATACCAAAAATTCCAAGAGCTAGACCAACATCACCAATTCGGTTCATAATCATAGCTTTAATTGCAGATTTATTAGCTGAAACACGAGTGTACCAGAAATTAATTAGCAAAAATGAAGCCAAACCTACACCTTCCCAACCAAAAAACAATTGAATAAAGTTATCACCAGTTACCAACATTAGCATGCAAAAGGTAAATAGAGATAGATAACTCATAAATCGAGGTAGATGAGGATCTCCTTCCATATAACTAATTGAGTACAAATGAACAAGGCTACTTACAGATGTAATAACTACAAGCATTACAACAGTAAGACTATCAAAAAGAAAACCCCATTGAGCATCAAAAAGTTCCGAAATAAACCACGGAGCCAATTGAATACTACAAGTGCATCCACACAGACCAACTTCATAAAATGCTACACACGACAATGCAAATGCAGACATAGTACAAAATGTGGTAATTAGACAAGCACCTCTGAAACTCAAAAATCTTCCAAAACTAATAGCTGTCAAGAACCCAATAAGTGGCAAAAAAACAATACTTAGATACATTGATTAATCTTATTGTTATTTTACTAGTATTATATAAATACTAGACAATACTGCAAAAATAATAATAACAGTATTAGAAACTACTATACCTTTTATAATACTTACGTACTAATAAAAATATTATAGCTTTATACCAGTATTTATATAATACTAGTATTAACGGTTTCGTATATTAAAGTGTATTACCTATACCCTTAAAGAGTATTATAGATAATAAGTATTATATACGGCGTTTTTTAGGAGGTCGACACCCGTTATGTGGTACTGGAGTTCGATCTTCTAGTCTAGAGATTTTTAGTCCTCCCATGACTAGTCCACGAACAGCCATATCTCGACCTTTACCAAGGCCTTTTAGAATTACTCTAACAGTTGAAACTCCAAGTTTATGCGCTTTTTTAGCCAAAGAATCTGCGGCTGTTTGAGCAGCATAAGCTGTATTTTTTCTACCACCTTTAAAACCAACACTCCCACAAGAAGACCATGCAAGTGTTTTACCTTCAGGATCTGTAAGAGTCAAAATAGTGTTATTTGAGGTCAATTGAACATATACACGTGAAGAGACCACAGGAACGAATTCGTACCTTTGCTTACGCTCTAGAGAATTATCTAGAGTTTTATTAGAATAATTCATAAAATTTAAATTATTTGGTTAAGTTTTGAATTAGAGAATTTATTCCCAATCCAAAGCTCCTTTTTGCCACTCGTATACGAATCCTACAGTCAAGATGATCAAGAAAACCATCATTGTCCAAAACCCAAACATATTCAATTGTTTTAGAGTAAGCGCCCATGGAAATAGGAAAGCAATCTCAAGGTCAAAGATAATGAATAGAATAGCAACTAGGTAGAATCTAATATCGAATCGTCCACGTGCGTCATCAAATGGGTCAAAACCACACTCATATGCAGAACGCTTCTCCGCATCAGGCTTTGAAGGACCAAATATAAATGCTAGACCAAGAATTATAAAGCAAAGAGCTAGACCAATAACAAAGAAAACCAATATAGGAAAATATTCGGACATAGAATATCTATTTTATTTAATATAAGACTATATAGTATATACTTACTAATAAATAATTAATCTTATTTCGAGAGAGACGGGTATCGAACCCGCGACCTTTGGCGTGACAGGCCAACACTCTAACCAAGCTGAGCTACTCCCCCTAAACTTAATCCTAAACTTAATGGTTTAAAGTAATACTATAGCTAAAAGAAATAATATTATTATATAATACTATATAGATAGGTAATAACGGACTCGAACCGCTGACGTTTTCGGTGTAAGCGAAATGCTCTACCAACTGAGCTAATTACCCGATGATAGATACCTTTGGTTTGCTGTGCTTACCAGAGATATCTACCACCATACATCTTTGAGTTAAGTAATTTAATAAATT
>JAAEPD010000614.1 GCA_024222455.1 Aureispira sp.
ATTATTGATACTTGGTCTCCTAGAACAGGAAATCGGCAGAAAAAAACTTTCCTACCGATTTACCGTTTGAGGAAGGCTATTAGCCTTCTTATCCTTTTTGACATTATCCCCAAACTTAAGGGATGACTCATGTTTTTTATCCCTACTATTATGAAGACCATTTTTAGCACAATACTTATCCTTTCTATATTCATCAACTCTAGTTTTGCACAACAATACTGGAATGAAGTATCATCAGGGACAACTCTAAAATTAAATACCATCTCCTTTGGTTCTGACCAAGTCGGCTATGTAGGTGCAGATGACAGCACTATCCTCAAAACTACAGATGGAGGTTCAACTTGGTCTGTGCTACAACATACTGGTATAACATTTACTGGCAGTTTGAGGGATGTTATTGATATTGATTTTCTTAATGCCAATGAAGGTTTTCTCACTATTAATAATTCTGACACTCTAACTTACTATGCTGGGACAGTTTTCAAAACAGTAGATGGAGGCAGCACTTGGACTCAAGATTTCCCAAATATCTGCTCCCCTATCAAAACTTTTCATTTTGATATAAACAATGGTTTTGCTATTGGTGCAAGTTGTTTTGGAGGGAAAACTATAGATTATAAAAATAATGGAAATTGGACTAACACTACTTACTTATCTTGGAATATTGATTATTTGAGAGCAATAGCCTTTCAGGATACGTCCTATGGTATTGTAGGTGGTGATAGTGCAACCATTCATCGTACTTTTGATGGTGGAACAACATGGGATACTATCAATCTAGGAATAACCAACCCTAGTTTTAATGATGCTTATATAGCTGAGTTAGCATTCGTCAATGCTTCTACAATTATAGCAGCAACCAACCTAACAAATGAGCTATTTAGAATCAGCACTGACTCTGGAAAAACATGGACAAATAGCTTTACCACTTCATTTATGGGGCCTAAAGTAAAGAGCCTAACTTTTTCACCAAAAGATTCGGTTATCAGTGTTGGTCATGCAGCCAACTCTAGTAATAATCTTGGCACCATTTCTCATTTTAATAAAACACTTAATTCTTTTGAAGAACAATCGACTAGAGACATCTTATATGATGTAGCTATGACTAACGATTCTATTGCTTTTGCTGTTGGGGATAGTGGATTGATTATGACTAATAAAATTTTACTCACAGGTGTTCAGCAACTAACTGCACCAATAGCGAACCTAAAGGTATTTCCAAATCCTACGGCTAACTATATCTATATCCAACATCCTACTCAAACAGGAAAAGCAAGTTTGCAAGTCCATAATTTATTGGGGCAATTGCTCATGGAGAATCAAGTTGAACTTATAGCTAACAAACAACTACAACTAAACATAGAAGATTTGCCAACAGGCATATATACCTTGTCTTTGCATTTGGAAAATAGTCTTCATACTACATTGATACAAAAAGAATAGACAACAACATTCAACATTACCCAAATTAGGAGGAGCAAACGATTTCGTTTGTTCCTTTTTTTATGTAGTTATTTCAAAATAAAAAATGAGATAGGTCCCCACCTATCCCATTATCCAATACAACGATAAACATAAGTTGTCATCAGTGTGCTAATTCTTTTGCATCGCCACGCAAAAGCTATCGCACTATGATCTTCCCTGCCCTTAACAGTTGACCATCCGACAACACTTGAAATATAAAAATCCCAGTACTTAAATCTTTTTTATATACCTGAAACTGATTGTTGGTAGAGCTAGATTGGACAACCTGTCTGCCCATAGTATCATATACTTTCAGTTCTAAATTTTGATAATCTTTGCCCTCTACTTTTATAGTAGCTTCCGTTTGAAATGGATTTGGTATTACTTTTATGGCTACTTCTTCCTCCTTTTCAGCTTCTTCTACATCAGTAAGTATGACTGTAACAAAATTGTCTCCTATAGTATGAAACGTAGTGTTTGTCAATATTGCTGGATTGTAGTCAAAATAAATTGAAGCTTGGTTGTTTATAACAGTCCCCAAAGGGTTGTTGGTAGCCTGATCTATTCTAAATTTAATAAATCCATGCGAAGCTGGTTCGTTCACATTACTATCTGGTAGCATTATATTATCAAAAGTCACCTCTAATATCCCATCACCATATATTCTCCAAGTATAGGGATGACTAGACGCTCCCATTTGTATACTCGAAGGGTCTAAATGCAAAGATAATGGATCACGAATAACGACTCTAAAAGCAGTATCAGAACCTGTATTTTGGAACCGAACATGATAATCTAATTGAGTATAATCATAAATATAGTGAGGGGCTTCGTATCCTTTAGGTTGAGCTTGTTTGTCATTAGGATCCCAAGCAGCTACACTTTGCTGACAATCTATTGCTATAAAAGGCGAACTGTTGCCATTAGAAAACTGTGTAACATATCCGGTATTGAATCCTCCATTGCTATATCTATTGCAGCCCTCTACTGTAGCCGAAACGATAGAGTCGCCAAGTATTGCTGGATATCCAGAAAGTTGCAAAACTTCTATTCTATAAGTTTTGCCTTGAGCAGCAGGTTGTTTAATTATCTCTGTTTGTCCATTATTTAGTTGTTGTGTAGAACCTGTTCTGAGCATTACATGATCTTCATAGACAAAATAATTGGTCGTTGCAGACATATTACTGCCCTTGTTCTGAATCATGAAGAAAATAGTATCGTTATTACATTCTGCTGTAGCTGATATAGTAGGTCCTAACCAAAGATTAGGAATACAAACACTATCTGGATAAATATGTGCCTGAGTGCAATGGGTTTGCCCTATAGTAGCTGAAGAGTCGACCACTACTTGCACCTGAAAACTACTACACTGACCTATAGCAACAGTATCTATATCAAAGGTATAAAGATTCCCATTTTGACTAATAATAGGTACTGAGCTCCCTAATACATTGAGATTTGGGTCAAAATCAATTTCCACATAAGCATTCAAGGCATCAGCTGTTCCATAATTGCAGTATTGAACAGTATAAAAACTACCCCCAGCCGTTGGGCGTAAAATGGGGGTAGATATATCTACAGTCAGAAAAGGACAAGCTTGCACCATCGTTTGCAAAGCTATATCAAAGGTATCTAATCCTTTAGAATTGCTAATCTGTACTGTATTTGAACTACAAAGGTTGCTGTAATAAGCATTAGTATAGGCCTCTAGGGTATAGGTTCCAGTATCTGAAGCTAATGTATATTTTCCATCCTTGTCTGTAGTTCCATATTGAATTTGTCCGTTATTTATCTCTGTTGCCTTTATCACTATTCCTCCCAAAGTTTGCTCATTAGACTCAAACAAACAATTGGTATTATCATCTACATAAACAAGCCCCTCTAAAACATTAGCATAAGAGTTGCCTAAACTATCTGTCTTGACTAAATAAAGGTTGTTGTTTCCATTGGCATTGTTATAACTTCGTCCACATAGTATATATCCTTGATCGGCAGTTTGAACAATAGAATGAGCCACATCTGCACCTGCTTGTCCTACACCTGCTAATATTCCATAATTTCTAAACCATAGTTGATTTCCTAAAGCATCTGTTTTCACCAAGTACAAATCCTGGTCACCTGCGGTGCTGTAACTATTGGTAGCCCCACAAAGAGCATACCCCCCATCATGAGTTAACCAAACACCATAAGCCTTATCAATATTAAAACCGCCATAATATTTCGTCCAATCCCAAGTTCCGTTAGCCTTTATTTTAGTCAACATTGCATCATTATTGCCCCCCGCACCACAAACTATATAGCTACTATCCGCCAACTGTTTTAGGGCATCAGCTGCACCATATACTCCACTAACTATATCCATTGTTGGTACATATGTAGGGTTAGTATACTCCCATTCTACATTGCCTAAACCATCTATTTTTATTAGTTTGCCTGTTGCAAACATCATATAACCACCATCTAAGGTTTGCTGGACAGCATAACCATCACTATAAATAGCTGTACCTATATATTGTCGAGTCCAAAGGGTATCTCCATTAGCATTTGTCTTGATCAAATATGGATATCGCACTCCTATTTCAGATAAAGATCCTGCTATAATATAGCCTCCATCTGTAGTTTGACGGATGGCATGCCCCTCATCATTTCCTGAGTGTTGATAGGTTTTAGTCCATAAGGTATCCCCATTAAGATCTATATTCACTAGCATTACATCATAATCTCCATAGGTATCAGTATAGCCACAAAATATATAACCATTGGTTGTCTCTTGTATAGAATATGCTTGTTGAGAAGCACCACTCCCATACAAGGAGGACCACAACAGTTCACCATTTATATCCGTTTTGACAATATATATCTTTCGGGAGCCTCCTATATCAGCATATCCAGCAGTAATGTATCCAGCATCTTTAGTAGGTATTACCGAAAAACCATTTTCGGCATTATTGCTTAGACTATATTCTTTTTGCCACCCCTGTGCTGTAGCTTGGGTAGCCCAACAACACAACCATAGGCAGAATGTATATATGTAATGTTTTTGCATAGTAATGTGTGTTTTAGATTAATCTGTAGTTTTTTATCCTGATATAAAAATAGACTATTCTCTTTTTTAATAGAAACACTTTTTTTTAGCTTTTTCGTAAAAAAATAACCAGTTTCAACAAAATAAACATACCTTATAGGTCATAATAAAATGATAGTGTAATGATAAATAGTAAGTTAATTCGATTATATACAAGCCTAAATAAAAAGGAACTTCGTTTATTCAAAAAATGGATTCAATCACCTATCCATAATCGCCATAAAGAAGTAATAAAACTGTTTTCTTTTTTAGAAACAAGGCAATCCATATCTAAAACAACTGTAGATAGAGTAAGAGCTTTTAAGCACATTTACCCTAATACAACCTATGATTATCATCAACTAGGACACATCATGTCTTATGGCTGCGATTGCCTTATTAGTTTTTTCGGATTTTTAGAGTCATTTCTTAATGATTTTGAGACTAAAAAACATCAAATTAAGGGTTTATTAGAACACAATCACTTAAAAATAGGTGAACAACTTATTCATAAAACGCAAAAAGAGCAAGAAAAACAAAGTATCCGAAATGATTATTTTTTCTTAAACAGTTATCAATTAGAGGCTCTTTTCCTAGATTTAAATGGCCCAAAACAACGCACAAGTAGCAATAACCTTCCTCAACTGTTTGACTCCTTATCCAATTTTTTCATTTTAGCAACACTAAAATATGCTTGCATCGCAATTTCGCATCAAAGTATCTATAAAACAGCCTACCAAATTCCCTTTTTACAGAAAGTATTAGAACAAGCCAAATTATCATCAGAGCCTTCTATTCAAATCTATTACCATAGTTATATGTCGCTCAAGATGCCTGAACAAGAAACACATTTTCATCAATTAAAAAGATTGATTGTAGATCATGCAACCACACTTCCGCATACAGAGATAAGATCAATGTATATGATGGCTATCAACTATTGTGTGCGTAGATTAAATACAGGAGATAAGGATTACATAAAAACAGCATTGGAACTTTATAAACAGGGGCTTCTTCTTAAGATACTTTTAGAACAAAATGTATTGAGCAACTTCACCTATATCAATATAGTATCTCTAGCCCTTCACCTAAAAGATTATGAATGGACACATCAGTTCATCAAAGGCTATTCTAAATATTTAACACTCAAACATAAAGAGAATTACTCTAACCATGCTACAGCCAAATGGTATTTTGCCAAAGGGAATTATGCAGAATGTATGCAACTGCTAATACAAGTGGAATATGACGATCTTTTCCTTTCATTAGATGCTAAAATGATTTTACTCAAGATCTATTATGAAGAGAATAGTTTTGAAGTATTAGATGCATTTCTGCACAGTTTCACAGTCTTTCTGCAGCGTAAGGAAATCATGAGTTATCACAAAAAAAATTACCTCAACATTATCCGTTTCACTAAAAAACTATTAAACACCCCATCTTTAGACAAAGAGGCAAAAAAACAGCTCCAATCAGATATAGAAGGTGCTCAACCACTTACAGAACGGCAATGGCTTCTAGATCAGCTCCAACAAATAAAATAGGGATAGAGCAAGCTCTATCCCCTTCTATAACTTGGGCTATTATTTTTATTTGATAATAATCTTACCTGTATTAATCAAAGCACTATCACCTTTCAATCGATAAATATAAACACCTTGAGGTAGGTTATTTCTTTGTATTTGAATTTTTTGATTTCCTGTTGAGACGTATTGCAATACGTCTCGACCTGTAATATCATAAATAGTTAATTCTAAACTTTGATAATCGCCGCCTTCTACTTCTAGGGTTGCTTGTGCTGTAAATGGATTTGGATAAACTTTCACCTCTACATCTTCGATCAATACCTCTTCTGTACCTGTGATTACCATTGCCACAAAATTATCGCCTATAGTATGAAAGGTTTCGTTGGTAATAATTGGTGCATTATAGTCAAAATAGATTCCTGCACTATTGTAAATAACGGTTCCATTAGGATTATTAGGTACTTGATTGATCCGAAACCGTACAAAACCATTCGATTCAGGCTCATTCACATTACTATCAGGTAGCATTACATTATCGAATGTAATTTCTAATATTCCTTGTCCATATATTCGCCAAGTATAGTTATGACTAGCTGCACCCATTTCTAAACTAGTCACATCTAAATGTGCTGAAAGCGTATCTCTAATAACTACTCTAAAAGCTGTATCTGTTCCTGTATTTTGGAATCGTATTTTATAATCTAAAGGTGTATAGTCATAAATATAATGTGGTGTACTGAACCCCTCTGGTTGAGCTGATTTGTCATTAGGATCATAAGAAGTTACTAGTGGTTGACAATCTACAGACACAAAGGGTGAGCTATTCCCATTAGAAAGATTGGTGACAAAACCTGTACTAAAAGTACCATTAGGAAAAGGCTGACACCCCTCTATTACAGCCGTAGCTATAGAATCTCCTAATAAGGCAGGAAAACCCACAGATTGTTTTACATCTATCCTATAGGTCTTGCCAGGTAGGGCATATTCCTTTATTTGCTGACTAGCATTATTTCCCAAAGCATTAGTTGTTCCTGTACGGAAAATAATATTATCCTCATAAACAAAGTACTGTGTTCCTTGAGCCATTGGAGTTCCTTTGTTTTGGATAGAAAAGGTGACTGTGTCGTTGTTGCAAAGAGCAGTTGCATCCAAAATAGGCCCATTCCAATAATTGGGCACACATACAGAATCTGGATAAATATGTGCCTCTGTACAAATTGCTTGCCCTTGTATAACACTGGCATCTGCTATTACTTGAATAGTAAACTGTCCACAATTTCCTATTACTACATTCCCTATATTAAAAGTATATAGATCTCCTACTTGAGCACTAATTGGGATAGAACTACCCAATACATTCAAATCAGCATCTAACTCTACTTCTACATAAGCATTTTGAGCATCTACTGTACCTGTATTACAATAAGAAACAGTATAATTACTTCCAATTCCTGTTTGTCGAATAAGAGGTGCTGATACATCTACACTCAATAAAGGACATTGGATTTGTGGTTGCACTATAAAATCTATACTATCTACATCAAAAGAGGTAAAAGACATAGAGGTATTTACTGGATTACAAAAACTCCAATAAGGGGTTAGATTAGGCGCTGTAACTGAAACATCATAGCTACCTGTATCTATTGAAAAGCTATACTCTCCTTGAGCATCGCTAAGGCCATAAAAAGTTAATCCATCTGATTGCCGAATAGCTTTAACTCTCCAATTAGAAAGAGTCCCCTCTCCATTATCAGCTAGACAATTGAGGTTATCATCTTTATAAACAGACCCATGAAGAGTATTGCTATAAGTATTACCTAAACTATCAAATTTGATAAGCCCTATTGCATACTCTGTTATAAAAGAGGGCAATACCCTCACCACATATTCTGCGGTCAACACTATACCGCCATCATTAGTTTTTTCGATAAGAGCTTTTGGCCAGTCTATATTAGTACCTCCATCATATGTTGCAGGAATTATTACACTATCAATTACAATCCCTGAATTATTAAGAATAAAAAGTTTTGGTACAAAGTGTGAATAGAACGTGCCTCCATACATTGCAACAAAATTTCCATTGTCTAACTCTACTAAATCAAAAAAATCACGATAGCCAGTTCCTGAACTATTCGGAGGATAGACCTTAGTCCATAAGGTATCAAAATTGGCGTCTGTTTTTATGAGTATAGCTTCTGTCTGGTTTTTACACCCAGATACTATAAAGCCTCCATCTTTAGTTGGTTGTAATGTATTTAACTGTATCGATTCCCCAACAAGACTAGATGTGCATTTTTTCTGTCGCACAAAATTACCATTTGCATCAAGTTTCACTAATGTTATATCCCGAGTATATACAGGATTACCAGAATTCCAATCTTCTATCACACTATTAATAGCAAAGACAAAATTTCCATCCGATAATTCGTGAATAGTATTTGTATAAGAATACCCCATATCAGGATAAGCTGAGGATGTAAGAGGCAGAGAATCTAGACAATAATTCCACAATGCATTCCCTGTAGAGTCTATCATTAAGACTTCTCCTCTATAACACCCCATCGGGTTTGTAAGAATAAGGTTATTATTATTAAGTGCTAATAATGTAAAGCCCTCATAACGGCCTGTTATAAGATCATGTCCATGACTTTTTGTCCATAGTACATTTCCATTAGGATCTAAACAACTTAGATAAAGTGTATCATTCCATTTACTCTGATAAGTAATTGCTAGATTTTGATTGGATAATTCAACGGCTTGAAATATAGTATTAGCAGCAGAGAGCTTTCTGCCCCAGACCTCTTGTCCACTAACATCAGTCCTAACCATATACCCCTCTCTAGGTATTCCAGCTGTAGAATGGGTTCTTCCCACGATAAATGTCCCCCCATCACTAAGGGTCGTAATATCTAGAGGCACTGTAATATAGTTAATGCTATCTTTATAATAATTAGTCCAGCCCTGTCCAAAGCCTTCTTGGCAAAGCAATAGTATTACTACTATAAATATCCATTTTAAATGCCTCATAAGTTTGTCAGTTTTAAGTTTTCATTTCTATTTGAAACAAAAGTAGTTGCTATTTTTACAGCATCCTAACACAAAAAATATAATTTATCGGTCAAAAAACACCCTTTTAAACTATATTTAGGCATGATAAAAAGTAAATTCATAGCACTATACCAAAGTCTTAACAAATCCGAACATAAACTACTTTTAAAGTGGGTAGACTCTCCTATTCACAATCAACACTTAATAGTCCAAAAACTCTTTATTTACTTAAGCAAAAGGAGTAAAATCAATAAAACTACAGTAGCTAAAAATCGAATATTCAAGCATCTTTTTCCTCAACAAAAATACAATGATGCTCAACTTCGACACATTCAATCTTATGCTTTAGAAGTATTAGAAAATTTTGTCGGCTATAATCAAGCACTTTCAAATCAATTAACATTCAAAAAAAATCAATTAGAAGTCTATCAGGCTCGAAAATTGCAAAAACTAAGTCAACAGACCTTAAAAAAAATAGATAAACAATTAGCTCAATCTTCTTTAGAAAATGGAGCACATCATCTAATGGCTTATGAGGTAGAAATAGAGCGATTCAAATTAGGAAGCATAGAACATAGAACCCAAAATAACAACCTTCCACAATTGTTCAATCATCTTTCTCAGTTTTATATTATATCTACACTCAAATATGCTTGCACAGCAGCTTCGCATCGAAATGTATACAACATTAATTATAACATTCCTCTATTGGATGCGGTACTTGAATATGCTAAAAATGCTACAAATTCTTATGTTATAAAAATCTATTATTATGCTTATCTAGCTCTAAATCAACCTAAAGAAGAAAAACACTATCAGTCTTTAAAAGATTATTTTTTTGAACACAGTCAATTATTGAATAAAGAGGAGCAATACGAAGTATTTCAGCTAACTATAAACTACTGTATTAAGCAGCTAAATATGGGAAACACTATATACTTTGAAGAAGTTTTTGAGCTCTACAAAAAGGGCTTGGAGTCTAAAATACTATTCATTCAAGGTACCTTAAGTCGGTTTACTTATAAAAACATTGTGTCAGCTGGCCTGAAACTTGGGCAGTTTGATTGGGTTAAATCATTTATAAAAGACTATACAACCTTTCTACCTACAGTTTTTCAAAACAACTACCAACACTACAATACAGCCAAACTTATGTTTGTGCAAAACTATTATGACCAAGCGCTTAAACTACTTTTACAAGTAGAAGATTATGACGATTTGTTTTTGACCTTAGATGCCAAAATGATGCTCCTAAAAATCTATTATGAAGAAGATAGTTTTGATGCATTGAATGCTTTGATCATCAGTTTCAAAACCTTCTTACAACGAAAGGATGTTATGGGTTATCATAAACAGGTTTATCAAAACATATTGCGTTTGATGAATAAGTTATTAGGCATACCTCTTCAAGATCAGGTAGCTAAAGAAGAGCTTAAAAAGGAGATAGAAACAACACAACCACTAGTAGAGCGTCAATGGCTATTGGATCAGCTCCAACAAATAAAATAGGGATAGTGCTGATGCACTACCCCTAATATAGATAAAAATCTATTCGTCTTACTTGATAATAATCTTACCTGTATTAATCAAGGTATCATCACCTTGCAAACGATAAATATAAACGCCTTGAGGCAGGTTGTTTCTTTGTATTTGAATTGTTGAGACGCTATGCATAGCGTCTTTACCAATTGCAGTTTGATATTGCGCTACCTCTCTACCTGTAATATCATAAATGGTTAATTCTAAACTTTGATAATCGCCACCTTCTACTTCTACAGTAGCTTGCGCTGTAAATGGATTTGGATAAACTTTCACCTCTACATTTTCTATCAATACCTTCTCTGTACCTGTGATTACCATTGCTACAAAATTATCACCTATAGTATGAAAGGTTTCGTTGGTAATAATTGGTGCATTATAGTCAAAATAGATTCCTGCACTATTGTAGATGACTGTGCCTAATGGGTTATCTACTTCTTGCTTAATTCTGAACTGAACAAACCCATGAGAGGCTGGTTCGTTTGCATTACTATCTGGCAGCATAATATTAGTAAATCGATATTCTATTATATTTTCACCTAACAATCTCCAAGTATACGGATGGCTAGCTGCCCCTGGTTGCACTGTAGTTATATCCAAATAAGAAGATAAGGTATCTAATATTACTACATCTTGGGCAGGTGCTGTTCCCGTATTTTGAAATCTTATTTTATATTTTAAATCCTCGTTTTGTTGAATGTAATGTGCTGCTCCATAGCCTTCGGGTTTAGCTGTTTTGTCATTGGGATCATAAGAACCTACATTTTGCTGGCAATCTATAGATAGATATGGGATAGGATCATCCATAGAAAATACGTTAACCCAACCTAAAGTTAAAGGACCTTGCCCACAACCTTCAATGGTTGTAGATGCTATATTATTGAACGGATGATAAGGAGGACGATCAACCTCCAAACGATAAGTCATTGCATTAGCAGAATAGGTCAAGATTAAAGAGTCGCCTGCTCCTAACTGATAAGGCTCTATAGTGTAAATAATGCCATTAACAATAACTTTATAATTTAGAGGACTTGGCATTCCTAAGCCTATATTCTCAATTTTGAAATAAACAGAGTCCCCATCACATCTTTTGGATAAATCTATATCTACTCCATTCCAAGAAGGGCTGGGCAAGCAAATGGTATCTGGATAAATATGAGCTTCTACACAATGCGTTTGCCCTAAAACTACTGTAGAGTCGCAGCTAACTGTGGTATAAATCTTAAATTCACCACACTGATTGGAGGCAACTGCTCCAACATTGAATGTATATAGATTTCCTGTTTGACTAGCTATAAGGATAGAGGTAGAATTCAAAATTAAATTGGTATCTAACAGCACTTCGACATAAACACCTGTAGCATCTTGATTCCCATCATTACAATAAGATACAGTATATTCACTCTGAAAACAACGCATTAATCTATTTGTACCTATATCTACTCGCATAGAAGGGCAATTCACGACTGAATAAATAGCAAAATCAGCCATAGCACTAGCACCTAATGTTGTTAAATTAACAGTTTGGCTGGCTGTGCAGGCTTGCTAAACTGCCGTTTTGGGTATAACCGTAACTACATAGTTCCCTGTATCTAAGGTCAGATTATAATCTCCATTAATATTGGTTGTTGTATATGTTGTAAAACCATTTTTTTCTACTTGCACAATCCAATTATTCAAAGCTTGATCTAAAGAATCTACAGTACAGTTACTGTTCAGATCATGAGCTATAGTACCTGAAAGTACTATACAGCTAGCATCTGAAATAACTTGAAAACTGTAACTAGAAATGTTTTGGTAAGGGCAAGATCCATCCGAAACACCTACAGAGAATGTTAGATTCCTTACATTGGGTATAAAGATATCTAAGATAGCATGATTGGCTCCTCCAATATAGCTTGTATTGATGATTGCATTAGGATAGAGTCCTAAAATTGTGGAGGATTGCTCATGAAAATATATACTATCCGTTAAGCTCGTATCACTCAAATACATTTGAAAATGTAAAGGCTCTCCCTCACAAGCTACAAAAGTAGTACTAGTACCTTGATTTTGCCAAACTCCATTGTCATTGTAAACCCAAACACTATCCAACTGAGCACTTTTATTCGGGTTATTAAAAATATGATACTGCATACTTCTTCGTGTTTCGCCTATCTTAACACCGTTTCTATACTCTTCTACTAAAATATCAAATACAGGAATTTGAGCATTGACAAAATGCATAGTCATTTGGCCTGTAGTAGAATCAATAGCATAGGTAGTGCTGCTATCAAATGGAGAGGTTCCTGTTATCCAATTGATTTTATCATTAATATTATCTGCATCTTTTAGTGGGTTAGTTATGGAATAAACTAAGCTATCCCCATCTGCTTCAATAGTCATATGAGAAATAT
Organism: Aureispira sp.; assembly: GCA_024222455.1. Lineage (GTDB taxonomy): Bacteria > Bacteroidota > Bacteroidia > Chitinophagales > Saprospiraceae > JAAEPD01. Next base: position 13,038 of record JAAEPD010000614.1, read on the forward strand.
TAATCTGTTCATATGTACTCATATATATAACAGGAACATTAGTAAACTTAGGAGAACTATTGTTTGCTGTAGTATTTAAGGTAGCTACTACAGCAAATAACGGGCTTCCTGTAATATTCGTAATTGCATTATTTCGACAACAAAGCTCTGCTCCAAAAACAATATGAGGACAAGCTGTTGGCAACAAAACAATCCCTTTATAGGTATGCTCTTCATAGCCAAAAGAACCATTCCCACCATTACAAGCAGTTCCTGCCATCCCTAAAGAAGGACAAGTCATATTTATTTCTCGAACACTTACTCTAGATAGAGTAATAGAAAAATTTACGCTTGTACAAGAGTCTGAATAAACATGTAAAGACCTAGACCCTGGCATATGAGCTCCATTACAATCTCTATATAACTTTAGAGTCACCCCATATTGGTTAGGTCCAATTTGCTCATAGCTCAAATCACCTCCCAGCACATGAGTGGCTTGAACGGCAGTTATGCTACTAAAAAGCAATATAATAGCAACAAGGAGTATTTTAAATAGATTCATATCTAAGGAGTTTTAGTAAATAGATAAAGTGGTAAGGTTATTTCCTAAATTAGCTTAATGACACTCCAATCAAAAACACATTTTCCTTCTACTTTCGTTAAAATCAAAACCTACACTCCCCTTAAAACTCTATTAAATCAGCATTTACTACAATTTTACTTTCGAAAAAAAACATCAAGTTTACACACATAAAAAAGCCCTTAGCAATAGAAATCACTAAGGGCAGCTCGTATAGAAAGTCTACTTACTTGATAATAATTTTACCTGTATTAATCAAGATATCATCACCTTGCAAACGATAAATATAAACGCCTTGAGGCAGGTTATTTCTCTGTATTTGAATTGTTGAGACGCTATGCATAGCGTCTTTACCAATTCCAGTTTGATATTGCGCTACCTCTCTGCCTGTAATATCATAAATGGTTAATTCTAAACTTTGATAATCGCCACCTTCTACTTCTAGGGTTGCTTGTGCTGTAAATGGATTTGGATAAACTTTCACCTCTACATCTTCGATCAATACCTCTTCTGTACCTGTGATTACCATTGCTACAAAATTATCACCTATAGTATGGAAGGTCTCATTGGTTATAATAGGTGCATTATAATCAAAATAGATCGCTGCATCATTATAGATAACCATTCCTAAAGGATTGTCAACTTGTTGTTTTAGTTTAAATTTAATAAACCCATGAGAAGCTGGTTCATTGGAATTACTATCTGGCAACATAATATTAGTAAATCGATATTCTATTACATCTTCACCCAATAATTGCCACGTATATGGGTGGCTAGATGCTCCTGGCTGTACTGTAGTTATATCCAAATAAGAGGATAAAGTATCTCGAATAACTACATTTTGAGCCGGTGCTGTTCCTGTATTTTGGAAACGTATTTTATACTCCAAATCTTCATTTTGTTTGATATAGTACAAATTTCCATAACCTTCAGGATATGCTTGTTTATCATTAGGATCATAAGCTCCCACATTTTCTTGGCAATCTATAGATACATAAGGAGCGGCATCATTGAGCGAAAAGATATTAACAAGGCCTGTCTGAAAAGGGCCACTAAAACAACCTTCAACAGTAGCTGAAGCAATAGTTGACCAAGGGTGGTATGGTGCCTGATCTGCCTCTAGTCTATAGGTTGCTCCTGTGGTAGGATATTGTAGTTCCTGAGATGCTCCCATTCCTAACTGAAAAGAACCTACTGAAGCCAATATATCATTAGCAATCAAACGATAACTGAGCGGATTGGACATAGCTGTACCTGTATTCTCTATTTCAAAACTAACAGAGTCCCCATCACAACTCGCAGACAGATTAATATCTGTCCCACTATACAAGGGGTTAGAGGTGCAAGCAACATCTGGATAAATATGTGCTTCTACACAATGCGTCTGCCCCAAACTAACCGTTGAGTCACATCCTACTCTTGTATAAATATAAAAAGAGCCACAATCATTATAATTCACTGTTCCAAGATTAAAGGTGTATGTATTCCCTGTTTGACTGGCTATTGGAATTGAAGTACTATCTACAATCAAACCACTATCTATAGTAACTTCCACATAAGAGCCTACAGCAGCAGATGTACCTAAATTGCAGTATTGAACATTATAGACTGCAGGAAAACATCGAGTAAGAACTCCTGTAGAAATATCTACTTGCATCCAAGGACAATAAGTAGTTGTTTGCATCGGAAAGTCTACAATAGCAGTATTATTTGCAAGTAAATTGACGGTCTGTATTCCTTGACAGGAAGTCCAAATAGCTGTACTCGGAATAACTTGAACTTGATAAGTACCTGTGTCTAAAGTCATGCTATAGTTACCCAAGGTATCTGTAACAGTGTAGCTTGTAAAACCTCCTTTTTGAGCAAGAACAATAAACCCTGCAAGTTTAGGCTCATTTGGATCAATCAAACAATTAGGCATAAAACCACTATTATCATGAGCTATATTCCCCCTAATGACACTATTACAACTTGGTTCAGGTATTATATTAAAACTATAACTTTGAATATTTTGATAAGGACAAGCTCCATCTGTTAGGCCTATCGAAAACACTGCTGTTTTGACAGAAGGAATAAACACATCTAGATAGCCTATATTTTTAGCTAAGCCTGTATAGTTAAGAGAAACAACTGCATCAGGAAAGAGACTGTATAAGGTTGATACCTGCTGATAAATCAGTACCGTGTCCAATGTATTAGAATCACTAAAATGAGTTTGAAAATGCAATGATCTTCCTGGACAAGATTCAAAGATGGTATTCAATCCTTGATTTTGCAAAGCCCCATTATTATCATAAACCAAAACACTATCTAAAACAGGACCAGAGTTAGGACTTGTAACAACATAGTATTGCATACTTCTTCGAGTTTCGCCTATCTTAAAACCATTTCTATACTCTTCTACTACAACATCGAAAACAGGAACTTGATCACTAGAAAATGTCACATCCATCTGTCCTGTAGTAGAATCAAAAGTATAGGTAGTTAGAGAATCAAAAACATCATTATACAACCAAGGAATAGAAGTTGTCATATTTGAAGAATAACCTATAGGGTTATCAATAAAATAAGCTAAACTATCTCCTTCAAGGTCTACTACCGCAAATGATATATTAATAGGAACATGTGCCTTAAAATATCCAATAGGAGGGCTTATAAAAACAGGAGAGCTATTACTTAAAACGTTTCGGTAAATAATAGCCTTGGTTACTAACTGTTCATTGTTTGGAGCACCAGCAATATTTGTAATTGCTCCATTCCTGCAACAAAGCCTATGCTCTATTTTTACCTCTGTACAGCTACTCACAGGTGCTACACCAAAAACACCTTGATAAATGCGTTCTTCATACCCAAAAACAGTTCCTCCATTACAGCTATTAGGTCCTGCTGAAGGGCAAGCGGTAGAAATATCTCGCTGACTAATTTGTTGGAGTTGGATGCTCATAGTCATACCACAAGTATCTGTTATATAAAGAGGCTGAGTTCCTGAAAGGTTAATTCCAGAACAATCTCTATACAACTTTAGGGTAACTTGATATTGATTTGGCCCTATTTGTTCATAACTTAAATCACTGCCAGCTGCATGAGTAGCGTGGACAATACTTGCACTGACACAAAGTATCAATAGTGTCAAAATCATTCCTCTAATTAAGTTCATAGTTCGTGTATTTTAGTAAATGGATAGATAAAGGGGTAAGGCTATTTCCAAAACTAGCTGAATGACTCCCCAATCAAAAACACATTTTCTTTCTACTTTCGTAAAAATAAAACTACACATATTCCAAGAACTCAACTATAACTAGAGTTTAAGCTCATTTAAACTTCGATAAAAAATAGCAAGTTTAGGTCCACAAAAAAGCCCCTAGCAATAGGGATTGCTAAGGGTCAGTTCAAATTAAGATATACTTAGGTTTGAAAATATGCTTACTTGATGATAAATTTACCTGTATTGATCAACTCTCTATTGCCTTTCAATTGATAAATATAAACACCTTGAGATAGGTTATTTCTTTGTATTTGAATCTTATTGTCTGTTGTTTGATACTGTGCAACTTCTCTACCCGTAATATCATAAACAACCAATTCTAAATCTTGATAATCACCACCTTCTACTTCTACAGTAGCTTGCGTTGTGAATGGATTTGGATAAACTTTCACTTCTACATCTTCTATTAAGACATCTTCTGTACCTGTAATTAGGACTGTTACAAAATTATCTCCTATGGTGTGGAAAGTCTCGTTGGTGATAATTGGTGCATTATAATCAAAGTAAATAGCTGCATCATTATAGATAACTGTGCCTAATGGATTATCTGCTTCTTGCTTAATTTTGAATTTAATAAACCCATGCGAAGCTGCTTCATTGGCATTACTATCTGGCAAATTGATATTGTTAAACCTGTATTCTATTACATTTTCGCCTATCAAACGCCAAGTATACGGATGACTTGCAGCTCCTGGCTGTACACTTGTAATATCTAAATATTCTGATAATGTATCTAACACTACAACTGTCAAAGCTGGTGCTGTTCCTGTATTTTGGAAACGTATTTTGTATTCTAAATCTTCGTTTTGCTTGATGTAATGTGGTGTACTATAACCTTCTGGATAAGCATGTTTATCATTGGGGTCATAAGAACCTACATTTTGCTGACAATCTATAGATAAATATGGTGCTGGATCGTTGAGTGAAAAGATATTGACAAATCCAGTAGTAAATGGGCCTTGTGAACAACCTTCGACAGTAGCAGAAGCTAAACTGCTCCAAGGATGTGCAGTTGGTTGTTCTGCTTCTAAACGATAGGTAACTCCATTGGCAGGGAACTTAATAATTTTGCTACCCCCCATTCCTAATTGGAAGGTCCCATTATGATAAATAATATCATCTTCGATCACCCAATAGCTATGCATTGAAGACATTCCTGTTCCTATATTTCGGATTTCGAAAGAGACAGAATCTCCTTCACAGGTAGCATCTACATCTATATTCACACCATTCCAAGAAGGGTTAGGAATACAAATAGTATCTGGATAAATATGTGCCTGAGTACAATGTATTTGTCCTAAGGCAATAGAGGTGTCACAACTCAACCGAGTATAAATATTAAACATACCGCAGTCTCCATAAGCTACATTCCCAATATTGAAGGTATATACATTCCCTGTTTGACTGGCAATAGGAATAGACGTACTGTCTACTATCAGGTTGGTATCTAAGGTCACTTCTACATAAGAGCCATTTGCATCTATTGTTCCTAAGTTGCAATAACTTATGTTATAGATAGAACTAAAACAACGTCTTAACATTGGTGTAGATATATCTACCTGCATATAAGGACAGTCACTTAACGCTTCCACTGCAAAATCAGTAGTTGCACTAGAACCATATATTGGTAAGTTAGAGCTTACTGTTGATTGACAAGGTTGCCACAAGAGATTGTTGGGAATAAGTGTCACATTATAATTTCCTGTATCCAAAACAAACGCATAATTCCCATTAGCATCAGTGAGTGTATAGGTAGAAAAACTACCTTTTTGAGCCAAGACTATGAAGTTGCTTAGGCGATGTTCGGCTCCATCTACTACACAATTATTATTGGTATCGTGTGCTACTGTTCCTGAAATGTTCACACAGTTCAAACCTGCTTCTATATTAAAACCATAACTAGAAATGCTACTTAACATACACCCATTATCAGAAAGGCCTATAGCAAACCCACCTAAATTAGCATTAGGTATAAATACATCTATAATAGCAGTATCGACTATTCCTTGCACAGGATAAATAGTTGTGATTTGTGCATTAGGATAATTGGCTAAAATGGTAGATTGTGCTTGATGAACTTTAATAGAATCATTGGTACCACTAGGATCACTTACATTTAACTGAAAATGTAAATCCTCTCCAGGACAAAGAGTAAATGTACTGTTGAGCCCTTGAGACTGCATAGTTCCGGTGGCATCTTCTACCCATATTTCTTTGAGCTCGGCAGGAGCATTGGAACAGTTAATAAATTGCATTTGCATAGTTCTACGTACAAACCCGATCAAGGTACCATTTCTATATTCTTCTACAATTATATCCAAAACTGGCACTTGCAAACCATTTGCAGTGAAGGTCATTTGGCCTGTTGCTGAATTAAAATTAAGCCCCCCTGTCAATACAAATGGAGTAGCACCTGTTGTCCAAGCAATTGGAGCACCTGTTCCTCCTAGAGGATTAGCCAAAGAATAAACTAAAGAATCACCATCGGTCTCGATAGTACCATGTGTAATACTAGTAAGTGTATTGGCACAAGCAAAGAGGGCTGGCATATTAGCAAACTCTGGAGAGCTATTACACAAGCTTGTATTCACCATTGCATCTATATAATAAGACTCTGAGCCTGGGCTTACAATATTAGTAATTGCATTATTTCTGCAACATTGGTTGTAAGTCAATAGCAAATCTGGGCAACCTGCAGGGAGGGTAACAACTCCTCTATAAATAGTTTCAAGATACCCTGGAGCTGTTCCTCCATTGCAACTAGTTGGAACGCTTGGACAAATTGTCCCCACCTGATTTTGGGAAATTGTTGGCAAAACAAAAGTTCCGCTAGTGGCACAGGTAGCCGAACTACGATTGATAATTGCTTGACTTGGTGGGTTTATCCCACTACAATCTGTATAAACTTTTAGGACTATCTCATATTGATTACTACCCAAACAGGTATAACTCAAATCGCCTGCTGCAAAGTGTGTTGCATTAGCTTGGAATAAACCTAAGGACAACAATAAGGTTGTCAATATCAATTTGGTAAAAGTGTTCATAGTTCTCTTTTTATATTAATTCGCTGAATCTTTTAAGTTCTATATTCTGCTATGATTTAAGCTTAGAACATATTTAAATTTATCTTATTTACTAATATGAAATTTTAAATATGTTCTTAACAGAATAATACTCTACAAAAATGTAACATAATCTATGGTCTAACAAGTACTTTGTAGTATATTTATAGATAATAAACAAAAACTAAAACCCTAACAAACAACAAGTTAAATTAACTTTCATAGACTAAATAACATATGCAAAGCAGCAAATTGATTAAAATTTTTAGGGTTTTATCTAAAAAACAGCTAAATCGATTGCAAAAATTTGTGCAATCGCCTTATCACAATCAGCATAAAGCAGTTGAACAGCTACTTGATTATGTCTTGGCAAATCGTAGATGTAGCTACGAAAAAGCACATCAATATTTGTATCCTAAACAGCCTATATCTATTCAGAAGGTTCGTAATCTAATGTCTTATTTACAGAAGCTGGTTGACAAATTTTTAATCTATGAAAGTCTAGAAAATCAGGATGTTCCTAGTCAATTGGCTTTGGCTAGTGTCTATCGCAAACAGAATTTACAAAAAGCTTTTAATAACACTATCACACAGAGTACTAAACTTTTAGAAAAAACTCCTCATAAAAATGCAGATTACTATCATCAGCATTATCAACTAAAAACAGAAGAATATCTATTCAATAAGCAGATAAAAAGGACTTATGTTGATGATTATCAAGCTCTTTTGGACAACTTCGACATTTACTACTTAGCTAACAAGCTGAAACTGAGTGTAATTGGGCTGACACATGAGGCATTTTTTGGTGCTGAGTATAAACATGAACTACTCTTAGAAGTATTGAAATGTGTAGAGCAACGTGACTTGATTGATGTGCCTGCGATTTCTGTTTATTACTATAGCTATCAAGCTTTGGTTGATCCTAATAATAGTGATGCATTTTTCAAATTGAAAGAGAACTTGCAACAACATGCTTCTCTATTTCCTGCCGAAGAATTGCGGGATATTTATCTTTTGGCTATTAATTTTGGGATTAAGCGCTTAAATACGGGTGACGAGAACTTCGCTCAAGAGTTGTTTGAGCTTTATCAAATGGGCTTGGAAAAGGATATTTTCTTGGAAGAAGGAAAGTTTTCGAGGTTTACCTTCAAAAACATTGTGACTATTGGGCTAAAAGTCGATGCATTTGAGTGGGTACAGGAGTTTATTCATGAATTCTCTCCTTTGCTAGACCTACCTTATAGAGCGGATTATCAAAACTATAATCTTGCAAAATGGCATTATGCTCGAAAGGACTATAAGCAGGCTATGCAATTGCTTTTGGATGTTCGATTGTCTGATCGATCTATCTGGATGGGCGCTCGAATTACGCTGCTAAAGATCTATTATGAGTTGCAAGAAATAAGTGCTTTGGAAGCCCTTTTGGAGAGTTTTCGGATTTATATACAACGCCACAAAAAGGATTTGAGTGAGTATTTACAGCGTAGTTATCTCAATTTTATTAAATACAGTAAAAAACTGCTCAACCATAACTTTCATGATAGAAAAAAAACCTTGCAACTTATTGAAACTATAGAAAAAGAGCAGCATTTGCCTGAACGTAATTGGCTACTTTTTCAATTAGGAATCATGAATTAATTCCTCTCAAAAATAGATTACTGCAAATACGAATATATCTTTTTGGTATATTAATTGTTTTTTATCTACCTAGAACATTGATTGTTATTGCATTCAAGAAGACAATCTATATCTTAACTAGATATAGATCTTTTATTTTTAACACTATACCCAAAACTTTACAATTATGTACAAATCACTATTCTCATGTCTCGCTATTCTACTATTTACAGGCCATATTTTTGCTCAAAACACTGAAGTATTTGAAGAGAGAGGTGTCTGGGAAACCTATGAGTATCCTGAAGGTGTTTGTCCTCGCGAAGAATTCTCGATGGGCTGGACTGGCAAAGAAATTATAATGTTTGGAGGTTCTATTGTCGAGGATGAAAAGTATTTTAAAGATAGAGGTGCTAAAGGATACTATTCTAAGGGCAATGGTATGCTATTTTCTGATGGTTGGTTTTATAATCCCAAAACACACAAATGGCGTAAAATGCCTAGCCCTCCAACCTCACTTTCTAGTTTTGCTACTGATCATGTCTGGACAGGTCGCTATCTTTTTGTGTGGAATAAAAAGAGTTCAAGGTGCGCATTTTATGATCTTGAAGAAAATAAGTGGACACGAGTTTCAACTTCTAATGCACCTTCCAAAGTTCTATATAGCCCAGGACTAGCTTGGACTGGTAAAGAAATATTCCTTTGGGGCGGGAAAAACTATGAAGGAGATGAGCATTATAATGATGGATGGCTCTATAATCCTGAAACAAATAGTTGGCGAAAAGTTGCTGGTACTGACCTTATTAGTGCTCGAAGTGACCTTGCCTGTCACGTTCTTAATGGAGAGGTAGTGCTATCTTGTGGTGCAACAGGTTTTAGCAAGGAAAGGTCTTTCAGTGATGGAGCTATTTTTAACCCTGAAACAAATTCTTGGCGAAAAATGGCTGACAATCCTTATCATAAAGGCTATACTTTTGTGCATAAACCATTAGGTAAGGATAAAATCTATTTAATTGAAGAGCAATGTATTTATGATATTCGTAAAGATGAGTGGGAAAAGGTAGATTTTGGAGATATTTATACACATTTAAATTTTGTGGTTGGAGAAAAAATCGTTGGAATTGGAATGAAATACGATAACAGTGGTTACGTTTATGATGCTTATAAACGTACAACTTCAGCACTCCACTCCAACCATGCTATTCCTAATGACATCGATTTCAACTCTGGTTATTCGGATGACCTTGTTTTTCCTGTTGACGATTATTATGTTATTATAGGAGAATGGGGTGTTCACCATTATTATCCTAAAAAAACAGGACATGATGAGTTCTCTGTAGAGAAAGGCTCGTTTACTGATAGTCGTGATGACAATACTTACCAAACTATTACTATTGATAATGACACTTGGATGGCAGAAGATCTTCGTTACCAATCTAAAGAAGGTACATACTTTTGTATGGGTAAAGAAAATGACGATTGTAGTGGAGGCCTTTTATATCGATATTCAGTGACTGAAGAAGTCTGTCCTGCAGGTTGGCACTTGCCTTCAAAAGAAGAGTATCAAAGTTTGATCGATTATGCAGGTGGTCCACATTCTGGACGTCATTTTATCACAAATAAAGGAGATGAACACACTAGTACATTAAAAATAAAGCCAACTAACCTTATGGGGTTTAATGGCTTGTTGGAAAATGGAGTGCAAAAAATGAGTTGGGGATTAATGAAAGAATTTTCTCACTATTGGACAAGTACAAAAGAAATTCATTGGTATTTCACTGTTGATCCTGAATATGTATGGACTTTTTATCTATCTGATGATGGAGAAGCAGAACTTCGGTTAGATATTCGAACTAAATCGGCTGACAAACATGCTGCTACAATTCGTTGCAAAAAAGATTAGAAATACTCTAATAGAAAGGCTGCCTGTTTAGGCAGCCTTTTTTAATCTTTATCTTCAAGCATGACTAGTCATTCCAAGGACGATTATCCATATAATTTTGGCGGCAAGCCTTTTTCTCTTCTTCCGTTGTGGCATTTTTAATACATTCTTGAAATTTGTTGCCTACCTCAAGGAGTTTATCACAGTTTTCCATGCATTTTTCATTGGCTGTCGCTGCTTTTTGCCTTGCCAATATATCATCACTCTTTTGTGAATCGCCCATTTTTTGATTGCAACGACGTACACATTTTTGGTATGGTGTTTCTGTATCTGAAGCCTCTTCTGTATTGTTTTTTGTTCGTATTGGTGCTGTTGACTCTAGAGTTGATTCTAGTGTTTCTAGTTCTAAATTAAGAGTAGATTCTTTGTCCACCTCTTCTAGTTCTGTTATTTTTTCAAGCTCCTCTGCATCAGGAGTGTTTTCACCTTTCACAACTACATCTTCTGGTATTTCTTTAGTTTTTGGTGTATCTGGTGCTGTATTACAAGACACAAAAAAACTAAATAGGGCTATAAACATCAGGTTAATGGATTGCTTCATCATAAGAGTTTTTATTATAATTATAAGATTAAAAAACGATAGAACTTCAATTCTAAAATCTTGAATCTTATAGGTAAAAACAATGATAGCAGTCATTTCATTTGATGAGTGTTATTACTTAGCCTTCATCTTTTTGCTCTGCGCCTAGATTAGGTAAATGTTTGACATTATGATATGTCAAGGCAAGTGTAATACAGTGCTTAAGTTGTTGTGTGGGAATCTTATCGTTTAGTTTAAACAAAATGGCTCTATTATTTTCGAAAGTGAAGGTGTCTGCATAGAGTGTTTTGAAGGTAGGCACGAGCTTACTTGTGCATTTGAAATAAATAGCATATTGATCTGGAGTCTTTTTTTTCCAATCTATCCGAACTGTGCTCCCCTTTTTTGCTAAAAAACTAGGTTCACCCCATTTTAGGGTTACTTCTAGTTGTTTTATACCCTCTACTTCTTTAGCCGCCTCTAGGACTAACTCTTTAAGGTTCATCAACTTGGGGCGTATATGATCAGGATAGTTATCAAAAACGCTTTTGACTCTAGGGTCTGCCTTTATTTTCATTAGATGTTGATTGATAGAAATTAGACAAATAGAACTTAGACATTCTTTCGTTATTTCAACTCACCTGCTATCATTACTTGATCAACTACATCGCTACCAAAAGCATAAGGAATATAAGCTAAAGATGGTATTGGTTTAGTGATAATAAGGTTGGCCAATTTACCTTTGGTAATAGTGCCTACTTCATCTTGCAGTTCCATTGCATAAGCTCCGTTGAGGGTAGCGGCATTGATGGCCTCTTCTGGCAACATGCGCATCTTGATACAGGCCAAAGAAACGACTAAAGGCATTCGTCCAGATGGTGTACTTCCTGGATTGTAATCAGTAGCTAATGCAACTCCCAAACCTGCATCAATCATCTTACGAGCAGGTGGGTAATGGTCGTTTATAAAAAACGGTGCCGATGGTAGTAAGGTAGGGATAGTATTCGAGTTTAATAGACAAGCTATCTCCTCATCATTCACCACTTCTAAATGATCTACAGAAATGGCTCCATGTGCTACACTAGCTTGTATACCGCCCATACAGTTAAATTGATTGGTGTGTATCTTGGGTTTTAGGCCATATTTAGCTCCAGCTTCCATGAGTAGCTCTGTTTCGGCAACAGAGAAGGCTACTTTTTCGCAAAATACATCTATATAATCAGCTAATCCTTCTTCTGCTATCTGTGGTAACATCTCGTTGAGGATTAAGTCTATATAAGCCTTTCGATTTTCTTTGTAAATGGCAGGAACTGCATGCGCCCCCAAAAAAGTTGCCTTGATCGGCATTTTGGTCATGGTTTTGAGCTTCTGTACCACTCTCAAGATCTTGAGTTCGCTCTCTACGGTTAGGCCATAACCACTTTTTATTTCTACAGCACCTGTTCCTTGTTTTTGAATTTCTAATAATCGTTGGTAGGCACTTTCTAAGAGTTCTTCGGCAGACGTATTTTGCAAACGCTTGGCAGAATTGAGGATTCCGCCTCCTTTTTGTGCAATTTCTTGATAACTCAATCCTTTGATACGATCTACAAATTCCAGTTCTCTACTTCCTGCAAAAACTAAGTGTGTATGCGAGTCGCACCAAGAAGGCAATACCATTCTGCCTGTAGCATCTATGAGTTTATCTGCATCTTCTGGACATGTATCCATTGGTCCAAAGTCCACTATCCTATCTCCTTCTATTAGTAGGTAGGCATCATGCAAAAGGGAAAGCTCTTGC
>JAAEPD010000615.1 GCA_024222455.1 Aureispira sp.
ACCCTTCTCTTGCTTGATAATTTCTAAAGGCTATTAACAAATCATCTATCTCGATGTATAATTTTATTAGCTTATTTTCTGTAAATTGAACATTCATACAGACTGGTTTTACTCTTTTTAGCTTTTTTCTACCAATCGAATTTACAAAACTTTACAAATCAATCTTTTATTCCTTGTTCTAATCCTTAGTTCACGTTATTTTATGATATTACAATCTTTTTGTTAATCTTTCAAAAACTTAATATTCCGAAGCAATCCTTTGTACTTAGTTCGTTTAACTGCTGATTTCTTAAACACCTTTCGGAATACCTCCTCTGTTATATCTTCCCAGTTTTTTTTAGACATAGTTAACAAGTCAGGGTGAGGATCAAATTCAGGTTCTTGATGGGGAGTAGAAAATCGGTTCCAAGGACATACATCTTGGCAAATATCACAGCCAAACATCCAATTATCAAACTGCCCTTTTAGCTCTTGAGGGAGCTCATCTTTCAACTCTATAGTAAAATAGGATATACACTTACTCCCATCTACCAAATAACCATTTTCGTTGATTGCATTGGTTGGGCAAGCATCTATACAGCGTGTACAAGTTCCACAATAATCCTTAATAGGCGCATCATAATCTAAATCTAGATCAATAATTAGTTCTGCTAAAAAGAAAAAAGAACCTTGTTTTTTATTAATCAGTAATGTATTTTTACCAATCCAGCCTAAACCACTATGTTTAGCCCAATCTCGCTCTAATACAGGAGCTGAGTCTACAAAACAACGCCCACTGATTTCACCTACTTCCTCTTGCATATACTCTAGAAGTTCTCGCAACTTAGATTTGACTACAAAGTGATAATCCTTGCCATAAGCATACTTAGATATCTTAGGAGCTGTTGTGTCTTCTTGTACTTTTGGGGTATAATAATTATACATTAAAGAAACTACCGATTTAGCACCCTCTACCAATTTCCGAGGATCTATCCTTTTCTCAAAATGGTTGCCCATATAATGCATTTGCCCATGAAAACCACTGTTGAGCCATTGCTCTAGCTTTCGAGCTTCAGCTGTCAGCTCTTTAGCTTCTGCAATTTGCACACCACTAAACCCTAACTCTAAAGCTTTTTGCTTGAGCAGTTTAGTATATTTTTGTTTGTTGTTTTCTTGCAAGAGAGTATGATTTTCTGTTTAATTAAAAGCAAAATAGGACAATTACTAAGAGTAATTGTCCTATGCTTTATATTTTGTTAGATTTTTAATCTAAACTAGCTTTTCTTTATTAATCTAAGGGTGCTGTACAACCACTACATTTCAAAGAACCAGCTTCATTCATTGTACCACATCCAGCACACTTAATTGGTTTTTTAGCTTCTTCATCTGCAGCAGCTTTTTTATCGTCATCTGCTTTAGCTTTATCGTCTGCAGCTTTTTTATCGTCTTTCTTTTTCTGAGCAGTCTCTTGCACTTTTTTCAAGCGCTTGCTCGCAGACTCCAATTTAGATGTCCATCCTTTTGTAATTGCATTTGCAGAATTTGCATCGCTAGCACTCGCTGTTCTAATACCACCCTCTACTGTGGCTAAAGTATTATTAGCTTCGCTAGCAGCTACACGAGCAGCAGCAGCATCACCATAGTCAGCAACATGTTGCTGTACATCCGTCATTAAATCTTTTAAATCTTCCATTTTTTTGTTCAGACCATCCAAATCTTTCACAAACTGAGGACTTGCAGCACTATTAGCACCTTGCATTGCTTCTATTTGAGCCTCTTCTCCCGAAACACCTTCTGCACTAGTCCACTTAGCTTCAGCGTCAGTCAACACAGCTGCAAGAGCCGTTTTAAAGTTAGGGTATTCTGCTTGAAGACGAGTCAAACGTTTTTTATTACTATTCCACTGATTTTTTTGAGCTTCTGGGCTAGTTCCGCAAGAGACAGCTAAAAAGCCTAGCAACATAGCAACAACTACATACAAATTTTTCATAATTTCAATTAAAGGTTTTTGTTGATTAATATATTAGTGTGATTTAATACTAAATTGAGGTTGTAATAGACAACTTCTATTCTAATATAATAAGTTATTTACTTTTATCTCAACAGTTTGGAGGTTTTTGATTTTTATTTTCTTACAACGGCCTATACCTAGTTAGTTGCCTAATGGAGCTGCACAAGCCTCACAAGCAGAGTTGCTAGCTCCATTTACAGTACCACAATACTCACATTTTATAGTTTTTTTAGCTACTTCGGTCTTAGGTTTTGTACTCGTTTTACTTGTCCCGCAAGAAGCCATAGAAAGGCTGAACAACAGGATGATAATTATATATAAGTTTTTCATAATCACTATAGTTTAGAGCTTGTTTAGAATTTTATTTCTCCTTGACATAACCATCTAAGATCAGGGTATGTGCTTTAGGTTCATTAGTGTAGACTGTCAAAGTTGCCTCTTGGTTACCTGATTTTCCTTTACTATCAAACTTAGCTGTGATCGTGTTCGACTCGCCTTTTGCTATTAGCACAAATGGGTAAGCAGGGCTGGTACACCCACAGGAAGCCTCCACTTTTTTTATTTCTAAAGGCTTATCTCCTTCGTTTGTAAACTTAAATACATGCTGAATAACATCACCCGCTGTAATGGTATCGTAGCTATACTCTGTATGTTCAAATTTTATTTGAGGAGGAGTTAGACTTGGCTTTTCTATCCGCTGAGGAATTTTGCTGCTATCGATTGTAGTAGTATCTACAGACATAGTGTCCACAGTAGTGGTATCTACCTCCGGAACTACCACTTTTGTAGTAGTATCTACAATATCTATAGGTGTTTCTATTGGAGGTGTTTCACTCCCACAAGCTACTATAGATAATATTCCTATTAGAATAAAAACAACTTTATACATGTTTATTTAATGTTTTATGCTTTTTCTATGATGGTTGCATAACCTTGTCCTACCCCAATACACATAGCTACTAGTGCATAACGCTTGTTTGTTTTTTGGAGTTCCAAAGCAGCAGAATGCATGATACGTGTTCCTGTAACTCCCAAAGGATGCCCTATAGCAATAGCTCCACCATTAGTGTTAATACGAGGATCGTCATCAGCCAAACCTAATTCTCTAGTGCATGCTAAACTTTGTGCAGCAAAAGCTTCGTTGAGTTCAATTACATCCATATCATCTAGAGTCAACCCTGCTTTAGCCAATGCTTTTTGAGAAGCTTTGACTGGACCAATTCCCATAATGCGAGGCTCTACTCCTACTACTGCTGAAGAAACTATACGAGCTAAAGGTTTAAGATCATATTTTTTAACAGCATCTTCTGAGGCTACTATCGTTGCAGCCGCTCCATCGTTAAGACCAGAAGCATTTCCAGCAGTTACAGATCCTCCTTCTTTTTTGAATGCTGTACGCAACTTACCTAATACTTCTAAGGAAGTGTTTGTCTTGATAAATTCATCTTGATCAAAAATAATTGGATCTTTCTTACGCTGTGGGATACTGATGGCTACAATCTCTTCTGCTAATCGACCACTTGCTTGCGCTTTGGCTGCTTTCATTTGTGACCAATAAGCAAATTGATCTTGATCTTGGCGATTGATATTGTACATCTCAGCAAGATTTTCGGCAGTTACGCCCATTCCATCTGTTCCATACAGTTCTTTCATTTTAGGGTTGACAAAACGCCATCCAAAGCTAGAATCGTGCATTTTAGCATCACGACCAAAAGGTTTAGACACCTTAGAAATCACCCAAGGTCCACGAGTCATGTGCTCTACACCACCCGAAATAAATAAATCTCCATCACCTGCCTTAATTGCTCTATTGGCATGTATAATAGCCGACATTCCAGAAGAACATAAACGATTAACGGTCTCACCTGGTACAGACCAAGGCAAGCCAGCTAGCAATAGGCACATACGCGCTACATTTCGGTTGTCTTCTCCTGCTTGATTGGCACAGCCCATAATGACATCATCATAAGCATCTAAAGGTATATTAGGGTTGCGCTCTATCAATGCTTTGATAACATGTGCGCCCAAATCATCTGTACGAATAGTGGATAAGGTTCCACAAAAATTAGCTATTGCGGTACGTATTCCATCTACTATAAATGCCTCTTTCATGATAATTCTATTATGGTTGTAATAATTTATGATTCTTTTTTATTGATTGCTCTAAGATAGAAAAAGCGATGAAATTTACTTTCATCGCTTTAATATTTTGTTAGTTTTCAGCTATTCTTTTTTGAGTAATTGGAGTTCCTTTTTCAACTCTTCGTACTGTTTTTGGATAGTTGTGTTTTGTGTTTCTAATTCTTTAATTTTAGTATTTTGCTCTTGTATTGCTTTAGTCAATACAGGCACTAATCGAGTGTAATCTACAGCCCACAAATCTTTGCTTTCATCTGTTGGCTTTTCTACTGCTTCAGGCACTAGTTCATACAATTCTTGAGCTATAAACCCTACATCTTGACTAGACTCTCCACTGATTTGTATATTTCCTTCTTTATCATTAGTAGAATGGTGATGTTGGTACATTTGAGGTTTAAGATTTAAGACTGTTTGCAAGCCATAAGGAATCGTTTTTCTTTTGTCTTTCAAACGACCATCAGAGTAAGTCACCCAAGCATTTGCTCTGGCCCTACCAGTACCTGCTGCAGTATTGTTTGGCAGTTCTAAAGCATAAGTAGGGTTAGTAACGGTTTGTAATCCGATTCGTCTTGTTCCTCTAAGATTAAGAATTGTTCTTCTTACATTATCACTACTTTTAGTTGTAAACGATATTCCTCCATCAGGATAACCATTATTTTGATCTGTTTTTTCTATAAGCAAAGCATCTTGATTAGTCCCATAAAAATTATTATCATAATACATTTTGGCTCGATCTCCTGTTGCATTACCATTTTCAGGAATCTCGCTATTAAAACCAATACCGTAGGCACCTGCTATTTGAATACCTCCTCCATTAATATCGAGACGTTGGTCAGGGGTTTCCGTACCTATTCCTACATGTTTTGAAAGAGCATCTATTGTAAATGTCCCCCAATCATCTGTATTGGTATAGCGTGTAGCAATCCGAAAATTATTGCCACTGTTATTAGCACCATCATAAAAACCCATCATAACACCTACAGTACCACCATCTTGATACATTTCTATTCTTGGATTATCATCTTCACCTCCAGCATTATCTGTATCAGCATCTATTCTCAAAACAGGATCACCTGTAGGCCCTCCTGAAATATGAGTTATAGTCAAAGGGTTATTAGTCCCTATTCCTACACGCCCACTAAAATAACCACCATCAGCACTTATAGAAGCTGTTGGTGTTGTCCAAGCTGCTCCACGAGCCTCATCTGCATGAAAATGAAAAATCCCCACTCCACCTAAAGTATTAGGAACGGCATCATTATAATTCATATAATCATTGTTGGCATTGGTTGCATTATCATGGGACATATACAGATCATCACCTCGTAAATAGATGTCACCATTCACATCTAAGTCTACAATTGGATTGGCTGTTTTGATTCCCACATTTTGGGCTAATAAAGGAGAATAGCAACCTAGAGTTAGGCATAGACTGGCTAGTACAACTTTTTTCATAATTGTTTGGATTTTGATTATTAGGAAATAATCTAGGAGGAGAGAGGGTGGTATTTAATGTTGCAAAGAAAGGTTTTTTTTATGAAAAAATCTACAACCTTATATAAAAAAAGGTAATATGACATTAACATCATATTACCCTTTGTTTATATTTAATATTAATTCTTATCGCTGAAAATATTCATCAAAAGAATTCAAATCCATTTCCATTTCGCTAAAACTGACTCCATATTCAGCTAATTCTGTCATCACTGGCTCATATACATCTGGTTTGATAGGAATAACTACCCCTTTAGAACTAATGTTGCCTAACAGGATATGCTTAACTCCAATAGCTAAAGGCAAACCAACTAGTCTTGCCATTGCTGTATCTACTGCATTATCCCCATAATTCACCAATGTAGATATATGTCTTTTCTTTTGGTCACCTAAGGTGTATTCTATCTCATGTTGCATAAGAATCATATCCTTATCATCTGGCTCCAAGTTCCATTTACGTTCCAACAACTCTTGCAATACTTGCGCTGGAGATGCATTATCAATCGGAATTTTTTCATCAGAGAACAAGCCTAACCACTTCAATTTATCTAGAGCATCATCCGCCATATTCAAAAAGAATAAAGAGGCCATTTGAGCACGCATATTAGCATTGCTAAATCGCTCTAAGTTGTGAGGCAGGTGACTTCTCAACCATTGACTATAGGTTAGATCATCTGAATACTCCATTTTGTAACTATCGTCTGTCAAACCCAGTTGAACCAAAAGATCCCACGCCTTACAAAACCCTTTATAGCGCAAGGTACCTCTCATGATAGTAGGAATATCATCTAAACCATATGAACCTCTATATTTCAAGGATGTTCTGTTCGGATAAGCATCATACCAGCCCATATTAGGAACGTACACTAAATCAGAACCACTAAACAGTTGGTTGTAAGGTACATGACGATAACGTCCTTCATACAAGTATTTAGCTACACCTTGCCCTGCCAATACAACATTTCTAGGATTCCAAGAAAACTTATAATGCCAAGGATTATTATCACTCTCTGGAGCTACTAAACCACCTGCATAAGAATAAAATGCATGAATTTTACCACCTTTTTCTCGAATACGATTGATAAACTGCATAGCTGACATGTGATCAATACCAGGATCTAATCCAATCTCATTCAAGAAAATTAATCCTTTATCTTTTACTTCTTGATCTAACTCCTTGAGTTCAGGAGAAACATAAGATGCTGTTGCCAAATTTTTACCCAATTTTAAGCAATCTTTTGCTACATGGATATGAAAACGAGCAGGCAACATAGATACCACAAAATCAGCATTCGCCAAATGAGGCTTACGCTCTGCTTCGTCTAAAGCATTAAAAGAAACAGCTGTTCCTCTAGCTCTACCTTCTACCTTTTCTTGAGCTAACTCTAAAGACATATCTGCAACTGTGATATGCCAATCGTGCTTATCGGCTTGATCCAACATGTAATCAATAAGAGAAGTAGCTGAACGTCCTGCACCTATGATTAATACCTTTTTCATAGCTTAGTTTTGTAAATGATTAAAAATTAATGTTAAAACAGCATTTCTAGGTTCATTTTGTGCGCAAGATACTAAAAAACCTTAGAACTAATTATCCCACTCTTGAGAAGTTCTATAAACGGTTCCTTTGAATAAAGCAACCGTTTTATTCTCCTGGTTTTTAATTACTATTCTATAGATACCGATCTTATTGGATAGACTATCTTCTATAGCTGTAGCTGTTATTTGATCGCCTGTTTTGACGGGGATAGTGTGTGAGATAGAAGTTTCCACAGATACACTTTTGCGTCCATAAGCATTGGCTGCAAAAGCTAAGGCACTATCCGCTAGAGAATAGGTAATTCCGCCATGAGCAATATCAAACCCATTGGTCATTTCCTTTCGGACAGTCATTTGCAGTACGGCTTTACCTGCATCCAATTCTATAATTTCAATACCTAGCCATTGACTGAAAGCATCGTTATCATACATTTGCTCTTTGGCTATTTTGTAGGCTTTTTGTTTTGTGTTCATATGCTCTATAAATATATTAAAAGCAGCTCTATTGGATAATAAAGCTGCTTCTATAAAAATGTATTCTATTCTTCTAATAAAAAGTCTGTCCTGCCTTAGCCATTCTACGCAAGATAGGACTGCAACGATAACGATCTTCTCTATACTCCTCATACAAAGTATCTAGACGCTCTACACAAGTTTCTATTCCGATTTCATCAGCCCAAGCCAACAGCCCTTTAGGATAGTTGACACCTTTAGTCATGGCTGTATCAATATCTTCCTTAGAAGCTATTTGCCAGAATAAAGCATCTGCTGCTTCATTGATAAGCATAGCCACTACTCTATCTACAATTTGTTGCCCTAAAGCCTTATCTGCATTAGGTTCTGGTTTTTGAGCACCTTCTGCATAATCATAGTAACCTTTACCTGCTTTTCTGCCCCAATAACCTGCCTCCGACAAACGCTTTTGCGTGAAAGCAGGCTTATATCTAGGGTCATAATAAAAGGCTGTGAATACCGTTTCGGTTACAATATAATTCACATCATTACCAATATAATCCATAAGGGTAAAAGGCCCCATACGGAAGCCTGCCAACTCTTTCATGGCCCAATCAATAGTGGCTACATCAGCTATGCCTTCTTCCAAAATACGCAAAGACTCTCCATAAAATGGTCGAGCTACTCTATTGACTATAAAACCTGGGGTGTCTTTAGTCACTACCGTTAGTTTTTTCCAACTATTTATTAGCGTTCTTGCTTGCTCTAAGGTAGCTTGACTAGTCTGTATAGCTGGTATAATTTCTACCAACTTCATCAGTGGTGCTGGATTAAAAAAGTGTATGCCCACCACACGATCAGCCTTTTGACAACTTGCAGCTATAGCGGCCACAGACAAAGAAGAGGTATTGGTTGCCAAGATACAATCATCACCTGTAATATCCTCCAGCTTTTGGAATACTGATTTTTTAATATCTAAATTTTCTATAATGGCTTCTATCACGATATTACAACCGGTATAGGCTTGCATATCGGTTACCATTTCTATACGCCCTAAGATGGCTTGATCTTCTCCTGCTTCTATTCTTCCCTTTTCGACCAAACGAGCTAAAATTTTACTTAGCTTTTTATGTGCATTGTCCAATGCTACTTGCTTGGTGTCGCATAAGACGACTTGATGTCCAAATGTTGCTGCTATTTGTGCAATACCACATCCCATAGAACCTGCACCTAATACTCCTACTTTCATTTTTTATAGTTTATAATACTACTAGACATTAGATATTAGACGATTAGAATTTAGACTATGATAAGACTGTAAATTATTCTTATTCTCTTAGCTATTTACTTACAATCGCTAAAGATCAAAATGTTCAGAAGTATGAGTGTTTCTTTTAATCTATTTATTCTAATCTTTATGATAGGAATAGAATTTAGATCATAAAATTCTTCATTCCTAATTCTTCATTCAAAAACAATCTTACTCTCCTTTAAATACAGGTCTACGCTTCTCCAAGAAAGACTGTACCCCTTCGTTATAATCATAAGTTTCGCTAGCCTCTATTTGGAGTTGGCCTTCTAACTGCAATTGTGTATCCCAGTCGTTAGACATAGACACATTTAGGAGCCTTTTCGTCAAGCCTAATGCTTTAGTAGGCATTCTAGCCATTTTAGCTGCTGTTTTAGCTACAGTTTCCGCATATTCTTCGTCCTCTACAGCTTTGTAGATTAATCCAATTCGCTCGGCTTCTTCTGCACTTACTTTTTCACTCAACATCATCATAGCTGTAGCACGCTGCATCCCAACCAATCTTGGTAAAGAAAAAGTACCACCACTATCTGGCACCAAGCCAATCTTACTAAACGCTTGTGTAAAATTGACTGATTTTTTAGCAATTGTCAGATCACAAATAAAAGCAATATTAGCCCCAGCTCCAGCAGCAACTCCATTGATTGCTCCTATTATTGGTTTTTCTATACTTCTTATTTTAGATACAATAGGATTGTAATGTTCACTGAGTGCTTGTTTGAAAGAAAAGGTCTCTGAAGTAGCTTCTGCCAAATCTTGACCTGCACAAAATGCTCGACCTTCTCCTGTCAGAACAATTGCACGAACTTCTTTATTGTTGGCACATTCTTCTAGTTTTTCGATTAAGGCTAAGGCCATTTCTCTATTAAAACTATTGAATGCTTTGGGACGATTGAGCGTGATAGTTGCTACACCGCCTTCTTGGGAAAATAAAATGGTATCAGACATGATCAATTACGAATTACGAATTAGTTAATTACGAATTATACACTTTAACATTCAAACTTCTAAAATGTAAAAGGATTCATAAAATTAAGAATAATCAATTGGATACTTAAAAGTTTTGAGTTTATTGAGGAAAAGATATTTTCAATTTTTCAAATCAGCACATTAATTCATTAGCATACTAAAATGTCTTTACTAAAAAAATTAGCGGGCGAAACTGCTCTATATGGACTGAGTAGCATCTTAGGAAGACTACTTACTTTTGTCTTTCTTACCCCTTATTTGACACGCAAATTCATGCCAGATCAAATGGGTATCCAAACAGATATTTATGCTTGGGCTGCTTTCTTGATGATTATATTCACTTATCGTCTAGAGACTACTTTTTTTAGGTTTGGTTCAAAAAAAGAGGATCGGCCAACAGCCTATCGGACAGCTAGTATTTCTCTGATTGCAAGTACAGTAGTTTTGGTGGCGACTTTGCTGATTTTTGCACAGCCTATTGCGACTTGGTTAGAATATCCTGACCATGCTAACTATATCGTTTATTTTGCTTTTATCTTGGGGTTTGATGCCCTTTCTGCACTACCTTTTGCCCTACTTCGACTCGAAAGTAAAGCCATGCGCTTTGCAGTCATAAAACTGCTCAACCTCTTTATACATTTAGGAGCTATCCTATTTTTCTTAGAATTAGGGCCTACTCTAGCCGAAAAACAATTGCTGGGTGCAGATAGTTGGTTTAATCCTGATATGGGTATTGGCTATGTCTTTTTGGCGAATTTACTGGCTAGTGCTGCTACGTTTATATTATTGGCTCCTAACTATTTCCGAAAGGTCGGAAAACAAGCTGTCCAAGCAATATTTGATAAAGAGTTGCTCAAAAAAATGCTTTGGTATGCCTTCCCTTTAGTTTTGGCTGGTTTTGCAGGAATTATCAACGAGGTATTGGACAGAACATTGCTTAAAGCCTATTTGCCTGGCACGCTCAACGAACGGCTAACACAGGTTGGAATTTATGGTGCTTGCTATAAGATTTCTATTTTCATGAATCTGTTTACGCAAGCTTTCAATTATGCAGCGGAGCCCTTCTTTTTCAGGAATGCTGACCGCAAAAATGCGCAACCCTTGTATGCTAATATTGCTCGTCTTTTTGCACTAGTGGGTAGCTTAGGATTCTTAGGGATTATGCTCTATATGGATATTGTACAATATTTTGTGGCAGCAGCTTACCGTGAGGGAATTGTCGTAGTGCCTATTTTGCTTTTAGCAAATCTATTTTTAGGCTTGTATTATAATGCAGCAGTTTGGTTCAAGCTGACCAATCGCACTAAATTTGGTGCTTATATAGCTGTTATTGGTGCGAGTTTAACCATTTTGCTCAACTTAATATTGATTCCTAGAATTGGCTATATGGGCTCTGCTTGGGCTACTTTGGCTTGCTATGTGGTTATGGTAGGGTTTGCCTATTATTGGGGCCAAAAATACTATCCTATTCCTTATCCTGTAGCTAAAATTCTATTCTATATTGGTTTGGCTGTAGCTGTCTATTTTGTGCATATTTATACTAAACCTTTATTGCCTGCTTCCTTGATTGTGTCTTTAGGATATAGCACTATTTTATTCCTTGTTTATGTCTTAATTGTTTGGAAAATAGATGGCCCTCAACTTCGAAAAATTATTAAGATGTAGTAGGCTAGATATTAGATTATAATGGGTATGCTAACAGAGCATTGAATTTTCCATAACTCTTAATTAAATCGCTTAACTCTTATTAAAGCATGAATATTAGGTAAATTTTCCATAACAAACCAGCCTTCTTTTATACTTCCACCTTCTCCTAATTTAGTTTTTACAACTTCAAACTCATAATTAGGAAGTCGTTGATATCCCCCAAGCTCTCTACTTAGGGATATATCTTTACTTCTGCTATAAATTTGAGGTACTGTTTTCTTACGATAAGCTGTTACCTTTGCTCCCCAAAGGCCTTTCATTTTTATGGATTCATTCTTTTTTGAATCAAAAAATGACTTTTGTGGATGAGTAGATATGTAGATCTTGAAATAGTCTTTAGAGTCCCACTCTGCATATTCTGGTCGAGTAGTGGTTTCAACCTTACTTAAAATAGTTTTTTCTGCAAACGTAACATATTGAATTCCAGCAGTACTAAGCCAAAAATAAATTTCTTCGCCTTTTTCTAGATGTTCTACATACTGAATATAATCTGGGCGACTTAACTTGTCAATATAAACTTTAACTCCAGCCTTATCTTTATCAATAAGATTTTTTTCTAAGGTAAGCCAGCGATAATCTTTCATTCTTTCAGCATAAGATCCCCCATCTTGCCATGAATGAGAATAATATTGATAATCGGCCCCTAATTCTTCTCCCTCATCTCCATGAAAAGTTGACATTAATCCTGCTCTAAGATACATCGTAATCTTACCTTTTTTAGAACCAACTCTTTCTGGAATAAATCCACCTCCACACCATAGTCTCAAATCTCCAACTTCAACTGATTCATTGAATGGAATAAAAACAACGTCTAATTTTTGAGGATTCTTGACAAGTTGACTTGGTATTTCTAAGTCAATTGTTTTCCCAAAACATTCTTTACACTTTAGCATTTCAAAATTTTGCGTATAAGCGCTATTAGCCTCCATAATAAGTAAAAGCACTACAATTATTTGGATAAAATTAGACATAGTAAATCTGAGATTAATTTGGTTTGTATGAAGATACAAAAATCTATTTTAGCCATTTGAACAATTGAACTAATTTATTATTCATTAAGTTAAGTCTCTTTATATACACATCCCAAAATACAAAAAGAGCAGTCCCACCACAGGCTGCTCTTTCTTAAATTTAACACTTAATTCAGACCCTTTTGGCCCAAGCCCATAATTCTGTTTGTTGAATAAAATCAAATAGTATTTGTACCACTTGCACAAATAAATACCCAAGAACTTTTTCTAGAATTATAGTAGTGTAACTTGTTTACGGTAAGCTATAGTCCAAAAGCAAGACCAAGCCTAAAACTTATAGACTTATAGTGGTTCTAAAATAAGCTAAAAATTACCCGCCAAGCAACAAAAATTACACAATCAACTCATTACCAAACTCTTAGAAAAGCTAAAATTCAACTCACAACTCTTAATTCTTGGTCAAAAAAGGGCATAAAAAAGGAGCAAACCCACCACAGATCGCTCCTTTTTTAGAATACCCATCAATTATTTTATATCGATACTACAACTCAATGTTGAATTAAATACCCAAGAACTTTTTCTAGAGATGTAGTCGCCTATAACTTGTTTACATTTAGCTATAATCCAAAAGCGAGACCAAGTCTAAAACTAGTTCAGTTATATTGGTCTAATATTGTCTTAAAAAAATGCTACCAAAAACACAAAACACTGATAACAAATCAATTAAACCACCTAGCATTCAACTCACAATTATAGCAATAAGTCTTGTTCTTTATTAAAAAAACAAAAAACATGAGTCATCCCTTAAATAAAGAGATGACTCATTTTATTTTGAAAAAAGAAAAAGCCTTTCGAAATTTAGGTTATGACACCAAAAACGAAAGGCTCATGTATTATAAAAAGTATATTAAAGATAAAGAAGAAAG
>JAAEPD010000616.1 GCA_024222455.1 Aureispira sp.
TAATTCAATGCTTCCGCATTTTCTTACCAAATTTCCATCTATTTCAATACAACTTTTTCTTGCCTTTTCTCCTTTCTCTCTACCCCTCTTCAGTAAGGCGAGTGCAAAAGTACAACTTCTTTTTAAACTTCCAAACTTTTTACAAAGTTTTTTAATTTTTATTTTTATTGCCTCTCAACACTTGGCTAGCCTTTCGCTAAGCCGGTTGCAAAAGTACGACTCTTTTTTAAACTTCCAAACTTTTTACAAAGTTTTTTAATTTATTCTTTCGTCGCCTCTCAACTTTTGGTTAGACCTTTCGTCCGAACCGGCTGCAAATATACGACAAGTTTTATATCTTCCAAATTAATTTCAGTACCTTTTAGTAAGTTTTTACCAATAAAAAACCTAAACCATTCTACTCCAACCTATTATTAAATATAAAACATGAAAAAAATATTCAAACTTTCTTTATTAGCTATATTAATCACCATTTATAGCTGCTCTGATGCCCCAAAAAAGAATTTTAAAATAAATCCTCCTTTTGAAAAAACTCTAGTAAAAGATACACTTATAGAGATAAATCCTACAAAATCTCAGGTTCTACGCTTTGGGAATAGCTTAACTGTAGATATTCCGAAAGATGCTTTTGTAGATAAAAATGGAAATATTGTAAAAGATAAGGTTAAACTTAGTATAAAGACTTATGATAATCCTGCTGCAATTATTGCTTCAGGTATTCCTATGCAATATGGTGAAGAGCATTTACAAAGTGCTGGAATGTTTGAAATGGAAGGACAGGCTAATGGAGAACCCATTTCAATAAGTAAGGACAAACAACTTTTGGTCAACCACCATTCGGATGTTTATGGTGAATATGATTTTTATAAGTTTGATAAAGATGCTACTGATGAAAAATCTGGTCGTTGGAATCAATTGACGGATAAGTCTACTCCTATATATAAGGAAAAGGATGTGCTAAAAACATTCAAACTAAAATTCAAAACAGAGGATTATCCAGAACTGAGTGATTTGGCTAATATAGATTGGAAATTAGCACTACCCTATTTTGATCCTACTCAAGCACCTCATCAGTGGGTGAGCGAAGAGCCTTGGGGTGCATTGAGTATTACTAAGCCTAAGTATGGCCTTCAAAAATATTTAGCTAGTGTTCCTTATAACAACTTCTTAGTTTATGATGAGGCTAAAACTATAATAACTATAGATAGCAGTCAAGTAGATTTTTGGTCTTTTGAAGGAGAGCATCTAAAAACAATAACTGGTAAGCACAAAAATTTGAAGTCCTTAAATAGTAGATATAATAGGTTCAATTACTTTTTGGTAGATCAATCTGACTTCATGTACTTCTATACTCTAGATGGTACACTAAAAGGAAAAGGTATAAAAGGAGAATATAATCCTCAGTTGCTAAATGATAAGGATTGTTTGGTTTTTAGAACATGGTCTAGGGAATTTAAGGAGGATACTATATATATAGGTAACTTGAAAGGAGAGATTATCAAAACCATTATACTAGAAGAAGATAATAATTATACAACAGGTCAATTAAGAGTTTATACAAATTTTGTAGCTACCAAAAACTCAGATATAGCTGTTTTGGATGCAAAGGGTATATATATATATAATAGTAAGGGTGAATTGCTCAAAGAAAGAAAAGGGAAATTCTCTCAATTAGGTCAATGTGATGACAACGAAGTCTTGATTCATCATTTAGATGGTCGCTTAGAGGTTTGGGATTATAAAACTGACTTGAAGATATTATCTCCTGCTAAGGATTTCCATCTAGGTAAAAAACGAGTTGATGGCTACTTACATTCAGCTTCTTGCCAAAAACTAAAGGGACATCCTATTATTTGTATAAACTTAGCGGGGGATTATAACAATACTAAACTTTGGAATTATAAAACAAACACGACCACTAGCCTAGCTTATTATATGCCTGACTATTATTATGAGCAAAGAAATAACCCCAATTTCTTAGCAGGCCGTGAGTCAAAAAAAGAGGACTACTATATATATAGTGTAAAAAGCAAAAAAACGATTATAGATTTAGACAAAATATGTTGGTGGGGTGAAGTAATTCAGGAACCAGTTGTCAGTGAAGATGAGCAACATTTATTGATTAACTGTCCAGAACAACAGAAACTTTTTAGTGCTTCAGGCGATTTAGTTTCTGATTTTAGAGCATTTGACTCCTTAATTAATAGTTCTGGTTTTGTCTCTAATGATACGGTATGGACAATGTCTAAAGATGGAATTTTTAGATTATGGTCAACTACAGGGCAACTTTTATCTAGCCAAAGCTTAGGTTATCCTGATATATTGAGAGGTTATAGTTATTATTCTAAATCTAATAAGCAGAATATAGATATCTATGGTTCAATATTCCGAAACTCTTATTTACTAAATGTCCAAGGTCAACTTCTTTTGGATTATGGTCGATCATGGGGTTCCTCCTCCTTGTCATTTAATGCTTGTTGGAAAACTGTGGGTAAACTAAGAAAACTAGCACAGACTACTGAGCTGCCTCCTAATGTCTATCAACTCAATTTACATACTAAAGATAAGGAGTTTACTACCTATATCTATTTGAGTGAGGCAGATTTGGAGATCATTAATAGATACAATGCTTCTCGGATGAAAAAAGCAAATGAGGAACTTGATCGCCAAGAACAAGAGATCAAGGTACTTCGACAGTTTGCTATACAAGATTTTGGTATTTATAATTGGGATAAGGTTTATAAGAATGAAAACCGAATTCAGTTGGCAGCTGATTTTGATTTTGGACAGACTGTTGACTATAATAATATAACGGTGTTCTTGATTACGGAGCTCAATGGTCGAGCAATTATCAAGTATTATGAAGGAAGTTGGAATAAATTTACTTTCGATCCAACTGTTCCTAACCAATTATTGGCTGTTTTGCCAAAAAATAAAATTGCAGTATTCACAGAAGAAGATTTCAAGGCATTGGATATTGATAAAATAAAAACCTCTAAAGCTTATACATTCCATCTAAAAACAAAAGATAAGCCTATAAATACGCTCCAAGACTTAGAAAAATCCTTGGCTCAGAATTAATTCTTAATCAAGGCTTAAAGGCTTTAAGTTTGTAATCTTGCATAGGAAATATTAATTTTGCAGGTAGGATATATAGAGGTATATGGTTTTAGAGCAGATCAAAACTATATACAACCTCTATCATTTAGCTAGTTAATCAATCAATCTAAGCTTATGCGCATTGGATATAATATTATAACTCTTTTATTAGTAAGCTGTTTATTACTAAGCTCCTCTGCTATTTGGGGGCAAAAGAAACCTAAACGAAAAAAGAGCAAAGATCCTATTGTAAAAGTGGAAACTCGATGGGATTATAAAATTGTAGATCAAACACCTGCAGAGCAGGGCAATAAATCAACAGAGATTCACTATAACGAAGAGGGCAAAAAAGATAAATGGTTGGCTTATACACTTAATGGTCAGCTAAAGTATCAGTACGGCTACACACATTCGGAAGGCGAAATCAAACGGTTTTGGAAAACGGCAGATGGTCAACTCATTACTGACTATACTGAGGAACATGATGAATTTGGTAATGTAACCAAGCTTATCAGATACAAGCCTACAGGTGACCAGTTAGATATTATTATGTATGAATATGATATGCAGGGTCGTAAATCAGATGAACTCTACTACGATGACCAAAACCAGAAGGTTTATGAGATCATTTATAGATATAATGATTTTCAGCACACCATGACTGAAACACATGTAGACCACCTCAACAATGAGGAGTATTTATCTGCTATAGAATTGAATGAGGCTAACTTACCAGTCACCTTAACACGTTATAACAAGTCGGGGCCTTTGGTGAATAAAACTACATTCAAACGTGATGAGCAAGGTCGTTTGATAGAAAAAATGACCTATAAAAACGGTAAGACTCTTGATATAAAAGAGACTTATGAATATAGTGAGTCGGGTGATAAAAAAACTTGTTCTATTTATGTATCTGGAGGCAAAGAACTAGTCGAATATGTAGTTTATACTTACGAGTATTATAAATAATAAACCTTTTTTGAAAAATCGCTCTACTCCAATTTGAATCTAGGATAGAGCAACAGTAAACCTAATTTTAATGAAAAAGCACAATTTTAGCGCAGGACCTGCTATTTTGCCTGCAGCTGTAATCGAAGAAGCTGCTCAAGCAGTTACAAACTATGAAAACGTTGGACTATCTCTTTTGGAGATGTCACACAGAAGCAAAGAAGTAGCTACCTTTATGACCGAAGCAGAGGAATTGGTCAAATCATTATTGGGATTAGGCGATGATTATGCTGTGCTGTTCTTGACAGGTGGTGCAAGTTCTCAGTTCTACATGGTTCCTATGAATCTATTGGGCGAAAACGAAACGGCTGCTTATGTTGATACTGGAGCTTGGTCTGCTAAGGCGATCAAAGAGGTTAGCAATTTTGGAAATGTAGAGGTTTTGGCTTCTTCTAAGGAGACTACTTACAACTATATTCCTAAAGGATACGAGATTCCTAGAAATGCTAAGTATCTACACATCACTAGCAACAACACTATATATGGTACACAATACCATGATTATCCAGAAACAGATGCTTTGTTGATAGCGGATATGTCTTCAGACATTTTCTCTCGTCCTTTCGATGCTAGCAAATTTGCATTGATCTATGCTGGAGCTCAAAAGAACTTAGGCCCTGCTGGTACGACTTTGGTGATTGTACGCAAAGATATTTTAGGTAAAATAGAGCGTTCGATTCCTACTATGTTGGACTACCAAACACATATTAAGAAGAATTCTGCATTCAATACTCCTCCTGTTTATCCTATCTATGTATGTTTATTGACATTGCGTTGGTTGCAAGCTCAGGGTGGGCTGAAAGCAGTAGAAGCTAAAAACAAGAAAAAGGCAGACTTGCTTTATGCAGAGATTGACCGCAATCCATTCTTTGAAGGGACTGCTGCTCTAGAAGATCGTTCTTGGATGAATGTACCTTTTGTATGCAAAAACAAAGATCATGAAGCTGCTTTCATGGACTATTGTACTGCTAATGGTATCTCTGGTGTAAAAGGTCACCGCTCTGTAGGTGGTTTCCGTGCCTCTATCTACAATGCAATGCCTTATGAGAGTGTTGAGTTTTTGGTAGAATTGATGAAAAATTTCAAGCCTGAATTGGTTGCCTAATCAGTTTAGTCTTTTGCAATAACAAAATGGCTGTCATCCTTAAGGTAATGACAGCCATTTTGTTATTATTGCTCATTCAACACAGCTGTATATACTCCCCAATATCCCTAGTGCAAACGCATCTAAACTTCTAAAAGAAATTTAGCCACTCTTTGCTAGTTTTGAAGGTTTAAATGTTGAAAGTTTATTTATTTGAACTGGTGCTTTTGTTTATTTTTAGTCTTATTCGCTCAAATTTTATTTGTTTTCTTTTAGAAATGCTTTTTAAGCACCAAAACCTAATAAATGATCCTTATTTTCCCTATGTTTTATTCAAAAAAAAACATTTAGTCATTCATAATTGGGCAATAAGCATTTAGATGTGTTTGCCCTACCAATATCCCTTATAATATTAAAGGTTATGCAAGTATTATTTGTACAAAAATAGTCCTTCTTCACTAGCCGTCAATACTCGCTTATTATAGTTAAGTAAGAAACCACAATAAGTAATTAAAAAATGTTCAAATTTTCAGTAGTCTTTCTTCTTTTATTTTCTATTGCGTTAAGAGCACAAAACCTTAACAACTCCATCAATCTTTTTGATGCTACTCAAAGCAATGAAGTACTAGATATTTATCTGTACGTTAAAATATACAAAAATCATCAAGAGTTTCAAGAGGTAGATTCTTTGTATCAATTATTAGATAACAGCATAGAAAAAGAACCTCTAAGAATAATGAATACAATTGCTTATGCAGAAGCTATAGATAAGTTGGGCTATAATAGTAAAGCTTTAGACCTTTTATCAGTTATAAACTCGAAACTCGAAACATATCCTATAGTTGTCCAGTCTGAATATTTTAGTATGATGGGAGGTCTAGCTTTGCGTTCTATGAATCCTGAATTTGCTACCAAACAATATCAAAAGAGTTTAGATTTAATTGAGGATTCTAGTCAGGTGTCTAAAGAAATTATTCAAGATAAAATAATTAGGGTAGGAGTTGGGTTAAATGCATCTTTAAGGTATCAAGAAGCTATGAAAGCTTTTGAAAAAGCAATGGAGTATGAATTACTTGGAACCAATAGAAATTCATTGTATCTAAAACTGAATATAGCTCTAACAAATAGTTATTTGGGGAAGTTAGAAGATGCAAAAAAATATTTTTTAGAGGCTTTGCAAATCATACAAAAAAATAAAGATGTTTTTGCAGAGTTAAGGACTTATGGTAATCTTGGAGATATTTATATGAAACAAGACTCACTGCATTCAGCCAAAAAGTTTTACCAGCAGGGATTGTATAAAGTAGAAGCGTGTGGATTTAAGTTAGATGCATTTAGATTTCAATATTCCTTGAGTGATTTATACTACAAAAGCAAACAATTAGACAGTGCTTATATACACCTCAAGTTAGCTGATAGTATCCGCAATTATTATAATGTCAATATTGTATCCAAAAAAATTGTTGAAATGGATTTACTTCATAAAATTCAGCGAGAAGAGTTAGAAAAAGAAATGAATGCAGAGTTGTTAAAATTAGAAGCAGAAAAAAAGAGAGTGCTCCTATTTTTTTGCGTTTTACTGCTTGTAGGTTGCTTAATTTTGTCTAGACAATTAATCTTACTTAGAGAGAAAAACAAATTTCTACTAAAAGAGCAGCTAAAGTCTATTCAATTAGAAAAAAGGGCCTCCAATCCAAAGACAAGGATTGCTAATTCTGCCAATTATTCCACAATAATAAATGCACTTGAGGAAGCAGTTGATAAGAACAAAATATATAAAGACAAAGGACTGACATTAGAAAAACTAGCCAAAAAAGTGAATACCAATAGGACTTATCTTTCTGAGGCAATCAACTCTTGTTATCAAAAAAGTTTTAGTCAGTGGATTAATGAACTTCGTATCCTTGAATCTAAAAGAATGTTAGCCTCCTTAGATTTTGACCATTATAGTATAGCTAAAGATATTGGTTTTGCATCTATTTCTACCTTTAATTTGAAAACTTCGGAAAAGTCCAAAGTCAAGATTTAAAATAGGGATAAATTGTTACTTTGAGAGTTAAAAACACAGATAAAAACCAACTAATAATGTTTGAAGCTTATATAGAAGAACTA
>JAAEPD010000617.1 GCA_024222455.1 Aureispira sp.
AAGCCTATTAATGCCTTTTCTCATTTATTTGCTGGATTAATTGCCTATCAATATTTAGATAAAAAACCAGCTATTTATTATCCTTCATTAACTAATGTTCAACATAAAGCTGCTTAATTTCTAATCCTTAGTTCACGTTATCTTAGTAGCAAAGAAAACCCCTTATAACAATGGAAAAAACTCCTTCTGAATTTAAAACACTACATAAAAAACTAACAAAACTAGGTTCTCTAATTGACCATCAAATAGAGCATAAAATAGAGCTTGAAAAACTTGTTGAGCAATCTACAGAAATAGATACACAACTCAGCCTACTCAAATATGAATTGCCTAGCAACAGTATTCCTAGACAAAAAAAATTTCATAAACTCCACAAAAAACTAAAAAGGACACTACAAGAACCTATGGACAACAATCCTTTGTTTGTGCTCATTCTTTTTGGCGTAATAGCTCTATATTTTATAATCTCTAGCCTCCCCAGTTCTTTATCAACAGCAATAGCAGTTCTTCTTATTATGTTGACAATGCCTTTGGTCATATTTATCATCAAAAAACAAAAGCGAAATAAGGTTAGAAAACTCTTAGAGGAAACTAAACAAGATTTATATTATCTTAGTCAGTTAGTAGAACTTAAATACTTAGAGTGCAAAGAAAAATAGAGCCACAGCAATTAGCCATGACTCTATTCTATTTTTCATATTCAATCTCCTACTCCCACTCAATCGTAGCTGGTGGTTTCGAGGTTATATCATACACTATTCTGTTGACATGTTGTACCTCATTGACAATCCGATTAGAGATACGCTCCAACACCTCAAAAGGTATTCTAGCCCAATCAGCAGTCATACCATCTGTACTGGTTACACCACGTAGGCCTATAGTATAATTGTAAGTACGCTCATCGCCCATTACACCTACAGTTTTGATACCTGTCAGCACTGCAAAATATTGCCAAATCTCTTTATCCAAACCAGCCTCTCTTATCACCTCTCTATAAACATAATCTGCATCACGCAAGATTGCTAATTTATCTTCTGTGATATCGCCTATCACACGAATAGCCAATCCTGGTCCAGGGAAAGGTTGGCGGTCAACAATATGGCTAGGCAATCCAAGCTCTCTACCTACTGCACGCACCTCATCTTTGAATAAATCTCTCAATGGTTCTATCACACCTGTGAATGACATATCCTCTGGTAATCCACCTACATTATGGTGACTTTTGATCACTGCTGCATGTGCACTTCCACTCTCTATCACATCAGGATAAATAGTACCTTGCACCAACAATTCAATATCGTTCAACTTAGCAGATTCTGCCTCAAATACTCTGATAAACGTCTCTCCTATTACCTTACGTTTAGTCTCAGGATCTGTTACACCAGCTAGTTTACCTAAAAACTGCTCACGAGCATCTACACAAATTAGGTTAATATCAAATTCCTCTTTGAAAATACGCTCTACATCCTCTGCTTCATTCTTTCGGAGTAATCCATTATCCACAAATACACAAGTCAATTGGTGTCCTACTGCTTTATGTACCAACATAGCTGCTACAGAAGAATCCACTCCTCCAGAAAGCGCACACAAGACCTTTCGATCTCCAATCTGCTCTCTCAATTCTTGGATGGTTGTTTCTGCAAAACTACTCATAACCCAGTCTCCCTTGCAACTACAAGCCTCATACAAAAAGTTGCGTAACATTGCTGTTCCTTCGGGAGTATGGACTACTTCAGGATGGAACTGAAAACCATATATTTTTTTAGCTTCGTTAGCAAAAGCAGCTACAGGACAATCCTTAGTTTTAGCTATTGTCTCAAAACCACTAGGCAATTTGCTCACTTGATAAGTGTGACTCATCCAACAAGTAGTTTGAGCAGGTACATCCTTAAATACAGGATGATCATTTTGCACTTCCATTGCAATCTTGCCATACTCTCTATTGTCAGCAGCGGCTACTTCACCACCCAATAAATGTACAGTCAATTGAGCACCATAACAAATACCTAAAATAGGTATACCCAATTCAAAAATAGCAGGGTCGACAGTTGGCGCGCCTTCTTCGTAGACCACACTTGGGCCTCCCGTAAAAATAATCCCTTTAGGGTTTTTAGCTTTAATCCGTTCTGCTTCTACATTGCCAGGCAGCACCTCACAATATACATTGGCTTCACGTACACGTCGTGCAATCAATTGATTGTATTGTCCACCAAAATCTAAGACTAAGACTAATTCCTGTTGCATAGTTCTAATAAGTTTGAAAAGATTAAAATTTTGGAATTCCGATATAAGGTCTAAATATGTTTTTCACTCGTTTTTGTTCTGTTAGCGATATTGGATTTTTGGTTAAACCTAATTGATGTATTTTAGGCATTTTATTAATATGCTCTGGTAACCTTCTTATTTTATTTCTATCCAAAGATAATTGTTGTAACTCAGGCATATTCACAATCCAATCAGGCACTTCACTAATCTTATTTCTAGTTAGAGATAGCTCTTTTAGCTGTGGCATTTTCTTGATTACATCTGGTATTTTAGGCATTCTATTATACCCTAATTGCAAGGCTGTCAAGCTCGTTAATTCGGCTAACGCTATAGGTAAATCTTTTAATTGATTCCCAGAGCAATATAAGGCCTTCAATCCTTTTATTTGACCAATAGATTCTGGAAGCTTAGTAAATTTATTATCCCTAAGACTCAATTTTTCTAACTGCTCAATTCCTTTGGGTAAAGTTTTTAGACCTCCTTTTTCTATCCAAAGTTCTTTCAAGTTTTTCAATTCCGAAAAATCAAGTCCTTCTTCAATTGGGCAACCAGAAAGCTCTATTCGTTCTAGTTTTTTTAAACCTAAAATTGCTTTATGAAATTGCTTAAACTTACAACCTCTTGCATTCAACACTTTCAACGATTTCAAATCAGCTATAGCATTAGGCAACCCCTTTAATGGGTTTATTGTCAAATTCAATTCTTCCAATTTAGAATCCTTATTCTCCCATCCCATTCAGGCAATTGTTTAAGCTGATTCCCTCTTAGGTTACAATAAACCAAGTTAGGTAATTCAAACAACTGACTTGAAACAGACTTTAACTGATTATTATTAAAATCTAAGCGCCTTAAATTTCTTAGACTTGCTATACTCTGAGGTAATTCACTCAAATTGTTATTATATAAATCCAACTCCTCTAAGTAGACTAAATCACCGATAGATTTAGGCAAAATGCTCAGCTCATTTTTCTCTAAATTCAGCTTTTCAAGCCCTTTTAAAAGTCCAATTCCATTTGGCAAACTAGTTCGTTTCGTGTTACCTCTACCTATTCTATAAGACAAATCCAACTCTTCTACCAACAGTTCTTCAAGAGGTTTCTCCAACTCTTTAGACAAGCCTTCTAAGTTATCTATAAGCTCTTGAGTAGCCATATGATTCTGAGCCAATGTTTTGGCCAGCTCTATATTCCCTTTATTTTTAGAATATAAGAGTTGATAAATCCCCTCAATGGCTTTTTCTACGTTCAAGAATTAGCTAGTTGAATAATTAGGAGCTTCTTTAGTTATCTGAATATCATGTGGATGACTCTCTCTCAACCCAGCATTAGTGATACGAACAAACTGTGCTTTGGCTTGTAATGCGGGTAAACTTTCAGCTCCACAATAGCCCATTCCTTGACGCACACCACCAATCAATTGGTAAATAGTATCAATCACCTCACCTTTATAAGCAACACGCCCTTCAACACCTTCTGGCACTAGTTTTTTAGCATCGGTCTGATCTTGCTGAAAATAGCGATCTTTACTACCTTTTTGCATAGCAGACAAAGACCCCATTCCTCTATATACTTTAAATTTTCGACCTTGATACAACTCTACATCACCAGGACTCTCCTTGCAACCAGCAAAAATACTTCCCATCATGCAAGTAGCAGCACCAGCCGCTAATGCTTTCACTACATCACCAGAATACTTGATACCTCCATCAGCAATAACAGGAATATTGTAAGCCTTTGCTGCTTCAGCACAATCTTCAATAGCTGTTATCTGAGGAACACCAACTCCTGCAATAATACGTGTAGTACAGATAGAACCAGGTCCTATCCCTACTTTCACAGCATTTGCTCCCGCTTCGATTAGAGCAATAGTAGCGTCTCCTGTTGCTACATTTCCTGCTATAATTTGTAAATTAGGATAAGTAGTTCGAATGCTTTTGACTACCCTCAAAACACCAGCTGAATGTCCATGTGCAGTATCAATCACAATCACATCTACATTTGCATTAGCCAAAGCCTCTACTCTATTCAAAGTATCCGGACCAATACCAACTGCTGCTCCTACCAACAAGCGACCTCGCTCATCTTTAGTTGCTTCAGGGTAGTCTGCCGCCTTCTCTATATCTTTGATCGTAATCAAGCCTTTCAGCATGAAATTATCATCTACCAAAGGTAATTTTTCAATTCGGTGCTTTCTCAGTATCTCTTTGGAAGACTCCAAAGTAGTTCCAACAGGTGCTGTTACTAAGTTTTCCTTAGTCATCACATCTCCTATCAATTGTTCAAAATTAGTTTCAAATCTCAAATCTCGATTGGTCAAGATTCCAACTAATTTACCATTTTCTGTAATAGGTACTCCCGAAATACGATACCTCGACATTAGTTGTTCTGCATCAGATACTCTATGCTCTGGACTCAAATGGAAAGGATTGGTAATCACGAAGTTCTGAGAACGTTTTACACGATCTACCTCTTCAGCTTGCTGCTCAATAGACATGTTTTTGTGAATAACACCAATACCACCATTTCGAGCCATTGCAATAGCCATTTCTGACTCTGTTACAGTGTCCATTCCTGCACTAATTAGTGGAATGTTCAACCATAATTTTTCGGTCAGTTGCGTGCGCAGACTTGTCTCATTAGGTAATATTTCAGAATAGGCTGGAATGAGAAGGACGTCGTCAAACGTTAAGCCTTCTTTTAGCAATTTTTTCATTGGAAGATGCAGGTTTATGCTTGTAAAAAAATTGCGAGCAAAAATACAATATCTTATTTACATTTGCTTATTAAATTAATGTTAATTGAATATTTCTTAGATTAACTTAAACTTTACACTCTTTTAGATCCAAAACTCAAAAAACGCCTTACTTTTGCGCCATCATTTGAGGCAAGCACCTCATTTATAACTAGTTCTAAGGTACTCATTTTTCTAAACAAGAACTAGTGTTTACGGCTTTATCATCGATTACTCAATTATTTAATTAGTACAAAATATGGCCAATCAAACGAACAGCGGCTTAGACATTGATCTCGGCAACCTTTGCTCAAAGGATGCTTTTGGCTGGGCAAAATCAACTTTTCAAAACCGACAAGGCAAGGCGGGCGAAACTGCCCTGAAAGTAGATGGAGCGTTCTCCAACATGCTTTCTTTTGGTAAACAACGTATCGGAATTGCTTCTGATGGCATTGGTACCAAAATCGAACTAGCAGAACGTACAGGTATTTATGACACCCTAGGTTTCGACTTAGTGGCTATGGTAGCTGATGACTTGGCTACAGCTGGTTTTGAACCTGTCAGTATTTCTAACATTATAGATGTAGATGTACTCAATAGAGAGACGATCAATGGCCTCATGAAAGGACTGACTGAAGCCTGTAATTTTTCGGGTATGAGCATCTCTGGAGGAGAAATTGCTGAATTGGGTAATAGAATTTGTGGTTATGGTGATGGGATGCATTTCAACTGGTGTTCTACCGCTATTGGTACATTGCCAGATGCATTAGAGTCTCCCATTGATGGCAGTCAAGTAAAAGCAGATCAAACAGTTATCACATTACAAAGTCGTGGATTCAGAAGCAATGGTTTCTCTATGGTTCGTCGCATAATGCAAGCTCAATTTGGAGATAATTGGCATAAAGAAAAATATAATACGTCTAGTACGTGGGGGGAAATCTTACTTTCTCCATCTATAATATACACCCCATTTATCAACTCCCTGATTGAAGCAGGAGTCATCCCTAGTGGTATAGCACATATTACTGGAGGTGGAATATTTGACAATTTTGAGCGTGTTCTCAAAACCAATAAATTAGGGACAGTCTTAAACAATTTATTTGAGCCCCTAGAAGTAATGCAAGACCTAATCAAATTAGGTAATGTAGATGCGGAAAAGGCTTATTTATATTGGAATATGGGTAATGGTATGTTGATGGTCGTAAACGACTCGGAAGTTGACCTAGTATTAGAAACAGCAAAAACGCTGAACTATAATGCACAAGTCGCTGGACGAACAACATCAACTCCAACTATGCATATTGAAACCCAAAAGGTTAAGTTAGAAAAAACTTATTAACCATATACAAAGACTGTCCACAAGGGCGGTCTTTACTTTTTTTTGACATCGCAGTTTTCTAAAGTAACAGCCTGCTTTCAGATTTTAAATTTACTTTACTACTTTTGTGTATCAAATTGATTATCAAAAGTTTTGACTTAATAGTTCGCAACCTATTAAGTCAAATTTAGGAAAGTAGCTATTTTTGAAACCAAAATTTTTGTTATGCACCTATTACAAGCCAAAATAGTTGGAAGTGGTTCACACATTCCCGCTATGCGAGTTCCGAATGAAGCTTTTTTAGCTCATACATTTTTTGATAAAAAGTCTGTTCGGATTCCTAAAACCAATGTTGCAATCACTCAAAAATTTGAAGAAGTGGCAGGCATTACAGAACGCCGCTGTGCGATCCCTGAGCACAACACTTCTGACTTAGGGTATCTAGCAGCCAAGAGAGCTATAGAATCCTCAGGAATTGATCCAGAAACATTGGACTATATTATTGTAGCCCATAACTTTGGAGATATTTTACCAAACGGTTTGCACACCGACATGTTACCAAACTTGGCTGCCAAAGTCAAACAAAAACTACAGATCAAAAACTCTAGATGTGTAGCTTATGATATACTTTTTGGTTGTCCTAGCTGGCTACAAGCCCTAATTCAAGCTAATTATTTCCTAAGATCAGGAGATGTTAAGAGAATTATGGTAGTTGGAGCAGATACGGTATCTAGAGCTGTTGACCCTCATGATATTGATGGGATGCTCTTTGCAGATGGCGCAGGAGCCGTTATTTTAGAAGCTGAAGAAGTAAATGAAAAAGTAGGCGTTTTATCGCACTTGACAATATCTGACTGTGCTACAGAAGCCGACCATCTCAAGATGAGTCAGTCTAACAACAAAGAAACAGAAGGTTTGCACATCGACATGAATGGCAAGGGAGTGTTCCGTTATGCGGTACAACAGGTTCCTAAAGCTATCAAACAATGTTTAGATGACTGTGGATTGACTGTAGACGATGTAGACAAATTTGTTATGCATCAGGCCAATATGAAAATGAATAAAATCATGTTGCGTCATTTGTATAACATGTATGACTATCCTGATTATCCAGAAGAGATCATGCCACTAGTGGTAGATGTTTTGGGTAATAGTTCGGCAGCTACCATTCCTACACTTTGGGATATGATTGTGAAGGGTGATTTACCTAATCAAGATATTCAGAAAGGGGATATAGTAGTTTTTGCTTCTGTTGGTGCAGGTATGCATGCTAATTGCGTGGTGTACAAACACTGGTAACTGAAATTTACTATTCTATAAATAGAACATAACAAGGTTATTAGAGAACTTAAGTTTGTACAACCACTATTAAAATTGACAAACTTAATTTCTTTAATAACCTTTTGTTTATGAGTTCTTATCAAACGATTCAGGTTCTATTAAATTCCAACATTAGAGACGTAAAGGGTCAAAAAGTAGCCCAGAAATGTCAAACCCAGCTAAATATTGAGACTGGCAAAGTACAAAGTACTAAGCTCTATAGTGTCAATTATGCCCTTAGCAACGATCAAGTGCAAGCCTTTGGCGAACACTGTATCAAAGATCAAGTTACTGACAACATTCTAGTGAATGAACTGTATCAGCCAACGGACTATGCTTGTGCTATTGCTATAGCAAAGCTGCCTGGGGTAACTGATGATGAGGGCACATCTGCACAAATGGCTTTAGCCGATTTCTTGAATATAGATATAGATGTAAATACTCAACACATCTTCTCCCAAGAGATCTACTTCTTCCAAAACGAACTTAATGCACAACAATTGCAGCTTATTGCTAAACGCATTTTGGGGAATCCACTAATCAATCATTTCACTTTTGCAACAAAAGAAGAGGGCAAAATTAGTTTTGCACCTTATGTACCAAAAGTACAGATGACTGTAGATGATACTACAGAATATATTGATTTGGAATTGAGTGATGAAGAGCTTATCCATCTTTCTAAGACTAAAGTGTTAGCACTCAACTTAGCTGAGATGAAAGCCGTAAGAGATTATTATAGAAATGAAGATAATCTAGAGCAACGCTCTGCATTAGGTCTATCCAAACAACCTACAGACTGTGAGTTAGAAATTTTAGCTCAAACATGGTCTGAACACTGCAAACACAAAGAGTTTAATGCAGTGATAAACTACGAAAACAAAGAAACGGGAGAAACTAAAAAAGTAAACTCTCTTTTCAAAACTTACATAAAAGGCGCTACCGACAAGGTAATGGCTAGCCTAACCGACAACAACAATGATTGGGTGGTCAAAGTATTTACGGATAACGCTGGTGTGGTAAAAGCTACTAAAGACAAGCTTTTTGTCTGGAAAGTAGAAACACACAACTCTCCTTCTGCTCTAGATCCTTATGGTGGAGCTATCACTGGTATCTTAGGCAACAACCGTGACCCATTGGGTACAGGGGTTGGAGGTGCTAAGCTTTTGTTCAACACCAATGTACTCTGTTTTGGACCTCCTAGTTATGACAAACCTTTACTTTCAGGCCAATTGCACCCTCGCCAAATCATGGAAGGTGTTGTTTCTGGTATTGAAGATGGTGGCAATAAGTCTGGAGTTCCTACAGTCAATGGTTCTGTAGTATTTGATGAGCGTTATGCTGGTAAACCGTTAGTGTATTGTGGTACAGGTGGCCTCATGGATTATGATTATCATGGTGCTCCTTCTTGGGAAAAACCTATTGATGATGGAGATATGATCTTGGTTGCGGGTGGTCGTGTGGGTAAAGATGGTATTCATGGAGCAACCTTCTCGTCTATTGAGATTGATGAGCACTCTCCTATGTCAGCGGTCCAAATTGGTAGCCCTATTACACAAAAGAAGGCTTCTGATTTTATGATCATAGCTTGCCAAAAAGGTTTGGTGAAATGTAGTACAGATAATGGTGCTGGTGGTTTATCTTCTTCTATTGGAGAGTTGGCTACTATATCTAACGGAGCAGTAGTTCATTTAGAAAAAGTACCTTTAAAATATTCAGGTCTTAAGCCTTGGGAAATATTTGTTTCGGAGTCTCAAGAGCGTATGACTATTGTTGCAGAGCAAGATAAATACGAAGAGCTTGCAGCATTGGCTAAACTCATGGAAGTAGAATTGACTGATATTGGTCGATTTACCAATACTGGTGTTTTGGAGGTTTGTTATAACAACAAGCATGTAGCAGCTCTAGATATGGAGTTTTTGCACGATGGTGTTCCTCAAAAAATAATGGAAGCAGTTTGGGAAAAACCTGAATTGCACGAACCTGAATTAGCAACAGACTTAGATTATAATAAAATATTATTGCAGTTAATGGGCAGTTTGAATATCTGCTCTAGAGAAAGCATTATACGTCAGTATGACCATGAAGTAAAAGGTAAAACAATCATCAAACCTTTGATGGGACCAGAAGGTAAAGCACCTCAAGATGCTGCTATCGTTCGTATTGGATTTGATAGCTATGAAGGTATTGCCGTCTCTAATGGTATTTTGCCTCGCTATGGTGATATTGATGCCTACCAAATGTCGGCAGGAGCTTTTGATGAGGCTGTTCGTCAGATTATTTCAACAGGTGGTTCTTTGCCTAATACTCAAGAAAAAGATGGCATTTTCTGGTCGATTAATGATAACTTCTGTGTTCCAGATTCGGATTATAATGCAGAAACAAATCCTGATGGAAAGATCAAATGTGCGAAGTTGGTACAAATGTGTGAAGCCTTATACGATATGGCTACCTATTTTGATATTCCATTGACTTCGGGTAAGGATAGTATGAAAAATGACTTTAAGGCTGATGGAGTTAAAATCTCTGTACCTGCTACTATATTATACTCAATGTCTTCTAAGATTCAAGATGTTCGCAAAACCATAACCTCTGAATTCAAAGCAGCAGGTGACTTGGTTTATGTATTAGGAACAACTTATGACGAATTGGGTGCCTCTGAGTTTTATAGCCTATTTGGCGAGTTGGGTGCAAATGTGCCTTTGGTACACAAAGAGGTTGCTAAAACATTGTACAAAAAAGTAATGGCAGCCAATGCTAAAGGCTTAATTTCTTCTAGTCACGATATTTCGGACGGAGGATTGGCAGTTACTTTAGTAGAATCTGCTTTTGGAGGTCAATTGGGTGTAGATGTTGACTTAGCATCTCTTGGTGACTTGCCACTAAATGCTAAACTATTCTCAGAATCACATTCTCGCTTTGTAGTTTCTATTCGTCCTGAAGATAAAGAGGCTTTTGAAGTTTTATTAGGCGATCAAGCTTACTATTTAGGAACAGTAACAGCAGCTACTCAAGTTAATATTCAAGATAAAGGGGCAGCTGTAGTTGATCTTCCTGTTCAAGAGTTATTAGAATCTTGGAGTAATGGATTGATATTATAATGTTATTTTTTTTCTCGCAGAGACGCAGAGCAAAAGGAGTTTTACTAGACGTTTTTTTATTAAAATTTAGAAATCATGGTCAAGGCACTTGTTTTAACAGGTTTTGGGATTAATTGTGAAGAAGAAATGGCAGCAGCTTACAAGCTAGCTGGTGCACACGCAGATATAGTACATCTTAATGAGATTTTTATTAATGGATTTGATATCCATAAC
This sequence comes from Aureispira sp., assembly GCA_024222455.1. Taxonomy (GTDB): domain Bacteria; phylum Bacteroidota; class Bacteroidia; order Chitinophagales; family Saprospiraceae; genus JAAEPD01. Next base: position 10,945 of record JAAEPD010000617.1, read on the forward strand.
TACGATATACTCAACTTTCCTGGAGGATTCTCTTTTGGAGATGACATTGCCTCAGGTAAAGTAATGGCCAACAAAATTAAGTATAAAACCTTGCCTTCTGGCCAAACATTTATAGCAGAACTAAAACAATTCATACAAGCAGGTAAATATGTCTTGGGTGTTTGTAATGGTTTTCAGATGTTGGTGAGAATGGGCCTTTTGCCTAATCTAGGTGAGCAATTTGAGCAAGAAGTGAGCTTAAGCCACAACAACTCTGGTCGTTTTGAAGATCGTTGGGTCTATTGCAAGGTATCAGAAGATTGCAAAACACCTTTCTTGAAGGGCATTGATGTATTCCCTTTGCCTATCCGACATGGAGAAGGTAAGTTGATCATCAAGAATGAGGAGCTACGCAATACCATTATAGAGCAGAAATTAAACTGCTTAAGTTATTGCACAGCAGATGGCAGCTTGACAAGTGACTATCCAGCCAACCCTAATGGTTCTGACTTGGATTGTGCAGGTCTATCGGACCCAACTGGTCAAGTATTTGGATTGATGCCACACCCTGAAGCATTTTTGAGCTTATACAATCATCCAAACTGGGGACAAATAAAACGCAAAAACCCTAGTATTTCGGAAGATGGGGAAGGTTTGAATATATTCAAAAATATAGTAGCACATGTGGCTCAAGAAAAAGCAATAGAGGTTTAATAGAATAGCAAAAAGAGATTTTTTTATACTAAATAAGTTTTTCAGTATCTTGTTAGTGAATATTCAAATATCACTAGAAGACTAATAAACAAGATGACAAAATCAGCCAGTATATTGCAGTCCAATTGGTTAGCAGTAGCAATTATACTAATCATTGGAGGTTATTTATTGATTTACGACTTAGGAGATGGCTACTTATGGCAAGACGAGGCTGAAACTGCTTGTGTCTCTCGCACAGTTCTGCAATCTGGTATACCTAAAGGTTTTGATGGTGTCAATTACTTCTCGCAACAAGATGGCAAAGAGTATGGAGAAAACTATACATGGAAACTCCATCCTTGGTTCCAATTTTATTGGACAGCCACCTTTTTTGCGACTTTAGGAGAAAGCACTTTTACGGCTCGACTCCCCTTTGCATTATTGGGATTAGGCAGTGCTTTATTAGGATTCTTTTTATCCTTAATGCTTTGGAAGGATCGAAAAACAGCATGGTTTACCGCAGGATTTTTTGCAGCAAATACCATGTTTCTACTGCTCACCACACAAGCTCGGTATTATGGAGCAGTTATATTCTTTTCGCTCTATGCAGTATATGGATTATTAGCAGTTATACAAGAAAAAAAACATGGCCTATTACACTTAGTTCTAGGCAGTTTCTTGCTGTTCCATAGTCACTATTTATATGCTCTAAATTTCTGGGGTGTTAGTTTGGTCTATGTCTTCTTATTTGAACGACAAATGTTAAAAAAAGTAGCCCTAACCACCATTGGTTTGTGGATAGTTTGCATACCTTTCATGCTTTGGTTGATAGACACCCCTTATGGTTCTAGTTTTGAAATCGGTAGTAAATTCAAAGAAGGATTTAATATTTTTACTCCTTACTTTTTTACTCATATTTTTGCTCCTTTATGGCTAGTAGTGCCTTTACTATTTTACTTTTTTGGTAATAATTTTAAAAGCCTAAAACTTGACTGGAAAGTAGAAAAACCCCTTCTGCTATTTGCAGGTCTTATTGTAGGCAATATGCTAATACTTTTCTTATTGATGCAAAATGCATTTCCTCGTTATTTGTGCGGTTTACTCCCTTTCGCATTTTTGATAAAAGGTCGATTATCAGGTTGGCTAAGCCAACTTCATATTGGACTGCCTATATTTGTATTATTAATCATTCTGTTTATTGGTGATTTCCCTAAATACATTAGTAAAATCAACGAAGATTTTAAGGGTCCAATAGAGGGCATGGTCAAATTTATAGAAGAAACATCTAGTCCTGATGATGTCATTGGATTGGGTTATGGGGACTTGCCTCTTAAATTCTATCTCCCCAATCGAATTTATGGTGGTTTAGCAGCAGATTTGCCCGAAGACCCTAACATTTTGGACCTTATTATAATAAGGCAGCACCCTATTACGGATCGTGACTATAGTGTTACTCAATTTTTAATACAACATTTAGATAACAACCCAGAACTATATAAAGCATATTCAATCAATGTTCAGGATCATGGCTTTCAGAATAGAGAAGTGCCTACAGAACATGTGTATACCACTCTAAAAGTAAATAATCCATTAGTCATTCATAAAAAACAGTAGTTAATCATCATGAACTTAACAGTTGCTATCAAACGTGCGTTATTGAGTGTTTCGGACAAAAC
>JAAEPD010000618.1 GCA_024222455.1 Aureispira sp.
CTGTTGCATTGGGGTTGGTAACATCCACAATCAAGCTATCCCCATTACAAAGTATAGTATCTAGAGTAGAACCAATGATTGCACAGTTGGTATAGCTAACATTGGTAGTATCTTGTAATTGGCTACCATTGGTAAGGGTGGTATAAACCCAGTAGGACCCAGCAGTATTGATGGTATAAGAACTAGCAGTTGAACCATCTTGCCATTGATAAGCTGTTGCATTGGGGTTGGTAGCATCCACAATCAAGCTATCTCCATTACAAAGTATAGTATCTAGAGTAGAACTAATAATTGCACAGTTGGTATAACTGACCATAAGCCCTGCTAGAATAGAATCCCCATCAGATAAGGAAACTGTAACTCCATACATTCCAGCTGAATTGACAGTGTAATAACTTGCGGTGCTTCCATCCTGCCATTGATAGGCTATAGCATTGCCCATTGTGGCATTTAATATCAGTGAGTCTCCCAAACAGAGTGTTGTATCTGTAAATATTAAGGTATCACAATTTTCTACCATAATCATAATAGAATCTGTAGATACACAACCTATGTTATTAGTAACAACTAACTCATAAAGGGTGCTTAATATAGGTGTTGCTGTTGTGCTGGAACATGTATCACAGCTAAGTGTGCTGTTAGGTGTCCATTGGTAAACATAGTTGGCACTATCCAAAACAGAAAGAACTACACTATTTCCAATACAAATGGTCGTATCAGCACCTAAACTCACTAAGCCAACAGTATCCATGGTCACTATGACACTATCTCTAAGTGTATCTCCACATGCACTAACTACCTCGACCCAATATAAGCCTGATGTAAAGGCTGTATAGGTAGAGTCAGGGTGCCCATCTTGCCATCTATAGGAGGCAAATCCGCTGCCAGCATTAAATACAAAAATTCCGTTTTCGCAAACAGTGGTATCTGGACCTAATTCTAAGCTAGGATTGGCTGGGTTGAATGTAAAACTGTCCAAGTTGTTGGAGTAATTACATTCTGCGATTGTAGTAACAGGGAAATCACTGCTCAAATCATAAATAGGCGAAAGTGAAGCATTATCGTTAGCCACCAAAAAGAAGGGACCAAAGGTTTGTGGGAGTTTCCAACTAAAGGATAAACAAGAGTCTACTAGAATATTTTGACCTATAGTCTGAATAGGAGCTATGGTTGTAGCTGCTGCCGAAGTTGTTGGGTCAGCATTGTAAATGCTTATAGGTGTTTGAGAGGATAGTGCAAAATCTCCTGTATTACAGATCGTGAAATTAAGAATTATGCTATCTCCTGCACAGTATATTGTATCAATAGTAGGAACTGCATCGGCTACAGCAGACTCTGGATTAGAATGCGGATTTAGAAAACTGTTCATCTCCATTTTATTACCAACTAAATGATGATCTTGCTGTACTTTTGGTACGGTCAAATCGCTATTGATATTCACATTGAAGAAGCTATGCTGATTCCAAAGAGGTCGTGTAGTTACCCAAGGGAAAGAGTTAGAACCATAGGCTCTTAGGTTGTTGTCACAACTACAAAGTAGTTCTGTTTGTGCATCATTATCAACATCGGCTACTACAGGATATTCCCAGCCTGTAAATGAAGTACAGGAGGTGCTAAATAGTGTGACTCCTGTAGAACCATTGAATATTCGAAGCAATGTTTCGTCTCTATAAACCACTTCTTTGTTGCCATCAGCATTAAAATCAAAAACAATAGTACCTGTACGTCCAGAACCATCAGTGGTTGCAACATTCCACATTTGAGTGATTTGACCATTTTCAAATTCAAGCATTTTGAATTTAGAGTAGGAGGTTATCCCTATATTCAGGCTCCCATCGTTATCTACATCTGAAATATTGGCCAGAGAGATGGTTGGACCATTGATATTGTCTAAGAATCCAAAAGGAGGAGCCAACAAATTAGCGGTTTGTATATCCCAAATAAATACCGCCACACTATCATTGGTCAATACACTATCTAGGTCATTGATTGCTGTAGTTACTACAGCGTCTAAATCACCATCTCTATCCATATCTGCAATGGCCGTAAAACCATCTCCCATACGTTCTATGTTGCTAGCATCTACTTCTACGGTCATTCGGTTATTGACAGGATTGACAGGATCTATATGAACAGAGTAAACCTGTCCACCCGCAATCAATTCTAATCCTCTACAGTCTGCACAATGATTGTCTGGCAATACATCGGCAGCTACTGGCAAGGCTTCCCATTGACCATAACCATAGGTTTTGTTGATTCGTCCTGTATTGTTGTTGCCTCCATCTACTAAAAACTCTCCAGTTTGTGCATTGTATATTTCATTAATAACATAGAGTTCTGAGACTCCATCTTGATTGAAATCGGCAACTTGCACATTCCATTCAGAGGTAAATACAAAACCCATGGATGCGCCCACTTGGGTATTCGACATCCATTTCTGGACATAATTGTTCCCATCATATTCGTAAGAGAATATACGTCGAGCTGGATTTTCGCTAGACATAATAAATATTTCAGGAATGCCATTATTGTCAGTGTCTGCTATAGTAGGGCCAACATTGCCATATTTGAATCTAAAACTGGTGTTAATAGTTGTTTCTACTTGCCCTGTCGCACCATCAATAACTACTAAGTTGGATTGGGCTAGACTGGCATAAGGCCCTTCCTTTCCAATTATTTCAGGCATGCCATCACCATCTAGATCACCAACTATAGGTGTATTGAATTCATGCCACACACTAGGGCTGCTCCATTCTAATTGTAAGTCAAAAGGTTTGGCAACAGGTGTTGTTTGACAAGTAGCAGGACAAGCATTATAATAAAAGTCAGGACAGTAATTACAACAATCAGGGTCAAAACAATCAATTAAGCCATCTCCATCATCATCTAAACCATTGTCACAAATTTCTTGGCAAGGCTCTTCACATTGCTGCAGTTCAGGAAGGTCTAATAATGTAATGTTAGGGGTATTCAAGTCATCTGTATAAGTAGAAGGGGTATTGGTTAAACTAACTGTAGCTTCATAGGGATTCGTTAGAAATACTGTATTGACAGGAATGTCTTGAACAAAAGTACAGCCTGTTTGCACATTACCACTTGTATCGGTTTTGATGAGTACTAAATCATCATTTCCCCCAAAACTTTGGGTGCGAGCAGAGAAATAGTAATTTTGGTCGGTAACTACAATACGATTGTTAGAATTGAAGCACATGTCCTCTAAGCCTAAGCCACCATAAGTTTTAGCCCAAAGTGCATTTCCTAGTTTATCTGTTTTGATCAAAACAACATCCTTTTGGCTATTTTCTGCAAAACCAAAAAGTAGATAACCATCTGGAGTTTTTGCCATATTATAGGCTCCTACAGTGTTGTATCCAGTAAGTGTATATTCGCTAGCCCAAGATAAGTTACCGTTAAGATCCGTTTTGACTAATCCAGTTCTAAATCCAGCAATCGTAGTGCTTGTAGGGTGTCCTGCATAAGCCATGACCAACGAATCTGCATCTAGTTCTAACCCCAAGCCATATTGTCTTGCAGTGTTGGCTGGGTCTGTCAAATAGACTTTGTTCCAAAGAATATTACCATTCATATCTAGTTTGCTAATGTTTGCACGCATTTTGGCAGTGCCACTAGTATGTACAAATCTGCTAGATAGATAAATGTTATTAGCATGAATAGTACTAGCATAAAAATCTTCATCTGTACCTAAATGGTATTGCCTAGAGAGTACTACAGCACCTGTATTTCTATCAAGCTCAGTGAATAAAGAATTTTCAGCATTTGCTCTACCTCCTCCAAATAAATAATTATTGTTGACAGGGTTTTCTTCTATGGTCATTAATAAGCCATCATTATCAAATACATTAGACCAGATTATTTGGTTGGTATAAGGATCAAATTTGAATGCAAAAGCAGTACGACCTGTTGTTCCTGCATCACCCATACCTGCACCAATTATGTAGCCTTCTGAGTCAACATGAAGACTTAATATAATATCAGCACGTGTAGTGAATTTGAATGAGCCTTCCCACAATACGTAGCCATTAGGATTAGTTTTGACTAATAGGGCAGTGTCACCTTTGTAGCCTCCTGTCCAGAAATTGCCATCTGTAGTTTGTACTGTGGTGAGTCCCCCTTCGTTTGTATTGCTTTCGCCTAATATTTTGACAAAGGTGTTACTACAAGTACAGTCCTCATCAATTTGTCCATTTTGATTGTCATCTATACCATTGCCACAAATTTCTTGAGTACAAGGGGAAAAGCATAGGGTGTTAGCTGTATTACTAACAGGTGTTAGAATAGGGGAATTAGCTAAGCCTCTAGTTTGAGAAGTCTCTGTTAAGGAGAAGGGAGCCGTGGATATTACACTTGAAAAATTTGTTGGAGCATCAATACTTTCTTGACAATTAGAATTTCCTAAAGAATCGGTTTTTATCCAAAAAACATCTTCCCCTCCTGAACCGATATTTAGTGCTTTTCCAGCGATAAGCAGACTCTTGTTTGTTAAATGTGTTATGGAACGAGCCTGTTCTGTTGTAGAAACATTGCCATAGCTTTTTCCATAATTAATAGCTCCTGTATTTGAAATATTTAGATATTTAAAATCTTTATTTCCTGTTGAGTAATCATAAATGTGTACAAGGTAACTGTTTGAAGTATAAGGTGATATGGAAAATGACCTGTATTGGCGGCCACTTAATCCATAATCTGCTGTCCATAGAATATTTCCATTAAGGTCTAATTCCATGACAAGTGTTTTGGACGTGCTAGCTAGACTTCCTCCTTTTGTAAATCCAGCAACCAAAATATTTCCATTATGACCAATAGTGATAGCATCTAAACCATCATCTGATGTAGTACCATATGTTTTTGCCCATATTAGATTGCCAAGTGAATTAGTTTTGAATACGACTCCATCATGAGCACCTGCTCCTGACGAAAATGTAGATCCTGCTATTACTAAATCTCCATTACTAAGCTCTTTAATGTCGTTAATCCAATCAGAATTGCTTGCATCATAGGACTTGGACCAAAGAACTGTTCCTGCACTATTTATGCGTGTGATGACCATTAAAGTGCTATTGTTCTCATAACCAGCCATAATATAATCACCATTATTAGCTAAAGTAAGAACACAGTGAGATTGATTTATACCTCCTAAATTTAGAGACCATATTAGAGAGCCTGTATTAGATAATTTTATAATCCAATTCTGCTTATTAGTATTGGTTGCATCTGCGGTATATCCAGATATAATATAGTCGCTTGCATTGTCTTGAATAACCTTAGAAAATAAATCTCGATTTGAATTTCCTATTGCAAGTGACCATTCTTCTACTCCATTATAATCTGTTTTGATGATATAGCCATCTCTATCACCACTGCCAAAAGATGTAGTATAACCTACCCCTATAATCCCTCCATCTTGAGTTTCTATAGCATGTCTAATACTTTCATCTCCAGTTCCTCCATATAATTTTTGGAAAGTACCATTATCACAACCAAAAGTATCTAAGTAAACCAAAAAATTTTGGCATTTACTTACATTACAAAGTCCATTAGATACCTCTAGGCAAACTGTATAAACACCTGGGGTATTAAATGTTTGTGTAAGGTTTGTAGCTGTTGATGTGGTAGTTCCATTGATAGACCAAATATAACTAGTAGCATTAGTGGAAGTATTGGTAAATATAGCATTTTGTCCTACTAAAATAGTAGAAGTACTGAATCCATAATCGGCTTGTACTGGGCAGGTCACTGTAATCGTCATTGAATCTTGTGCTAAACAGTTAGGGTCACCATTATCAGCACTCAAAAAAATAGTATAAGTTCCTACACTGTTGAAGGTGACATTAGAATTGGTGGTAGTCGCAAAAGAAACTCCATCGTTGAACCACTCATAGCTTGTTGCATTAGTAGTTGTATTGGTGAAGGTAACATTGCTGCCAACTGAAATTGTATTGGCACTGGCCGTAAAACCAATATTGATAGGATTGGTACAAGCAGGTACACAACCTTGAGAGTTTAATAAACTTGCTCTTATACCTGTCAAGAAGAAACGCATGCGGTCTTTTTGTCCTTGCGTAAAGCGATCATAACAAGTAAAATTGGAATAGTCCATATAGTCTCTGATCAAATCAGGTTGATCACCCAATCCTCCTAAACTTACCGCACGGAATGGATTGTTGACAGAAGTGTCGTCTTCGTCGGTTGTACACGAATTGGGAGGCGTATTACAAGCTGGACGAGAGGTAGTATTGTCTGGTGGAGTATCGCAGACCTTATCTCCATCTTGCAGGCAGTCATTATTGGGGCAACCTCCTTGAAACGGATGATATAATCCTAAGTAATGTCCCATTTCATGGACAAGTACTGTTGTATTGGATGTACTTGTTCCCATATAACCAGCTTCCAAGACGATTCCATCAACATTTGCACCATGTGCAGAAGGTAGATAGGCATATCCTGCTACACCTCCTATGATATTACCAACTGTCCAGATATTAATGTATTGAGTAGGATCCCATCGGATAAGATTTTTGAGTTGAAGGTCTTGGGTATTTTTATCCAAATTGCTCAATGTGGAGACTGTTTGTGTCATTCCATTGGTGGTGTTGCCCATTGGATCACGTTGAGCTAGACAAAATTGAATTTCTATATCTACTCCTGTATTAGGGTTGTAATAACCTACATTAGCGAAGGCATCATTCATATGTTGAATGGCTGTTTGCACTTGCGTAAATGGAATATTTCCTGCACCATTGTTATGCACTACGTGTACAACTACTGGAATGGTATAGATAATACGATCATTGCTAAACGATTGTCCACTTTTTAGGGAACGATATAATATATTTTCAAGACTATCTTGCTTTTTTTTGAATTGAGGATATTTTTTCTGTAGGTCATCAAATGCACAAAATTCGCCTGGTTTGTGTGTGTGTGAATGGTTGTGTTGATGTGTTACAGTGTTCGTAGCATTTTTGAGTGGAATGCTATCTAGAAGAATGTCTTCTGTTGAGTTTGTTTTGGGGGGTAGAGGAGTTAGGGGGTGATAGGTAGCGAATATTCCTAAAGTAGTGATTAGGGATAGTAATATATGCAATTTGTTCATAGTCATTTGTGTCTTAAAAAAGGTATAGGGAACTAGGTTCAGTTTAACCTATTATTGAACTAGTGAATATAGGAAATAGATTTTGAATAAAATTGAATAATTAGTTAATACTTAAATGAGCTAGTTTGGGTTTTGTAACAGAGGCAAAAAAAAAGAGCCAAGCAAATAATGCTTGACTCTATTATGATGTATATTTTTATTATTGCTCATTTTGTTGATCATCTATATATTCATCAATCAATTTAGCAATAATCTGCTTTAAGCGTTTTTTCTTTTCTTTAGCAATTGCCTTAAACTGGTCAATTTGTTCAGTTTCTAATACAAAAGTAATTCTTTTCGTATTAGGTTTAGCTGTTGGAAGCTTGTCTTCTGGGGTAGTGTCTGTGGTACGACGCAATAAAACGTCTATCCCAATCGCACGCTTATTGTTGCTTTTTTTGACAATGTTTCGTTTGATTTCAGTCACCATGCCTTCCATAGCATCTTCTATGCTTTCTTTGAAAAAAGACTCTAGATCTGTAGAAAAGGACTTGCGATAAGATTTTTTATCTTTAGAGTTGCTACCCTTTGCTCCTTTACTACTTTTTGTCTTTTTAGATTTTTTCCCTTTAGTAGTAGGTTCAGAAGATTGCTCGCCTGCAAACATAGAGGGATTGTCTTGAAGGTTATCTTCGAAAAGAGTATGTTCAAAAACAGATTCTAATCCGTCAGAAAATGATTTTTTATTGTTTTTACGGCGACTCATGGATAATTAACTTCCTTAATTATGATTATATGACTGATAATATACAAAAAGATAAGTGAGAATGCTAGTTTATAGACTTGTAAATTCTAATTTTAATAGAATAAAAATTTACAGCTAAACTAAATCAAAATCTTGTTCATCTTTCAGTAAGTTCGTTTCTTCTTTCTTTTTAGGTGCTTTTTCAGCTGTTTCAAAAAACTTTAATGCAGATATAGCCAAGCCACTATTAGGATATTCTTCAAGGGCTTTGGTATAAGCATTTTTTGCTTTTTGATTGTCTCCTAATTGTATATAACAAAAACCAATGTTTAAAAGTGCCATTTCTCTATAAGACATTGAAGAAGAACTTAAAGCTGTGATAGCTCTATAGCGATCTACCCAAGGTTTTTTTTCGAAAAAAGAACGACTTTCTTTGAAAACTTCTAAGGCTTCAGCGTATTTTTTCTTTCTCAGCAATGCTATACCCTTGCGGTGATAGCGAGGAACAATGAATTGCAAAATAACGGTTAGGGATATGTATACACCCGTACCTATAATTAAATACTCTTTGACTCCCAAGGCCTTAAGTAGAAAAACTAATCCTATTATAATTAGGAACTGTGTTCCGACTGCAACCCAAGCTATTTGTCGAACAAAAGGTGTTTTACTCATTATTAATTAGACTAAAAGTTTGTGTGTTTTTGACTTAATTAAGCCCAAAACAGCAGTAGGCTTTCTAATTTGTTGAATTAGAAAAACTTCACAAACTAATGTTAGGCAGTTACGCTATCTACACGTTCTACAATCTCTTTGGCTAGTGCTAAATAATCTGTAGCACCATTACTTCTACGGTTGTAATCAAAAATATCTTTGCGAGCAGCAGGAGCCTCTGCTAAAGCTACATTTTCGCGTATTTTAGTTTTGAATACCTTGTCGCCAAAGAATTTTTGAATAGTTGTTACAATATCTCTATTCAGTACCTTACGGCTATCATACATAGTAGCGATTACACCACCAATTTGTAATTTTTTGTTGAGACGAAAGCGAACTTTGTCTGTAATTTGTTTGATCTTAGCCAATCCTTGCATAGCTAAAAACTCTGTTTGCATCGGGATATAAACATAGTTACTAGTAGTTAATGCATTTAGAGTCAATAAACCTAAAGAAGGAGGACAATCAATGATGATAAAATCATAATCATGCATCAATGGTTCAAATAATTCACGAAGGATATATTCTCTACCAGCTTCATTGATCAGTTCCATTTCTGCTCCTGACAAATCTAATGTAGAAGTCACTACATCCAATCCATCTTTTACAGTATATGGTGTGATTTCTGCTTCGCCTCTCATGTTTTCATAAATAGTGATCTTCTGACGAGGAATCCCTAATGAAATGGTTAAGTTAGCTTGTGGATCTAGATCTACTAATAATACACGTTTGTCCAATTGTACTAGTCCAGCACCTATATTGATAGCAGAAGTTGTTTTACCAACTCCTCCTTTATGATTTAAAAGTGAAATAATTACACTCATGATAATTATTGATTATGTGTTTTCGTTAGTTAAGAATATTTCAAAAGTAGCAAAAAATACCCTTTTTACGTAACTTAGGGGACTAAATTTGTCAAGAGTTGGCTATATCAAATAGCATTAAACATTAGTTGGTGAGGCTTTCTAATTAATTGATAATTAAAAGGATGTAAGGTTTTAGTTATCTAAGGTAGGGTTTGATTATCAATTTGTTAGAAAGTTTTACTGCTGTTTTTAGCTTGGTAAAGTTAAAAATGTGCGAACTACAACCTAAAAAATACCTATGAAAACGATACAATATTGCTTGTTGGGAGCTTTTTTAATATGTTGTCCACTTTTTGCTAATGGACAAGCCTTTATTTTTAATCAATTGTTTCGTCCAAGTTTGCGCATGAATACAGAGTATGTACACGATTTTAATAATAATAAAGATCAATTGCATACAGGCAGAGCCAATATAAATCTGATAGTACCAATCAAAAGTAAGTTGGATTTGAAAGTAAAGTGGGGCAATATTCTCAAAATAAGAAAGTGGAAGGATGTTAAGAAAGTGGCTAAGATTAAAGCCTATCAGATTTTTTGGAACTTCCGACCACAGTTTAGCTACCTCAACTTCCAGCCCAAAGATGCTGGAGATTATCCTTTTGCCAAACACCCTCAGCTTAACTATGGTTTCTCTACAGGCATAACTGGGATACATTTACTACCTAAAATGAAGCTACTTTTTTATACTATAAATGTAGGTATGAATGAGGATCTTCAGTCTATCCGAAAACCACATCCTTCAGGTAATTTGCTCTTAGGTATAGCACACGCTAACAGGTTGATATTTTACTGGTATTATGGTCTTTATGTAAGTTATAGCAATGGGAGAGTATTGCCTGCTCCATTCATAGGCATTCAGGCTAATATAGCTAAACGTTTGTGGTTGAATATTACCTTACCAGTACAACTTAGGTTAAGTTGGAAGGCTTCTAAAAAGGTTAAGTTGGATTTTGTAACAGGAATCTCAGGCTTTTCTGGTGGTTTTGGGCTCGAAGATTTATCCAAAAATGTAGTGCGTTATGATTTTTCGGCATTTCAAGTTCGCTCTGGATTGATGTTTACAGCCAAGTTGGGTAAGCAGGCTAGTCTGTATCTAGAAGCCGGAATGGTGCCTTATAGACAAGTAAATTGGAACAGTAAGAACAAAATTTTTGAAAAACCTGAATTAGGTTATCTCAATACTTATGGAGCACTTTCTCTCTTTTTTACTTTCCATAAATCCTTGTTAAGTTCAACTATTGATCAGATTGTTATTTTTTAGTGGAACAGATATTATTATAAATAATAGTGTGTGCATTTTTAACTTTAGCAAGCTAAAAACAGCAGTAAAATTTTCTAATGAATTGATAGTCAGTATTTAATTCAGTGTTTGTTAGGGTTGGTATTCTTTTGGTTATCAATTTATTAGAAAAAATTCAGACACTAATAATAAAACTTAATATGCTTTATGGTAGGGCATCTCAAGCATTTTGTTAAATTTGCAATAACTCTATTCTATTCTAAGTATAAAACACACAATAAAAAATGCGTTATCACTATTGGATATTGGTAGTTGGTGTCTGGTGCTGCTTAGCAGCCTGTCAACAACCTAAAAATGAACCTTCTCTCGAAGAATTAGCCCGTTTAGATGATAAAAAAGAATTAGAAGAATTATTTCAATCTCGTGTCAATCAACAAAAGGATGCTGCTGTAGTGCAAGATTCTTTTATCCGTCCGTTGGATATGCCCTTAGATGCTACTGTTGCTAAAGAAGTACATAAAATCTTGGCGCAGCACACACCTATGGAAGCAGACAAACCAATGTCTCGCAATAATAATGGTGCAGCTAGAACCCCTCAAGTAGGTGGAGATGCATTTAACACAGACTCTATTGTTGCTCAACTCAACAACGGGATGGCTTTGGTGGAGAATGGTGCAATGTTGATCAACGTGCGTGATTATGGTGGAACCTATGATCAAATCAATGGTTTGGTAAGCCAATATGGGTCAATGATTGTGAGTGAAGAGGAGCGTACTACTGATTTTCGTGTAGAGAACACAATGATCATAAATACACCTCCTGAAAACTTCCGTAAATTGGTAGGGGATTTTAGAGAGTTGGCAACCATTATTCGTCAAAAACGAATTTGGAAACAAGACTTAACTGCTGAGTTTGTTGATCTAGAGAGTAGAATTACTTCTAAAGTAATGGCTCAAAATCGTTTAGAAAGCTATATGAAAGAGGCCAAAACAGCTAAAGAAGTTTTGCCTATACAACGCGACTTGGATGAAGTAACAGAGGAACTAGAGGCTCTAGTTCGTACAGCATCTGCCTTGACTAAACGTACTGCTTATAGCACGGTTACACTTACTTTCTTTGAGGAAACGGTAGAGGAAGCTCCTGTGCAAGCTGCTTTTGGAGATCGTTTTAGCGAAAATATCACTACAGGTTGGGCAAACTTTAAGGAGTTTTTGATTACTGCAGCTAATTACTGGCCATATATCGCCATTGGTTTAGTATTTTTATTGACAGGTATGTTGGCTACGCTCAATAGCCGTCGCAAGGCTCGTCAGTTTCGTTTGCAAGCATTGCAAGCGCAACAACAATGGGCTATACAACAACAGCAAATGGCTAGAGAAAATTAGGATTTATGAAGATTGCTAAAAAACAATTGGATGAACTTAAAAAAGTTAAGCAGTTATTATTAAAATATAATAGATTAAGTAACGAGAAGGATTCTAAAACCAAAGAATATCTCGAATATATAAAAAGCATTAATTGCATTTTTAATAAACTTAATAATAAAAAGGGAGGGCTTTTTCTCAAAGGTCCTAAAAAATTGAAGAAAAAATTATTACTATTTTTAAATAAGAATAGTAAGTTGTCATTTACCCTTAAAGGCAATAAACTAATTACTTCTTTGCCTGAAAATATTGCTGTAGAAGATTTAGATGTATTTGATTCCACAATGTGGAATGCAACTCAATTAACTAAACAAAAGATTGGCTATTATTTGGTTGATAATGACCTTGAGGTGGATGGAGATTCTTATAATACAGGGGATGTAGATTTGCATGATTTACTAAATAGTCGACCTGTAATTTTATCTAAAAGCTTGATAATCCACTTTACAACTGAACGTATTGAAACGCCAAATTATGAAAAGGTTATCAGAAATAATTCATGGAAAGGTCGTTTCAAACAAAATGAATTATTTGCGTTAGTACATACTAAAGGAATTCAAAAAGAACTAGAGTTTTATCAAGAGCAATTTCCTGCTCTCCAAATACATAAACCAGAACATGATCTAATTGTAGATTATGATAGCAAGGAATTTTTTGAGGAATATATGCTAATTAATCTTAAACGTAATTTTGGAGAGCTACAGGTAGTTTATACTTTGAAGCTAAATAGAACAGGGAAAAACACATATGAATCGCCTAATAATGGGAATGGAGAAGTTATTAAAACTGACTTCATTATCTTAAAAAAGGATGACTAATGCGATTTTTTTTTATCATAGCAGTTTTACTTATGGCTACTTGTTATACAACAGCACAAAGTAATGATTCTATTATATTGAAAAATAAAAGTATTGCTGTTTTAATGGAGTTGCCTTTTGAATGGTGTTTAGTTTCAAAGCCTTGTGGTGGTGGACTAACTTGGACAACTACATTAAAATATGAAATTCTTCATCCAAAGAAAGATACTATCTTAGTTCAGATTTTTTGCCCTTACATTCTTCTTAAAACAAAAATATTAAAAACAGGAAAACTAGTAAGGCTAAAATTGTCAAGGCTAAAAAAAGAGGAAATCCAAAAGAATTTAAATACTTATTTTTCTCAAAAAAAATATGTTGTATATAAACTTCTTGATATAAAAAAGAATGTGTGTGGATTGAGGAAGAAAGGAATAAAAACTAGAGCTTTTTATCAAAAAAAATATCAAAATAAGATTCAAGATCCCAAAGGAGCACCTTGTGCTTGTTGTCCTGAATAAAAGGGATAACTAAAAAAGAATATTTTTGTTATAAGAATATAAGAACAGAATTTATCACAAAAAATATATACATATCATGAAATATGATGTAACCGTTATCGGTTCAGGTCCTGGTGGTTATGTAGCCGCCATCCGATGCGCACAATTAGGAATGAAAACAGCTATTATCGAACGCTATCCAACGTTGGGTGGTACTTGTTTGAATGTAGGCTGTATTCCATCTAAGGCCTTATTAGACTCTTCGGAGCATTATTATAATGCTGCACACAATTTCAAGACTCATGGTATTGAGTTAGATAACTTGAAAGCAGATATTAACCAAATGGTTAACCGCAAGAACGAAGTAGTTTCTGATACTTGTAAAGGTGTTGCTTTCTTGATGAAAAAGAACAAAATTGATGTTTATGAAGGGCATGGTTCTTTTGTAGATAAAAATACCATCCAGGTAGCGGATAGAAATGACCTAACTAAGGTATTGCATACTATTTCTACAGATAAGGTGATTGTAGCAACAGGTTCTAAACCTATTTGTCCTCCTTCTTTTAATTATGACAAAGAGCGTATCATTACTTCTACGGAGGTATTGAATCTAAAAGAGATTCCTAAATCTATAGTGGTTATTGGTGCTGGTGTTATCGGATTGGAGTTAGGTTCTGTATATGCTCGTATGGGCACTCAGGTGACTGTAGTAGAGTATGCTGATGTAGCTTTAGGTGGTATGGACAAAGATTTGAGCAGAGAGATGCAAAAGGTGCTTAAAAAGCATTTGAAATTCAAGTTCCACTTCAAACACATGGTGAAAGAGGTAACTTCGGATGGCAAACAAATAACACTGAAAGCAGAGGCTCGCAAGGATGGTAAAGTGTTAGAACTAAATGCTGATTACTGTTTAGTCGCTATTGGCCGTAAGCCGTATACAGATAGTTTAGGATTGGATAAGATTGGTGTAGAAATGACTGATCGTGGTCGCATCAAAACTGATAAACATCTACAAACAAATGTAGAAGGCATTTATGCTATTGGTGATGTGATTGATGGCGCTATGTTGGCGCACAAAGCAGAGGAAGAAGGTGTGTTTGTAGCTGAGTTGATGGCTGGACAGAAACCTCATGTTGATTATAACTTAATTCCTGGTGTAGTTTATACTTGGCCAGAAGTAGCGTCTGTAGGGAAAACAGAGCAAGAGCTAAAAGAAGCTGGAGTGCCTATCAAAACGGGTAAATTCCCATTCAAAGCGTTAGGTCGTGCTCGTGCTAGTGGAGATACGGATGGTTTTGTAAAAATTATTTCGCACAAAGATACTGACGAGGTATTGGGCGTGCATATGATTGGACCTCGTGTAGCTGACTTGATTGCAGAAGCTGTAACGGCTATGGAATATCGTGCATCTGCAGAGGATATTTCTCGTATGAGTCATGCACATCCTACTTTTGCAGAGGCTGTAAAAGAAGCGGCTTTAGGTGCTACAGGTAATCGTTATTTGCATATTTAGAATTAGCATTATAACATAAAATATAAAAGCAGGGTAGTTGTTTAGGCAGCTACCCTGTTTCTCTTTATTCAAATGCTAGTTAGCATTAACTGTAATGGTCTTAGATAAAGAACCATGACAAAGTGTAATAGTAGTAGCGTTTTGTGTGATAGCAGTGATAGAGATTTCGCCAGAGGCATCAATATCAGCTACTTGTACATCATCGCTACAGTAAGCAATAGTTGCTCCACTTACAGCATTGCCTAGAGCATCGACTACTTCAGCTTGAATTTGAGCAGTTTGGCCTAAAGACAGACTGACTGTAGTTGCACTGCTAATATTGATATTGACAGCATCAGAACTAGCTGTACCACAGTTGCAGCTAGAAGCCATAGCTACAGATACACTACCTATACCTGGTTGAATTTCGGCATCATTAGGGTCCGAAACCATAACATAAGTCATTAGGCCAGGAGAGGCATTGCTTTTTACAGTAACATTACCAGAGTTATCAACTGTAGCAATATCAAACATAGAAAAACCATAGGTAGGAATTTCCCATTTTAGATTGCTAGGTGTAGAGGCTGAGCCTAATGCCAATTCACCATTATTGCGAACTACTTGATATTGTGTTGCAGAAAACTGTTTGCTTTTGCTAGGGCTAATAGTTACATAATAAGGATCAACTAAAATAACTTTGTCAGGAGCAACAATAAGTTCAGCCTCACCTACAACACCTTCAGCTAATGCACGCACTTTTGTTGTCCCAATTTTTTTAGGACTGATATTACCAGAAGCATCTATAGATGCAATTGTTTCATCGTCTACAGACCAAGTGAACGTTGTTGTTGCTTCATTCCCATCACTATCATAAGCTTTTGCTGTAAACTGAGCAGTCTCTGATTTGAGGATGCTGTGTGTAGCAGGAGATACCGTTATACGAGTTATAGGTAATTTGACTTGAGGAACAGGCAATACAACAACTGGAATAACTACAGAAGGTTTTCCATCTAGGTCATTAGCTGTTACGGTAAGATAACAATCTCCCGAGCCTACAAAATTTACATCACCTGTGCTGGATACTGTGGCTATAGCAGTATTGCTAGATTGATAACTATAGGTAGTAGAATTCATACCCAAATAAACAGGTTCTAATTGGATATTAGGAAATTCGGTGTCTACCAGAATAGCAGATGGCGCAACAACAAATACTCCTGCTACTTTTATATTTAGGGGGGCTTCAGCCATGATTTTTTCACCATCTATAGTTACACTAGCGCTGATGGTTGATACCCCTGTAGATGCTATATTTATTTGGCCACTGCTGGCAATAGTAGCTACTGTAGTATTCGAACTAGCCCAAGTGACATTGCTGGCAGGGCTGCGGTTCCCCTCTTTGTCTATTAATACAGCACTATAGTTAACACTGCCATCAGGTTTGGAGGTTACTGCACCATTTTCTATGCTGAGTACTTTTTCGGTATTACTATTGTTAGTAGATTTTGGATTTGGTTCTTCTTTTTTGCAACTGTTAAATGTGATTAAGACAAGACTGATTAATAATAATAAATAGGTTTTCATAAGATTGACTTATTTGTAATCTGTTAATAATTGTTGTCGTGCCAATACAATCAAATACAAAACCTGAAAGATGGATATATCCCCCAAAATAGGGGCATATCTAGAATTTAATTGTTTATTGTTTGTTGATAATTAGTTGTTTATGTTTAGTTTTGTTGATCTCACAAGTTTATACTAGAATAAAATGAATAAAGAATTATGCCTGTTATATAATGGGCTAGATGCTCAACGAAAGGTTGCTTTAGACCTAGTTTTTGAAGATTCTCCTAAAGCACTTAAACTCTTAGAGTTATTGGCTCAAAAGGAACAGCAGTTTAAGACGACTACGGCTGTTAATACTATTTATAAGCACGAGTTAGAACGTGTAGAATATGCCACTTTGGTCAATCGGTTTTACAAGTTGCGACAACATGTCAAGGATCGCTTATTAGTGCAATTGAAACAAACTAAAAATTGTTTTACTCCTACAGAGTTGGATTTGGGGTATGCACGATATCTAAAAGATATTAGTGAGTATAAACATGCTCTAGAAATACTCGAAAAGTTAGAGGAAGAGTGTTGGACAGATGAGAAGTTTGAGCTATTGCCCGAAATTATCAACCTAAAGATTTATTGTGTGCAATCACTTAACAGTGATATGGCATATTTGGAGGCTTGCGAAGATAATTTTTTGAAAGCAATAGAACTACAAAAAGCATTGCAGCAAATACAGTTATATGCTCAACGCTTGCATCGAAAGATGTTTGGTGTAGAACGAGTAGAGGAAACTTATGAACTGTACCAAAAGAGTTTGAGGCCAATTCGGAAATTAAAAGAAAAGTATTCTAAAGTTAAGCGTTTTAGAATGTTATATCACTATCAAGCTTTTAGTAGTGGAGTGTTGATTCCTAAAATGGTTACTAAATCAAGAAATGCATTGCATCGACATTTGAACAGTTTTATGGAACTATGGGAACAATATCCTAAAATTCCGTTGATGCACCTGCAGATCAATTTTAGGGAATATATGCAGTTTCGGTTATGCGATTTACAGTCAGCATTTTATTTCAATAAAGGAGATTTTGCAAATGCTCTCAAGGCCGTAGATCAAAAATATGATTTAAGAAAGAAGTATCCTTCTCTCTGCCCTAGAGAATCGGAGGCAGATTACCATAATGGAATTGTTATTTGTATGTGCAATAATGCTTACCAAAAGGCTTGGCAATTAACAGAAGAGTTACTTGACTTTTTTGAACGGCATGACCAACATGAGCATAAGTATATAGCTTATTATTTTATGGTGAGTACTTACTTTTTTGGATTTTTTGATATGCAAGATTTGGATATAAAGGAGCTGAGTCAAAAGATCGAAGAGGGATTAAAACTTGTCAAAGAAGAGAGGGTTTTACAGTCTTTGAGATTGGCAAAGTTGAGTCTAGCTATCTTAGAGGGGAATGCTCAAGTATCATCAGAGTTATTAAAAAATGAAGTAATACAAGGACAGTATAAACAGCTTGGATTAGAGGTTAACGATATTCAACATTATGTAGAGGCTTTAGGCTCTAAGGATGTACAAGCATTAGCCAATTTGCAATCATTCTTTCAGGAAAAGCAGGGGAAAAGTGTTGCCCCAGCTCAAACTTATTTTGAGCATTTTGTGAAATTATGTAAGTACTGGCAAAGGGAATTGAGCTAGATGTTTTATTTGTCTTGGAGTGCCTTTTGGAGGGAATAAAAGATTGTAAATAAAATATTTAAAAGAAAATAGGAAGAAATTTAAACGTTTTGTCTAAAGAATTGTTTAAAAGGATTACTTCGTTAGTATAGAAGTATAACTATTTTTAATCCTTCCCTATCTATGAAAAAACATTTACCCAAAGTTCGAGTTATACTTAAATGGCTTAAGCGATTAGTCTTACTGACGGTTATCTTGCTAGGTTTGTTGATTCCTATTGTTTATTGGAAACAAGACCAAATAGTACAAAAAATATTGGCTTATGCTAATGAGCAATATACTGGAGTGATAACTTTGGAGGGTAGTCATATCTCACCATTTGCCAATTTTCCATATATTTCTATTGACCTAGAGCAAGTCAAAGTTTATGAAACAAAAGATGAAGGCCAGCAACCAATATTAGATATCCATGATGCCTATTTGGGTTTTGATCTTTGGACAATTATTAGTGGAAATTATCAACTAAAATCTATCTATTTAAGTGATGGCTATGTCAAGTTTATTCAACATACAGATGGTAGTTTTAATATTGTTAATGCACTAAGTGGTAAAACCCAGAAAGAAGAGGTTCCTTCAACCGAAAATATCCCTTTCCAATTACAGCTAAAATCAATCAAGCTTCATAATATTGATATTCATAAAGTAAATGAGGCCAATGATATAGATATAGATGCTTTTGTTAATGATGCTGTTGCTAAACTAGCAATCAATGGAGACCATACCATGGTTGATTTAGATAGCCGTTTTGAGATGAATTTGATGCAAGGAGGAGATACTACTTTTATCAAGCACAAGCATTTTAACATACAAACCAAGCTAGATTTTGACGCTGAAAAAATGTTATTGAATGTAGCTCCATCTGCTGTTAAGTTAGAGATGGGCGAGTTCAACCTAGAAGGGCAATTTGACATTGCCAACGATCAGTATTTAGATGTCAAAGTAGAAGGAGCTAAACCTAATTTTGATTTAATTATTGCTTTTGCTCCAGAAGAGTTGATTCCAACACTCCAAAGCTATGATAATAAAGGACAGGTCTATTTTAAGGCAACTGTAAAAGGTAAAATAAGTGATGGGAATATTCCACTTGTTGATGCTGAATTTGGCTGCAAAGAAGGTATGATCCGAAACCCCAAAAACAGGAAAGAGTTGGATGAAATGGAATTTAAGGGA
>JAAEPD010000619.1 GCA_024222455.1 Aureispira sp.
ACAATTGGAAAAGGTGCGGTTATTGGTTCTCGTAGTTCTGTTTATGAGGATATGCCTGAAGGCATGATTTGTATTGGTAATCCTGCTAAGCCTGTTAGACCAAGAATGGGTTAATGAAACTCCTCCTATACAGCATCAATTATTCACCTGAACTAACTGGCATTGGTAAATGCAATGGTGATATGGTTGCTGAAATTTCTGCTCATAATGTAGAAACTCATGTGATTACTGCACCTCCTTATTATCCTGAGTGGAAACTCCATAAAGGTTTTAAGAATTGGTGGTCTACTGAGCAAGCTGGTGGTGTTACTGTATATCGTTGTCCACTGTATATTCCAAAATTTCCTACAGCCTTTAAACGAATATTGCATCTTATTAGCTTTGCAAAAAGTTCTGGTTTTAGATTGTTCTCTTTGTTTAAATTAAAACCTGATGTTGTTTTTTTAGTTCAGCCTACTTTATTTTGTGCTCCTGCTGCACTTATCTATTGCAAACTTACTGGTGCTAAATCTATCTTGCATATTCAGGATTTTGAAGTGGATGCTATGTTTGGC
>JAAEPD010000620.1 GCA_024222455.1 Aureispira sp.
AGATAAGGTAGAACGCTCCTTTAAAGCTTCTAGGACTACTTTTGTCTTGAACTTTGATGTGAATTTCCTTTTCTTCATATGCACTAATTTAAGCTTTTTTTCCCAACTTAACTACTGGTCCTAATTTTGGGGTATACTGCATATTGAGATGCCTATTAAGGAAATAGAACCTATTGATAAAAAGCGAATTAAAGGTAAAAAGAACAAGAAAAGAAAGTAAAATGAGGCAAATGCCCTATTGTCTAAATGCCTAAAAATAGCGTACTTTACAATACTGTAATAAATAACCTCCTAAAAGTATGCTTATGATTCATGTTGCCATAATAGATGATAAACCCGAATTGCTTAAAACCTTTAGTGAAGCATTGTCTTTTTTTGATGAAGTGAAGGTCTTGTTCACAGCAAGGCATGGCAAAGAGGCTATAGAAAAGGTGAATGCAGCCACTCTAAAACCTGATGTGATTTTGATGGATATAGAGATGGATGTAATGGATGGAATTACGGCTACTGCACAGATCAAACAACAGCATCCTGATATAAAAGTGATTATGCTTACTGTCTTAGATAATGAGGAAAAAATATTTGAAGCTATTGTGGCAGGCGCCTCAGGTTATTTACTCAAAGATGAACGTCCTACCAAACTTTTGCAAGCCATAGAAGATGCCCACGAAGGGCGTATGCCTATGTCTCCTTTGGTAGCTAGTAAGACTTTATTTTTACTGAAAAGAGGTGTCCAAAATAGTCAACTCAAACGCACAGAAGATTTTAAACTAACGGCTAGAGAAAGCGAAATCCTAGAGCATGTAGCAGAAGGTAAAACTTACCGACAAATCGCTGAAAAAATATTTGTAAGCCCTAAAACGGTTCGCAATCATATTCAAAATATCTACAAGAAACTGCAAGTCAATTCCAAAACAGAGGCTATCAATATTGCTACTAAGAATAAATGGTTTAATAAGCTTAGTAGTGTTTTCTTTTAGAGAACTTCTTCACAAATTCTATAGCAATAAACTTGGTAAGTTGGTCTATTTTTCTAAATTTGAATAGTTAAGAATACATCAAGACAGATCTATTCAGATTTAGTGACTTAAAATCCCCAGATAGCTTATGCTTACCCGAATATGTTTATTTGTAATGTTAGGACTTTTGTACAGTTGTGGAGATAGTGGTAGCGAAGGGGGCGGAGGAGCCAACTCTTGGCAACCCTCTAGCAACGAATTGAACAATAAAGGTGCAATACAAGAATTTGACCTTTCTAATAAAGGATTAGAATCTTTGTCCTCCAAATTGGGAGAGTTTGTGGCTGTAGAACGCTTGTATCTACAAAATAATAAATTAACAACTCTACCTAAAGAGTTGACAAAGCTCAGCAATCTAATCTCTTTGGATGCTTCTGAAAATGCAATAACTGGATTGCCAGAAGGATTTGACCAACTGACACGCTTACGGAAAATTAATTTGTGCCGAAATGAAATGGAGACATTCCCTGCTGATCTTGTTAAAATGAAGAATATCAAAGTATTGGATATTCGGTATAATAAGATGAGTGAATTGCCTTCCGAAATCCAGAATATGAAAAAACTAAACACCTTATATGTTGCAGGTAATGACTTTTCGGATGAGCAAAGACGAGAGTTCAGAAGATGGTTGCCACGCACAAAAGTAGTTTGGTATGATCCTGATAGCCTCAAGAAAAAATTGAGCATACCTAGATAGTCTTTTTCTAAGACTAAAAAAAATACATTAATCCATTCAAAATTAATCTGAAAGTGCAAGCATTAATTCTCGAAGAGGGTCAGAAAACTATGACCTATAAGGAAGTAGAAACACTTAGTGTAGGAGCTAATGAAGTATTAGTTAAAGTTCGTGCAGGAGCACTGAATCATAGAGATGTATATATTACGCAAGGTCTCTATCCAGGTGTTCGGACACCTATAATCTTAGGCTCGGATGGAGCAGGCGTAGTTGAGAAAGTAGGAGCGAATGTTGATAGTTCTTGGCTTAGGAAATCAGTAATTATGAATCCTAGCATAGGTTGGGATGAGAGCATGAAAGTACAGCCTAAAAATTATAGGATCTTGGGTATGCCTGATAATGGCACCTTTGCAGACTATGTAAAAATAGATTCCAAACAATTGGCTCCAATGCCAAAACATCTATCCTTTGAGCAGGCAGCAGCCTTACCTTTGGGAGGCTTAACAGCCTATAGAGCTTTGGTAACTAAAACACAGGCTCAAGCTGGCGAGAAAGCATTAATATCTGGAATAGGTGGAGGGGTAGCCTTGTTTGCATTCCAATTTGCAGTAGCACTAGGCTTGGATGTATATGTAACATCTGGTTCTGACGAAAAAATAGCTAAAGCTATAGCAATGGGAGCTAAAGGTGGAGCTAATTATAAAGCAGAAAATTGGCATAAATCACTAAAAGAACAAGCAGGTGGTTTTGATGTGATCATAGACAGTGCAGGAGGTGATGGATTTAAGTACTTTTTAGATTTGGCCAACCCAGCTGGGCGCATTGCCTTTTATGGTGGCACAAGAGGTTCTTTTAAGGTTAATCCTCAAAAGATGTTTTGGAAGCAACTCTCTCTCTTTGGTTCTACTATGGGCAATGATCAAGAGTTTGCTGCTATGACTCAATTGGTGGAGGACAAAAAAATACTACCAGTGGTGGATAGTATTTGGGATATGAAAGATGGAAACGAGGCTTTTGCACACATGGATGCAGGTAAACAATTCGGGAAAATTGTATTAAAAAATCCAGATTAACAGCAATAAACCAACAAATCCAGCATAAACATAAATCGCATTGCGACGACCAACTATGTTTACGATAAATTGGTGAACAACTAGAGCTAAAAACTCAGCAAAGAACTGAATGAACAGCTCATAAACAACTCTAAATACTACACCAAAGATTTTTCCTAAAATATTCATTATAAGTTTTTGAAAGTTTAACAATCTATTTAAGAAGTATAACTGTTATTAAAACGGTTTAGAAATGCCAAAAGTTCCCAAAATAACAAGATTTGGATAAGATAAATGAACGTCCTGAAATACAATGTCCTATAGATAAGGCTTATGAAAAACCAAACTATGCTTTAGAATGGTTAGAGCCACTAACAACCTACCTTAACCAAAATAAAGAGATAGAAACGCAGCAAGCATTCCCAATAGGAACAGTTTGCTCTAACGGAGTGCTAGATTGTTGCAAACAGGGATTAGGAAGCTTGGGGGCAGAGAAAATAACAGCACATTTAAAAGGCAATAAATTTATACATAGTATATTATTAGGTACAAATGGTTTGGGCAATAAAGGTGCTCAAAATGTGGCGAATCTTGTAGAACAGAACAAACACTTACACACTATATATTTAGGTTGCAACAGAATAGAGGGAGAAGGTGTAGAGGAGCTTGCTCAAGCATTAGAAAAAAATCCAGTAGTCAAAGGGCTTTGGCTCAAACGAAACCCCATTGGCAAAAAAGGATTTAAGGCTATTGCAAAACTATTGAGACAAAACAAAGGATTAGAAACCTTAGATTTGGTACACACCTTACCAGATTTAGAAGATTTAGAATTGTTGGTTGATAGCCTAGCTCTGAATAAAATAATCAAACGATTGTATTTAGGAGGGAATAGTTTTGATGCTAATGCAGCTCAACTGTTATCCAAGTTATTGGCTTCCAACGATGTTTTAGAAGCAGTACATTTGAATGTTAATAACATGGGAGATGAAGGCATCATTCAACTGGCTTCTAGCCTAAAAGGACATAAAAGCATTAAAGAGTTGAGTTTGGCTAGTAATGGAATAGGCATAAAAGGTTATCAAGCTCTTTTTGAGATTTTACCAACACTAAAAAAGTTAAATTACTTAGATATAGGTTATTCTACTTCTACTCAAAAACTAGGAGCACAAGCCAACAGTTTGGGGGATGAAGGAGCCCAATTATTAGCTGATTACATGGCTGAGAATAAGACTGTGGTAGAAATTAAACTCAACAAAAATGATTTGAGCAATCGGGGCCTCCAATATTTGATAGATGTATTGGAACAAAACCAAACGGTACAACGGTTAATCATAGGAAAAGGCTTTCATGCCAAAGCAAGAGTCAATCTAAAAAAAGGGTTGACTCGCAATCAAACATTAGCAATATTGCCTGCTTTTGAGCCACATAAAGATGTACAGTTGATTAGAAGTGTTTACAGATAGCTGAATTTTATGGAAAAAACATTATCCCCAGAAGAAAAAGAAAAAATAGAGGCACTGCTCAAGAGTCCTGATAGTGATAACCATCTACTTGCTACCGAAATTCTTAAAACCTTTGGTTTGTATTCAGATTACTTAACTAAGGCATTTATAGAATACATAGAGTTGAGAGATGCTTGGGTATTGGGAAAGGAGCGAACAGGGGAGAGAGAACGTGCGCAAAGAAAACGTCTATTGGCAATGGGAGGCAAGCGCCTAAAAGAGTTAATGTGGTATCAATATACCTTTGGTAGTGATGAGACTATTAGTGAACGTGGGATTCTACGTAATATTAAAGCTGTATCAACAGAGACAGGAATCAATGGGGTGCAATTGGCTGAATATTGCTATACTAATTTTGGTTTGGGATCTAGCTATTTGATAATGCATGGAGATGAGCAAACTCAGTATGAGTTGTTGGAAGAGCGTATGTATGAAACTACATTAGATTTGTCAAATCTAGGATTATCCTTGATCCCTTCTGCTATCTATCAATTTCAAGATATTGAGGTGCTCAATTTGAGTCACAATCGTGTACAGACAATCCCAAGATGGGTGCTTAAGTTGCCCAAATTACGATACATCAACGCAACCTATAATAAGGTAAGAAAGGTACACCCCGATGTGGAGCAGTATTTCGCAGAATCTTATTTAGATAGAGGTGGTAATCTAAAACCTCGAACCTTGTCCTTGTATTACAATCCGATATCTAATAAGTAATATGAAAAACGCCTCAAAATTAGGTTCTAAACCATTTTGAGGCGTTTCTTTTTTCAACTATCAACTCATTTCTATTGAGCTAAGTCAGTTTCAAAAGCTTGTAATACATCTTTTTTGCTACTAGTTCCTGAGTAGTGAAGGAAGGCAATAACATGACAATTTTCGGCATCCCAATGTTCAGGTAAGCCATAAGTGAACTCTGTGCTATAAGCATCAAGTGCATTACCCGCTGTTTGTACTTTTATGCCATTGATAGACGTTAACATTTTACGCATCAGATGCTTATGCTTGTAGTCATAAACTTTACCATCAGGCGTAATTTGAGGAGCTTTTATATTACTCTCTGTTATCATTACAGATAAACTCACGTCCTCATCTAAAGGAACACTATTAGTAGGAGTAAGGCTAATGTTGATAGTTGCTTCGTTAGAGCTTGTGTTTACAGTAGAATTAATATCCATATCTACAACTCCAGGATAACACAACTCATTACCAATATAACCAGCCCAACTAGAAAGTCCCAAAACCAATTGGCTCTCATTATCAAATAATTTGCGATTGATTGTTGCTGCTGGCCAACCACTTACAGGACCTAAAAGAGCATCTAGTGCTTCAGTTTCATCTGTTTTGAAATCTTCATCAGTAGGATTGATCGGTTTAGCAAAAAAGCCTGCATGAATACTTACAGCTACTATTTTGCCAGGATTTTGAGCAATTAATTGTTCAATACGCTCACTACCAGCAGGGCAGTTGACACATTGCACCCCCGTAAATTCCTCTACCAATACCACTCGATTGGTCTTACAAGGTTCAATAACTGGAGGAATTTCTTCACATCCATAAAAACTAAGTGTTCCGACTAGAATTAATAAGAATAGGAAGTTACGCATGATAAATAAAATTTTGTAATGTTTATATAGGGCAAACGCAATCAAGATGCGTATTGCCAATGTTTAATTTTAAAATGTTTAAGGTTGAATGAAAGAAGGCTTACTTGTAGATGCTATATTTGTTTTAGAACACAGACCTATTTTAAAGTCTAGTAAGCTAAAAGTTAGAGCAGTTTTACATTAAACCTTCAAAAATTAAACCTTCAACATTGGTCAAAATCTAAAAAATCATAGAGTTTTTTAGATTATGTCTTAATGTTTATGTTCTTTTTCTTCCTCACAGTCTGTTTCTAAGCAGTGTTCAGAAGCTTTTTCTATCTCTAGAGTTGCATGAGTTATACTTTCGTGTTCCAAAAGATGCTTTACCTTAGCTTTTATGGCTGCTACATCCTCAAAAGTACTTTCATCTTGAACTACTAAATGAGCAGTCAAAGCATTTTGGGTTGTACTCAATGCCCAAACATGTATATGATGTACACTTTCTACACCTTCAGTATTGGTTATTTTAGTTGTAATTTCGGCTACATCAATATCCTCTGGAACACCATCCAAAATCAAGCGAATACTCTTTTTGAATAGCCCCCAAGAGGAACCTATTATCACAAAAACAATAACTAAACTCACCACAGTGTCAATCCAATACCAATCTGTATACAATATTGCTAAACCACTAATGACCACTCCTAAAGAGACCAAAGCGTCAGCCACCATATGCAAATAAGCACCTTTTATATTAAGATCCTTGTCTTTATCTTTTAGAAACAGTAAGGCTGTTGCAGTATTAATAACAATACCAATACCAGCTACAATAGCTGTTTGCAAACCACCAACCTCCACAGGGTTTTGGAACCGTTCAATACTTTCCCAAAGAATGACACCCACTGCCACAAACAAAATTAGAGCATTGACAAATGCTGCTAAAACAGTTGTTTTTTTGTAGCCATAAGTATAATGACTTGTTGGGTGTACTTGCATGAGCTTAAAAGCCAATAAGGCAATTAGTAAACCTGCTACATCACTTAGATTATGTCCTGCATCAGAAAGAAGCCCTAGAGAGTTGTAATAAAACCCAGCTAATACCTCTATCCCCACAAAGATTAGATTAAGGATAATGCCCAAAATCAGTGCTTTGCCTACATGCGATAATTCTATTGCATGATGATGGTGGTCATGTCCATGATGGTGATGATGATCGTGTCCCATGTAATCGAAAGTAAATATAAACTATAGATTGAACAACTTATTGTTGGCCTAATTTCGGTGCAAAAAATAAATCTTTGTTCGATTCTATCTCAAAATCTAAAAAATAGAGAACTATTGCAATAGTGTAGAGTTATATTTTTGTCATATTGAGAGAATGTCTCCTCAACATTGGCAAAAAAGCATTTTGATGCTTTTGCCTTGAAATATACGGTTTAGAAAAGTCGATTATCTTACCTTTTTGTATCTTTGCAGATAATATTAAAACAAGAAATATGAAATATCGTCGATTGACAATGGATGAGCTGGAAAGCTTAGAAGAGGATTTTGTTAAATTTTTGGCTAGTAACCAAATTACGGCTGATGAATGGGTGAAGTTAAAGGAACAAGAATCTGAAAGAGTTCATGAACTGATAGAACTGTTTAGTGATATTGTAATGCAAAAGGTATTGACCAATATAGAATACCTACAGCATAGAAGCAAGCAGGTAATTCGAGTTTTTAGGTTTGGCAAAGACAAAATAACCATGACAGGTTTGCAATTGTCCGATACTAGTAAAGATTTAACCAATCCAGTACATTTACAACTCTTAAGCGACCCAGAACAGTTGTCTAATGGAGTCAAAATATTCCAAATGGAAAAAGAGTATAAGATGTCTAGAGAAGAGGAGATTTTTGATATGATGGAATCCTATGGCTGCCAACCAGCTCCCAAAGCTATGTTTGATATGTTGGTCAACCTTAGAGCGAAATAATAGGTAGCTAATAGATTTTTAAGTAATAACTAATAGTGAAAAAGATTATAGATTGTTAATTATTCAGACAATGAGCTAGTCAAGTTGCTAAGGTCTAGAGCTTGGCATTTCATATTCACAATTAGTATAAATTTAAACATGTCCTAAGTATTATAATAGGCTACGAATTATTCATAATTTAAATAATTCGTAATTCATAATTGAATAATTCGTAATTGAATAACTGTATGCAGAATTTTGAGCAACTAAGAGAACTCCTAAGTAGTCCTAAACGTATTGTAATCACTTCACATGCCAATCCAGATGGCGATGCATTAGGCTCTTCGTTGGGCTTGTACCATTATCTAGCAACCAAAGGACATCGCTTGACCGTGATTATGCCAACGCCAATGCCCTCTTTCTTGAACTGGATGCCAGAATATGATAAGATTTTGGTTTATGATGCCACCATGACTATATCTAAACAGATTATAGAAAAAGCAGAGATTATATTCTCTTTAGATTACAATAGCTTGAGTCGCATAGATTCTATGGAAGGTGCTTTGCGAGATGCCAAAGGCTATAAAGTAATGATCGACCATCACTTAGATCCAGATGATTTTGCAGATGCGATGTTGTCGGATACTACAGCAAGTTCTGCTTGTGAGTTGGTTTACCAATTTATAGATATGTTAGAGGATTTAGACAGCCTAAATGCTAAAGCTTTAGACTCTATTTTTGTAGGATTATTGACAGATACAGGCGGGTTCCGTTATGCAACCTCTCCGCGATTGTTTAGAATAGTGGCTGATATGTTGGAGCGTGGGGTTAACAATAATGTATTGACAGACTTAGTTTTCAACTCTTATACCACCAAGCGATTCAAACTCTTGGGATACTGTATTTATGAATGTTTAGAGCTACTCAAAGAGGCCAATACAGGGTTGATTGTTTTGACCCAAGCAGACTATAAACGATATAATATTCAGCGAGGTGACCTAGAAGGTGTAGTTAATTTTATCTTACGCATTCGCCAAATACGCTGTGCAGCAATTATTACAGAGCGTAGAGATATTGTTAAGCTGTCTTTGAGGTCTAAAGGTGATTTTTCGGTACAAGCAATATGTAGCAAATATTTTAATGGTGGTGGACACCTTAATGCTTCGGGAGGGGCGAGTAGAAAAAGTTTGAGAGAAACGGTAGATCTATTCAAAAAAGTAATATTAGAAGAATATAAAGAGGAATTGACTAAGTAATGAAAAACTGCATAGGCTTTAAATTTAGTGTGCTAATTTTATTAATAGCTATGGTTGCTTGCTCAAGTGAAGTGGCTTGGCAAACAACAGAGGATGGTGTATTTGAGTATCAACGATATATCAATGATGCCAACTTGCCAACATTGGAGTATGGCGATTCGGTTAGTTTGCATTGCATATTGAAACACCAAAATAAGGAATTGTTCAATTCTTACCAACAAACAGAGTTGTTGCAGATATTCATACCTTCTAGAATGCATCGTAACAAAATAGAAGATTTATTAACTTTTGTAGCAGAAGGTGATAGCCTAGTGGCCAAAGTAAGGTATAAAGAGGTGAAACATGAATTGGAGGCGTTTGGAAAAGGGGTAAACATGGAGGATGAGATAGAAATCCATTACAAGATTGTAAAAGTGAAAACAAAGGCTGAGATCAAAGCGGATCAAGAAACTCGTTATGCACTAAAAAAAGGTTTTGAATCTAGAGAAGAGATGTTGGAGGAGAGAGCTTATGTTTTAGAAAAAACAAAATGGATAGAAGATACTTTAGGGCACTATCAAAATGATTTCAAAATAATTATTAGCAAATCGTCTATTTTAGATGAGGTTAAGGCTTATACTGTGCAGAAAAGTGGAGGAGAGCAGGCAAAACAAGGTCAAAAAGCTTCTATTTATTATGTATTAATGTTGGTAGAGAATGGAAAGGTTTTGGATAATGCTTATAATCGTGCAGATCGACTAGAGTTTAGAATAGGGCAAGATAGCACAATTATAAAAGGCTTGCATCAAGCAATCCTAACATTGAGCAAAGGGGATAAAGGAACATTCTTAATACCTCCAACTCTTGCTTATGGAGAAGAAGGGAGCTTACCTGTAGTTCCTTCTAATGCTTGGTTGATGGCTTATGTTGAATTGGTTGAATTGAGGAATTAGTATGAACAGATTTAAGTATATTATTTTAATAGGGACAATAATCTTTTTGGTTGCTTGCCAGCGTAATGCTTGGAAAGATGCAACTAAAGATATGCAGACTTATGGCAAACAAGAGTTTTGGTACAAGCTAGTTACAGATAACCCTAAAAAGAATAAACCGCAAGAAGGAGAGCAGGTCAAAATAGATTATACCTTACAAAAAGGTGATACTGTTTTAGATCATTCTTACCATAGACAAAAACCAGTGTTGGTTCAACTCCCAGCTAGTCAGTACGATAATTTTTTCACAAAGGCTCTTAAGCTTATGGGGGCAGGAGATAGTTTATTAGTTAAACTTCCTGTAGAGCTGGCTGGTGATCTATTAGGACAGTATGGAGATCGATTCAAACCAGAAGAATTGGTGACTTTTACTTATCGTGTGCATTGGATAAAGGATGCTAAAAAGCTCAATGAAGAAATACAGGCAGAAGCTACTCGGGTAGAGGCGGTGCGTAAGATGATGCAAAAGACAATAGCAGATTATGCTAAGCCAGAATTTAGGAAAGGACTCAACAAAACAGGTTCTGGTTTACGTTATACTATAATAGATAAAGGAAGTGGCAGTCCTGCCAAAAAAGGGAAGAATGTAGATGTACATTATATGTGTTTCCTAAAAGATGGCACAGAAGTCCAAAATTCTTATCAATTGATGAACCCAATGTCTTTTGTATTGGGAAGTCAGCAGGTGATTGATGGATGGGCAGAAGGCGTAGAACTTTTGAATGAAGGTGGGCAAGCTATTTTGTTTATTCCGCCTTATTTAGCTTATGGAGATATAGGTGTGGATGGAGCTATTCCTCCTAACGCAACAATGATATTTTATATAGAATTATTGAATGTAGAGTAATTTTTTTGAAAAGAAACGGGACTATTAGCTTTTTTGATTTGTAGACAGTTTGACTAAAATAAGAATTGTTAGCAATTTTGGGGAGATAATAAACTTCTGCTGTCTTATTTATAGTCTAAATTCGAACAGTCTAATGTCTAGTAGTCTAAGCAAAAACTTAAAATTAGTATTATGAAGTACCCTAAACAGTTTAGTTTACAGTATCTATGGATGATCATTTTGATTGTTGGCTTGACTGGGTGTGAGAATAAGCAGTTGGATCAACAGGTTCAGATACAAGAACTAGAGGAACAAGCAAATAGACAAACGGCTGATGCACACATCAAACCACTATTATTGGCTTATGTTGATTATTATCAAACTTATCCTGAAGATGCAGAGATGAGTCCTATCTATTTATACAGAGGGGCTGTACTTTATTATCGTGTAGGTAACTGGAAGGCATCTTTGCAGTATTTAGAAATAATACTTAGAGAATATAGAGAAACAGAAATTTTACCTCATGTCTTAATCTTAGCAGGTTCTGTTGCAGCCAATAGAACACGTGATCTCAGTAGAGCAGGCCAACTATTTCAAAATTATTTAGATTTGTATCCTAATGGAGAATATACAGAGATTGCACAATTTTTCTTCAAACCAGAGGATGTAAAAATGCGAGCAAAAATAGCAGAGGCTCAAGATCAATTATTTGATAAGAATAGACCTGATAAACTGAATAAAAAAGTGGCAATACGTCTTTTGTGGAGCTATGTAGCTTATATTCGACAGTTTCCTGAAGATCAATTTACTCCAATTTATGCTTTTCAAGGAGCTAGGTTGGCTACTCAGGTCAATGAAGATATAGCTGCTATTGAGTTGCTAGATTTGATATATGGAGATTATAAAGAGTTTGATCAGTATGCTGAAGCTATGTTTTTGTTAGCTATTCAGTATGAAAATAAAATCAAAAACTACCTTACAGGAAGACATTCTTCTCAGTTTATGGAAGTGAAAGTTAATCCAAGAATTACTGTGCCTAGATTAAGGGTGATAAAACCACTCGAAGAGGCAGAAAAATTATATAAGGAGTTTTTACAAAAATATCCTAAACATGAGTTGGCTCCACATGCAGAGTCTGGCCTAAAGTATTTGGGGCAAAAACCGAATGAGGTAATCAATAATTTTTTGTTGACACAGAAGGACAGTTTGCGTTAACTACTAGCAAAACTCATCAAGAACAAATAGCCAAAATAGACAATAGCAATTGCTGCTCCTGATGCCAACCAAAACATAAAGACAGAGCTTTCTAAATCTTTTTGTTCTTTATCAGCAGGTAACAAAAAACGTTTCTTTTTGATGGGTTCATAATCACCTAAAGAAAATTCGGAAATGCTAGAAATCGAAAGGTTTCTAGCATTTAGTTCTTCATGCAATAAGCTAAATTCATTGTAAGTGTTACCTTGCTCATCTATAGATGGAAAACCTTCCAAATCTACACGAATCGTATCCATAAGTTCAGTTTCTAACTCTGTTAAATCCTTATCATAGACAATAGGTAGATTTTCAAAAACAGTTTGTAGAAATTTGTTTTGGAGTTGTTGTTTATCTACAACAGATTTTAGCTGGATATCCTTTTTTTGTAAATTCCTACCTAATTTTAAGTATATAAAACAGAAGACTAAAGGGAAATAAGAAGACCAAAACGAAATGCAGAAAGCATTTTCGTGCCAAGGTATGAACGAATCAATAGACAGTTGCCAAAAACAATTACTAAAAGGATCTGCAAAAAGGCTATAAATAGCAGCTATAGTGAAAATAGAGCCGATGGATAAAGTAATATAACCTCTAGTTTTTGGGTTTAAAACATCTGGACCATAACGAGGTAGAAACCGATCCCAAATAAATAAGGTTTGAGTTCCCTGTGCCTCTTTCTGAGCTAGTTTTTCCTCTTCTTCCGTAAGTTTAATGGCATCAAAACGATAAAGAACATATCCACTATCTGAGACTTCTACTGTACCACTGTATTGAACTACTAAATTTGTAGCCTCTTCCCTTGCCTTGTTCCAACTCCAACCTGTCAATAGTACAAGTTCTGTATTACTGATTAAGTAATCATGTTTACGCAAGTAACCTAAAATTCGTTTTTCTACTACAAGCTTATCTTCTATATAGGGGCGACCAAATGCGTAGGCAAAGACATCCTTGAGTAAACTCGGTTTTTGAGATTGGACTAATGGACCATTTTCTTGAGGTTTAGAGTAGTTTGAAATACTAGCTATTAACTCTTTGATACCCAAAACTAACCCTGCACCAAAATATCCAAAAACTTGTGGAACTCCCATAAATAAAGCTATAATAGAGATCATTAGACCATACAAAATACCTATAGTATAAAGCATTAGGACAATCCATAGTCTAAACACAAATCCTAATATGAGTTTGGGATAGTGATTCCAAGGAAGCTCTGGTTCAGTGTGCCCCTCTAGATTAAAATCATAGATCAGTTCTCCTTTTTCATTCACATCAAGTCTAGAAGGGTAGCGTTCCATGAGCTCTCGCAACACTCTGCTCGCCTCATAGTGTCCTATACCTGTCAGGTGGGTGACCTCGGAAGGGCTAATAGGTCTAGGATCTTTTATTAGTTGATCAAGAACCTTTTGGATTGCTTCATCTAAAGGAAGCTCTTCATTTATTTTGTTGTCTAGGTGAGACATAAGATCATGGGTGTTCTGTCTTCAGAAAAGTATATGTTTTAGGTGTTTAATATAATGAAAATTATAATATAGGGGGCTTAGAATTACAGCATTTATTCTAAAAAACAAAAACATATCAACTATTCTCAACAAAAACCTATAGAGATACATTAGTATATTAACTAAGCATTATGTAACTTTGCAATCCCTTTGTTGAAAAACTAGGCGAGGGATTTTTTTTGTGTACCAAAATCACAACAATTAATGATAGAAACAACCACAAAGAGCACAGCATTAGCCCGTTTGCACAAGATCGTTCAGCAACGTATAATGGTGATAGATGGAGCGATGGGAACCATGCTTCAAGAATACAAGCTAGAAGAAAAAGACTATAGAGGAGATCGTTTTGCTGATTATCATCGTGATTTGAAAGGGAATAATGACCTTTTGTCAATCACGCAACCCAAAATAGTAGAAGCAGTACATAAGGCTTATTTAGAAGCTGGTGCTGATATTATAGAGACCAATACCTTCAATGCTACAGCTATTTCGCAAGCAGATTATGATATGCCAGAGTTGGCTTATGAAATCAATCGTGCAGCAGCACAATGTGCTCGAAAAGCAGTAGATTATTATAACCAATTAGACCCTAATAAACCACGGTTTGTAGCTGGTGCTATGGGGCCTACCAACAAGACAGCTTCCTTATCTCCAGATGTGAATAATCCTGGTTTTAGAGGAGTTACTTTTGATGAGTTGGTATCTTCTTATTACGACCAAGTTCGTGGATTGGTAGATGGTGGTGCAGATATTATTTTGATAGAAACCGTTTTTGATACCTTGAATTGTAAGGCAGCGTTATTTGCTGTAGACAAATATTGTGAGGAGCAAGGTTTAGAATTGCCAATCATGGTATCTGGTACTATTACCGATGCAAGTGGGCGTACACTTTCTGGTCAAACAGCTGAAGCTTTTTGGATTTCGATCAGTCATGCAAACTTGTTTAGTGTAGGCTTGAACTGTGCTTTAGGTGCACAAGAAATGCGTCCACATATTGAGGCTCTATCCAATATTTCGGATTGTTATATCAGTTCTTATCCAAATGCAGGTTTGCCAAATGAGTTTGGTGAGTATGACCAAGATGCGGATGAGATGGGCGATTATATCAAAGATTTTGCAGCAAGTGGCTTGGTGAATATTGTAGGTGGTTGTTGTGGAACTACACCTGATCATGTTCGTAGAATGAATGAGGTGGTGCAAGGTTTACCAGCTCGCAAGCGCAAAGATGCTTCTAAATATACTATGTATAGTGGTTTAGAACCGTTGATTGTACGTGAGAATCTGAACTTTATCAATATTGGAGAACGTACTAATGTAACAGGCTCTCGCAAGTTTGCTCGTTTGATCAAAAATGGCAACTATGAAGAGGCCCTTTCAGTTGCTCGTCAGCAAGTGGAAGGAGGTGCGCAGATCATTGATGTAAATATGGATGAAGGTTTATTGGATTCCAAAGAAGCAATGGTAACTTTCTTGAATCTAGTGGCTGCTGAACCAGATATTTCTAAATTGCCAATTATGGTCGATTCTTCTAAATTTGAGGTAATCGAAGCTGGCCTGAAATGTTTGCAAGGAAAAGGAATAGTGAATTCTATTTCTATGAAAGAAGGAGAAGAAGAGTTTATTAAATATGCCAAATTGGTTAAAAGTTATGGAGCTGCTGCAGTTGTTATGGCTTTTGATGAGAAAGGCCAAGCCGATACA
The DNA here is from genome assembly GCA_024222455.1 of Aureispira sp. Taxonomy (GTDB): domain Bacteria; phylum Bacteroidota; class Bacteroidia; order Chitinophagales; family Saprospiraceae; genus JAAEPD01. The sequence continues at coordinate 15,298 of JAAEPD010000620.1, forward strand.
GCTGACCGAAAAGTAGAGATTTGCCATAGAGCATATAAGGTATTGACCGAAAAGGTTGGATTCAATCCAAGAGATATAATTTTTGATCCTAATATTTTTGCGATTGGTACAGGTATAGAAGAACACAACGATTATGGTGTGTATTTTATAGATGCTTGTCGTAGAATAAAGGAGTTAATGCCTGAGGTGAAGATTAGTGGGGGAGTAAGTAACTTGTCTTTCTCTTTTAGAGGGAACAATGTGATCAGAGAGGCCATACACTCTGCATTCTTGTACCATGCAGTGCAAGCTGGTTTGGATATGGGAATTGTGAATGCTGGTATGATCGAGATTTATGAGGATATTCCTAAGGAACTGTTGGAGCGTGTAGAAGATTTGCTATTCAATCGAAGAGATGATGCTACTGATCGTCTTATGGAATATGCAGAGCAGGTAAAAGGCAAGGGCAAAAAGCGTGTAGTCGATCTTTCTTGGCGAGAAAAGCCAGTTGAGGAGCGTATTACGCACAGTTTAGTGAAAGGTATTACAGATTATATAGTAGAAGATACTGAAGAAGTTCGCCATAAGTTTACTAAATCACTAGAAGTGATAGAAGGGCCTTTGATGGATGGAATGAGTGTAGTTGGAGACTTATTTGGTGCGGGTAAGATGTTTTTGCCACAAGTAGTAAAATCTGCTAGGGTAATGAAAAAAGCAGTAGCTTACTTAACTCCATTTATAGAGGAAGAAAAAGCTGGAGCTGGTGCAGATACCAAAGGTAAAATCTTGATGGCAACGGTAAAAGGAGATGTACACGATATCGGAAAAAATATTGTAGGTGTTGTTTTGGCTTGTAATAACTTTGAGATCATTGATCTAGGAGTTATGGTGACTTGTGATCAAATACTGAAAGCTGCTCGTAAGGAGAATGTAGATATGATTGGTCTAAGTGGATTGATCACACCTTCTCTAGATGAGATGGTTTATGTAGCCAAAGAAATGGAACGTCAAGGTTTCACCATTCCATTGTTGATTGGTGGAGCGACTACTTCTAAGACACATACTGCTGTCAAAGTAGAACCTCAATATCAGTCTGGTCAGGTGGTGCATGTCTTGGATGCGTCTAGAAGTGTGCCTGTAGCAAGTACTCTTTTGAGCGACAACAAAGAAGAGTATAACATCTTTACCACAAAATTGAAGGCAGAATATGAAGAGGTGCGTATGCGTAGAGGCAACCGTAAATCTGCTAAAAAATATTTGACATATAATAAAGCAAAGGCTAATAACTGGAAATTAGAATGGGAAGGTTATACACCTCCAAAACCTAGTTTCACAGGCACAAAGGTGTTTGATAATCTAGATTTAGCAGTATTGCGCAAGTATATAGATTGGACACCATTCTTTAGCAGTTGGCAGTTGCGTGGTAAATTTCCTGCAATCTTAGAAGATGAAATAGTGGGAGAGGAAGCTACTAAATTGTATGAGGATGCTCAAGCTATGTTGGATCAGTTGGTAGCTGAAAAATGGCTAGGCGCTAAGGCAGTAGTTGGTTTTTATCCTGCTAATACTGTCAATGTAGATGATATCGAATTGTATACTGATGAGTCTAAAACAGAGCAGTTGACTAAGTTGCATCATTTGCGTCAGCAAGGACAAAAAGCTCCTGGGCAACCTAATTTCTGTTTGAGTGATTATATAGCACCTAAAGAAACTGGGACTACTGACTATATTGGTGGTTTTGCAGTAACTGCTGGTTTGGGAATAGAGCCACATGTGAAACGCTTTGAAGAAGCTCATGATGATTATAATGCTATTATGTTGAAGGCTTTGGCTGATCGTTTTGCAGAAGCTGCTGCTGAATATATGCACAAGTTGACTCGTAAGGAACTTTGGGGCTATTCTTCTGAAGAAACGCTAGATAATGCAGCGTTGATTAAAGAAAAATATCAAGGTATTCGTCCAGCACCAGGTTATCCTGCTTGTCCAGATCATACCGAAAAAATTACTTTGTTTGATCTAATGAAGGTGGAAGAAAATATAGGTGTGAAACTTACGGAGAGTTGCGCGATGTATCCTGCTGCTTCTGTTAGTGGTTGGTATTTCTCGCATCCTGAATCTAAGTATTTTGGATTAGGTAATATCGAAAAAGATCAGGTAGAGTCTTATGCAAATCGCAAAGGAATGACTCGCGAAAACACAGAGCGTTGGTTGATGCCTGTATTGAATTATGATATCTAATACAATAATATCTAATTCAAATATTAGAGTGCTGATTTAATTATGAGCATAGACTAGCCTAAAAACATCATTGACCTGATGTTTTTAGGCTTTATTATTATCTATGTTTTGTTGGGAACTCTAAAAAAAAGCTATGTTGTGAGATATCTTAAGAAGAGATAATTAAAACATTAATTAATTACATAATAATGAAGAACTTATTGTTTGGATGTTGCTTATTATTTTTATGCGTATATCAAGCTCAAACTCAAGATAGTTTAGCACATTATAGTTTGAATAACTTAGATACTTTGTATGAAAATGCAAAAACTCCTCAAGAGAGGCTTATTTATGCTTTAGCAATGCTAAAAAAAGGAGAGCAAGAGTTATCTATTCAAGATACTAGATATGTCAATGTTTTAGCTAAACTGGGAGGGGCTTATTTAAAAACTCGTGATATAAAGAGTGCTAAGTCCTATTTGACAAAAGCTGTTGATTTGTTAAATGTAAAAACGCCTAAAAGTAAGCTTTTTATGAATAGTTTATCAGATTTAGGGGTAGTCTATTACTATGAGGGACAATTTGATAAAGTGGAAGAGTTATGGCTGAAAGCTCGTGACTTACGGAAAGAAGTTTTGGGGAGCAGAGATCCAAAATATGTTTCTTCTCTGAATAACTTAGGGGCTTTATATCAGAAAATGGGGAATTATGAGAAAGCAAAGTCTTTTTATATTGAAGCAATGCCGATTAGGAAAGAAACATTGGGGGAAGAACATCCAAAATATGCGAATCTGCTAAATAATATCGCAATTATCTATATGAGAACGGGAGATTATGGGAGAGCAGAAGCTTTTTATATAAAAGCAATGGAAATTAGGAAAAAGACACTTGGCGAAAAACATCCACATTATGCTGAAACGCTTAATAATTTAGGGGCTTTATATGACGCCATAGGTGATTATGAGCAATCAGAAGCTTTTTATTTACAAGGTATGCAGATTCGGAAAGAAGTTTTGGGCGAAAAGCATTCTGATTACACATCTAGTCTTAATAACTTAGGAGGTTTGCATAGTAGGAACGGAGACTATAAAAAGGCAGAAAGCTTTTATATCCAAACTGTGAAAATCCGAAAGGAAATCTTGGGTGAAAAGCACCCAAGATATGCATCGGCACTAAGTAATTTAGGAAATGTTTATGAAAAAATGAAGCGTTATGAAAAAGTACAACCTTTGTATATTGAAGCATTAGGTATCTTGAAAGAAACATTGGGTGAAAAACATCCAAGATATGCGTCTATCCTAAGAAGAATAGGAACATTATATGATAAAACAGAGAATGATGAGCAAGCAGAAGCTTTTTATCTGCAAGCTATGCAGCTTCGTAAAGAAGCTTTTGGGGATAAACATCCTGATTACATAATGAGCCTTATAGACCTAGGAAGTGTTTTTATAGAGAAAGGACAGCCAGAAATTGCTTTGGAGTATATTCAGAAGGCTTGGTATGCTAATACTAATAGGCCCTTGGATCAGCCGATTACAGCATCTACAATAGCTAACTTAGCTAAAACGAATATTGTTTCTTTTGAGAGCATGGATAATATTCTTGCTTTGTTATTTGTTTTGTCAGGCAATGATTCTAAAAGAGAGGAACAGGTGTTAATCTGTGATTTAGCTCTTAAATTATCAGAACGTAATAAAAATGAACTGATAGGAGAAGATGATAAACTCAGAATATTGAAACAAAGTTCTAAATGGGTAATGCGTTCTATGATGGTTTTGGATAAAGATAAAAATGCTGCAAAAGCATTTAATGTGATAGAACAAAATAAATCTGTTTTACTTTTGAATGTTACCAATAATAAACAAATATATACTTCAGGAATATTGCCAGAAGAGCTTATTAGAAAAGAAAAAGATTTACAAAAAAAATATAGTCAGATAAAAGCGGATATATCAAAAAAACGTCCTGAACAGGAATTAGATAGTTTAAGGGCATTACTAACAAGCTTAAATATAGAGATAGCTAATTTTCAGAAAAAACTGAAGCAAGATTATCCTAAATATGCGAATATTAGATATAGTTATGAGCCTATTCAGGTAGAAGAAGTACAAACAAACTTGAATGCTGAAACAGCTTTACTAGAATATTTAGTCACAGATTCAATTGTCTATGTTTTTTATGTAGACAAAAAAAAGATGGCTATTCACGAATTTCCCATTAGGAAGATAAAATTACAACAAAAAATAAAAGGGCTACATAATGCTTTAAGCAATTATTCTATTATAGCTAAAGATAAAACCTTGGCTTATAGTCAATATACAACAGCAGCATATTGGTTCTATAAGGAATTGGTCGCTCCTGTATTAGCTAATGTGACAGGAATTGAACAACTTATCATTGTAACAGATGAGGAATTAGGTCATTTACCTTTTGAAACTTTTTTAGTAGAGCGAGCTCCCCAAAATATTACGCCTTATAATAAATTACATTATCTTATTAATGATTATAAAATAAGTTATAATTATTCTGCTACATTATGGAATAGAAATAGAAAAGCAATCAACTCAAGCAACAATAATCAAATTTTAGGTATTGCTGCTAATTATGATTTTAGCTTAAACGCCAATAACATAGATCAACGATTACCTGTGGATTTACGGTTAAGAACTTATCTAAGTCCTCTACCTTCTGCAAGAGAAGAGGTGAGAATATTGGAACAAAAGTATCAAGGGGTTTATCTATTTGATACTTTAGCTTCTGAAAAGTTATTTAAACAAAAGGCAACAGATTTTGGAATTATTCATTTAGCTATGCATGGTTTACTAAATAAACGAGAAAAGGCCTTATCTAGTTTAGCGTTTACAGAGGATAATGATAGTTTAGAAAATAATTTTTTACATGCCTACGAAATATCTAAAATGGAACTGAACGCCGATTTAGTAGTGCTTTCGGCTTGCGAAACAGGGTATGGGAAGTTTGAAGAAGGAAATGGGATAGCTTCTTTGGCTAGTGCATTTATATATGCAGGCGTTCCTAGTATGATAGTTTCATTATGGCAAGTCAATGATGAAGCAACTGCGCTGATTATGGAAAGATTATATAGTAATTTTGCTGAGGGAATGCCTAAAGATGCTGCCTTGAGAAAAGCCAAATTAGATTATATTCAATCGGCAAAAGGGATAGCAGGACACCCTGCTTTTTGGTCTGCATTTGTGTTGATGGGGAATGAAGGTCCTGTGAGTATTTCTGAGAAAGGCGGTTTAAATTGGTTAGGTTGGGGGCTAGGTGTAGGTGCATTGATGCTGTTGGGACTAGGTGTTTTTTTACGAAAAAGTAAAAAAGAAGTTAGCTAACAACAAGTAATAGCGAGGCACTGAAAGTTTCGGTATTACTTGTTGTTATCGTTTTATCTAGCGAGGTATTTTGAGCACCTCAAAAGCTAGCTAAGGCTTAGGCTCTGGAGAATAAGTTTTAACAGCATTTTTTAGGATTTCTTCCTTGTCCAATGTCATAGGTTTTAGCTGTCTATTAACAAACATTTCCATTTGGTCTGTATAATGAGGGCTTTCTGGACGATTAGAAGAACCAAAGGCATTAATCGTTTCTACTTGGTTAAGTCCATTCTCATCGAATTGAGCAATAAGAATAAACGATTCCCCTGAATAAGTACGGAGTTTGCCTTTTTGTTTTTTATCACGAGTATAAGCCATCGCAGCCAAGTTTTCGGGCATACCTGAAGAGGGAAAAGATACATCACTCCCTTTTTCTCTACGATGTATATGTACCTCCCCAAAAGGCACATCTAATCTTCCATAGTGTTTGAGCATAAATTTTTTGGCTTTACGCAATGCATCTACAAAGGTTTCTTTGGGAAGCGTATTGGTGCCTAGCAAGTTAGAACGGTCTGCTAATTCGTCTATAATATAGGTGAAGGCAACCGAAAAAACAGCAGCAGTTTTATCATCTTTGTCAGGTTTTCTATCCCAAGTATTAATCATTTCTAGAACTTCTTTTAGATCTGGATATTCAGCAGGATCTAGGAGAGTGATATCATCTAGGTTTTCGATGTTATAAGTATAAAATGTAGAGTCTGGGTATTGAATATCAAATTTCATGCGTTTGAAATCTTCATAAGATAGTTTTTTGTTTTTAAATGCATCCATCATCTCTTCAAAACGAATACTCCTATTGGTCTCTTTTTCTAAATAACCCATTAAATGATTAGGATAATCTTTAGAATCTAAATCACATTTTGGGTAGGTGGCAGTAAAAGGGGTATTATTAGAGTTAAAAATCCAACCACAACTAGGGTTTTCAATCTGGGGGAGTTCCTCAAATTTGTAAAATTCAGGTTGCCATACATTATCTGAAGTATCGCCACGCAAGATACCATGCCAGTTGTAATTCTCTTTACGGTTATTAGGTATTAGACCATTACCCAAGTTATAAATGTTATTGTCCTTATCAGCATATACTACATTAAAACAAGGAATACTCACCATACTCAATGCGTCTTTAAATTCTTCAAAATTGCTAGCCTTATTCATTCTGTACCATTGTTCGGAAGCTGTAATTCGCTGGTTGGCCGAAAAGCGTAGGGCATAAAAGCCAGTTTTGTTTTTCATTACCATGCCATGTTTACTTTTGAAAAATTTGAGAGAGACTGGAATTTTTAGTCCAATGACCTTTACTTTTAGGTTCAATTTTTTGACCTCTAAAGGAAACCATTCCCCATCATACTTATAGTGCAATTTCTTTTTGGGATGCATGGTGAGTTTGTATATATCTGTTAGGTCAGGTTGATTGACGGTATGTGTCCAACCTAAGTTTTGATTGGTGCCAACAAAAGGTGTTATGCCTAGTGTAAAGGTAGCTCCTAACATATTCCAACCTTCTTCACTATTCATGTGTACTTCGTACCAAGAAACTACACCCTCTATAGGTTGGTGAGAGTTGCTGCAAAAGAAAGTTTTATTTTCTTTTGTAATATCACGACTAAAGGCAAAACCATTAGAACCTGTGGGTTGTGTGTATTGGTCTAGTTGATTGCCAAAGATTTTACCTACTTCAAAAGCAGTTCCTGTCATGATAATATTACCCAACAAATAGCCTGCTACTATTTCTCGTTCGCTAAGCGGAAAAATCCCTTTCAATAGAACTTCTTTGGGGTGTGTACGAGCATAGTCATTGGCACCTTGTGCATAAGCACGAATGATTTCTTTGAATTCAGGCGAAAATCCTTTTTCATATTGTTCTTCAAACACTCTGTCGATTTCGAGCATATGGGCCAAAACATCAAAGATAGCTCCGTCTTTGCCTAGTATTTCGGCAGCTCTACCTTTGGTAGCAGCCCAAGAATGTTGCATCAGTTCAAAATTGTCTTCAGCTTGTGCCCAAACAAATCCATAAACTGCATCTGCATCGGTTTTGCCGTAGATGTGAGGAACTCCCCATTTATCACGGGCTATTGTAACATCTTTGGGGTTAATTTTATCTGTTGTTTGTGCATAGGATGTGTTGAGGATCGAAATAAGAGTAAGAAGAAGGAGTGAAAGTTTCATTGAATAATAAAATTGAATGACCAGTTGAAATATTTTTTTCTTCAAATCTATCTAGAAATAAGAATATATCCTAATTAATAGCACTGTAATACAGTAGTTGTTAGGAGTTGTATTTACAGAATTAAATAATGGAAAACATGGAGGATGTTTGTTGATTATACTGTATGATTTAATATTTCAAAATTGAATAGAAGTTTCTTGTTTGCCCATAATTAGAATTAGTAGAAAAAGGATATAGACTCCTTTATATATTAACTAATAAAATTATTAAGTGTTTGGCCATTAGTTTTTTATGTGTATATTTGCAGCGCATTACTTCCCCAGAAGTTTAGTCTCTAACAGAGCTTATTTTTCTGTAATGCAGCACAAAGATTACGACAATTAACCTAAACGAAAAATGATGAAGACTTGGATACTTAGTCTCCTTACACTATCTAGTATAGTTGCTTGCAACTCCCCCAAAAAAGATATCTCTACAACTGTTCGCATAGTTTTGTATGAAACAGATATATCTTATAAAGATATAAAGGTAGAGTACACCTCAGCAGGAGCAGCTAAAACTGCTTATACCAACGAAATAGGAGAGGTAGAAGTTAGTATAGATGAAAATACTAATGTAGTAGTAACAAAAGATGGTTATACCCCTCTAGAGAAGGTTTATACTTCTGGAGATAAATTTATGGGATGGTTATATCCTGAAAATTTGGATGAAGAAAATTTGGCTAGATCAGATCGAAAAGGGTTAGCACTTGCACACTAACCCTCTTTGGTTAGCTCTTACTTAGGATAAAGTTGACCAATTTCTGCACTATATTTAGCTTCAATTGTTTTTCGTTTGAGTTTTAGTGTAGGAGTCAATTCATTAGTTTCGGTACTCCATGAGTTGGGCAGTAGCGTATATTTTTTGACCTGTTCATGGTGACTAAGATGTTTATTGGCTTTAGTTACAATCTTTTTGTACAACTTTTGCACTTTTGGATGTTGAAGAAGTTCTTTATTATTGATATAATCTAGTTTCTTTTTCTTAGCCCAAGCTTTGAGACTCTCAAACTCCGGAACAATAAGAGCAGCTACATATTTTTTGTTTTCTCCTATGATCATTAGTTGAGCTATAAAAAAGCTTTCTTTTAGTCTGCTTTCAATAGCTGTGGGAGCTATATATTTGCCATTAGAAGACTTGAGGAGTTCTTTTTTTCTATCAGTGATTTTGATAAATTTATACCCAAACTCGTTTTCTACTATCTTTCCAATATCTCCTGTCAGAAACCATCCTTCATCGTTGAATGCTTCTTGTGTTTTTTCAGGTCTTTTGTGATAACCTCCAAAAACAGAATCTCCTTTTACTAAGATTTCACCTTCGTTAGGGCCATAACCATCATAGCTATCGTCTATTTTTACATCAAAACCAGATAATACCTGACCTACAGTCGCTAGCATTGCACCTTTGTTGGGTAAAAAATTAACACTCAATACAGCAGAAGTTTCAGTTAGTCCATAGCCTTCACGAATAGGTATTCCTGCTGCACAGAAAAACTTTAATATTTTTTGAGGGCAAGCAGAGGCACCTACAGCCATAGCTTCAACTCGATTGCCAAGTTTTTGTCGAATTTTAGAGTAGACAAGCTTATCTGCAATCCAATGTTTAAAACGATACCAACTACCTTTTTTTGTATTGAAATCATAGTGTTTACTAAGGTTTTCAGCCCAAAAGAAAAGTGTTTTAGTCAGCCAATTAGCTTTTTGCATTTTTACAACAATCTTTTCATAAACCTTTTCTAGCACTCTAGGTACTGCTGTAAGAATATGTGGACGAACTTCCCCTAAACTATCCCCAATAGTTGCAATACTCCAAGCAAAATGAACCTCAAATCCTTTGTACATATAGCAATAAACTAATGTTCGTTCCAAACCATGACATATAGGTAGGAAACTTAGAGCAATACTTTTAGGCTTGATAAGCATGATTTCGGCAATAGCCTTAATGTTTGAGACTATATTTTTATGAGTTAATTGTACTCCTTTGGGTTTGCCTGTAGTACCAGAGGTATAGATAATAGTTGCTAAATCGTCTTCTTGGATATTCGTTTTTACTCTATGAAGTTCTTCTTTATCTATCTCTGAATCCAATAGAGTAGACCAAGATTGTATAGGATTATCATTAGCATCTTTAGTAATAGTTGGCTCATCAAAAGTGAAAATTTGTTCTAAACTAGGGAGGTTAGCTTGAGCTTTTAGTACTTTCTCTAACAAGTCACCATGCCCTACAATGCAGTATTTTATTTCAGCTTCTTTAAAAATATAGACATATTCTTCAGGACTAATATTTGGATAGACAGGAACATTGACAACTCCAATTTGAAGCATTCCGTAGTCTGCAATATTCCATTCTGGTCTATTGTTGTACGAAATTAGAGCAATTTTATCTCCCTTTTGGAGTCCCTTTTTCAACAGCCCTGTGCTGAACTGGTTTGCAGCAATTTTGAGTTCTTCTGTACTGTAAGAATAGCTGCTACCATCTTCTTTTTTGCCAGTTATGGCTTTCTGCAGAGGAGTAGTTGTGGCTTGATAATCTAAAAGTTCAAATACCTTAGTTATATTCATGAATAAAGGAGTTTTAAGGTTGAATGAGAAGTAGGTTATATTAGTGTTTCTTTCTCCAGAAGAAAAAGAAGCTTTTTAGTTTTCTTAGCTTTTTCATAGGATGGCTTCGAATAAACCACCCAAAAAATCGGGGAAAAAGTCTATGCATTGGTAGTGTAATCCCTTCGCTGCCGCCAATGAAGACTTCTTTTTTTTGTTTAGCCACTGCTTTTAGAATTCGTTTAGCACAGATATCTGCTCCAAGGCCTTTTTCTTGTACTTTCAAGTTTTTGTTGTAAATACTACCATCTCCTGTTAGAGAATGATTAATGATGGGAGTATTGATAAAGCCAGGGATAAGAATAGATATATTGATATTGTGTGGATGTATCTCTGTGCGCAAGGATTCAAAAAATCCATGTAGAGCATGCTTTGATGCTGAATATGCAGATAAATTAGGAACCCCATATTTACCCGAAAGACTGCTTGTAACAACAATATGACCCTTGTTGTTTTTGATCATTTCTGGCAATATTGTTTTGGTAATAGCAATAGTCGAAAAGTAGTTGATGTTCATTATTTTTTCATCAACAGCTAAATCTGTATTTAGAACTGAGTCTCGTTGAGCTATTCCTGCTACATTAAACAGAAAGTCTATGGTGCCATGTATTGCTAGAGCTTCAGTAGCTTTTTCTGGACAAGCTTTATAATTTTCTAAGTCAAAAGGTAGTAATTGAATAGAATGTGTTGAAGTACATTGTTGGGCTACCTGATTTAGCTTTCCTTCTCTTATGTCTGATAAGATTAATTTTGCCCCCTGTTGTGCTAAGGCATAGGCTAAATGTTCGCCAATGCCAGAGGCTGCCCCTGTAAGCCAAACAACTTTATTTTTAAACACAAGTTTCATTTGAATCTAGTTAATTTATTAAGGAGACAATTCCTTACAATATGAAAGCTAGATTTAAAATCTTAGAATAAAGCTGATGAGTGTCATTTCATTGGCTGATTTTGATTGAAATATAGGAGGCTATTGGCAAAAAAACTACTAGTTAACCATTTAAGTGAAAAAAAACAAAAAAAATAAGGTTAGGTATTTTGTTGATAATCAGTGGTTTGGGTTGTGTTGTGTGAGGCGGTGATAAAAAAAACAAAAAAAAGTATAATAAGAAGCAGCG
>JAAEPD010000621.1 GCA_024222455.1 Aureispira sp.
ACTGGACTTCATAATCTAAGAGTTATTAATCCTTTTAGAAGGTATTCTAAACATTAAAATCTAAATCTTTATAAAAATTACTTACATAACCTTTATTAGTCTTTTGTTTTTAATTTCAATACACATTATAATATAAAAACCACTAGACCTAAATAAATCAGTCTAGTGGTTTCATATATTTTGATTATAGATTGCTATTCTTATTTGAATTTCAGCTGCTTGAGTTGGCAAGAAATCATTTGCCCATTTTTTGTTTTGACAGTTATCGAACTACCTGATATTTTATCAATTTGCACTAAATTAGTTCCAGCGTTGGTTTTCACATAAGCACTATCCCCTATTTCCAACTCTCTAAGTACCAAGTCCGTTGACTTCAGACTAGCGGTATAACCATCCATATACTGCACTTTATAAGTAGTACCACTCACAGACTGAACTGTTGCAGGATACCAATATCCATCGCTAGCCCATTTGGCAATTACTGCTGAACCTGCTTTTAACCCATCTCTTTTTGCTCTTGTGATAGGCGACTCTGATGCACCTGTATAACTAGGTTTATGACTAATAGGCTTATTATTATCAACAGTACTAACAGCTTTGCTACAGTCAAAACTTTTCATAGCTTCTAAAACACTCTGTGATGTTGACACATTCAAATAAAATGAGCTAATTTTTAACTGTCCTTTCTCTTCTAGCGTATTTAGTGCTGTAATCACATAAGCATCCTTACCTTTCCATTTCAAGGTATTCTTCTCTTGTTTAGTTATGATCAGATTATCACAATATTGGCTTTTGTATTGTGATACGCCTTTATTTACTCTGTCAATAAGATATTTTCCATTAGCATTAGGCACACCATCTGTAAGGTGTTTGGTAGAAAGTGTTTGGATAAAAAAGGCCTCTACTTTAGCTTTGTCCCCCTCTTGTAACAAAGGATGAACATAATCAGCTATCTCTTTAGGTGTTTTGAATGTAGGAATGTTCAACTTAGGAAGGCGATCTAATTTAGCTTGAGCAGCTTTTTTAGCGGATTTTGAAGCTAATGTAGGCATTTGATCTACTTCTGAAGAAGAATAAGTCTTGGTTGACAATACTTTTCTAGCATCGGTATCGCCTACATTTTTGCAAATAAATCGACCAAACTTTTGTTTCATATCATCTCTATACAAACGCATCTCGTAGAGTTGCTCTACTTTTGCTATAGTTGTATAATTATTTTTTTCGCTATAAACAGCTTTTAATCGAACAGAAACAGAGTTCAAATCATGCCAATACCATTTAGGTTTTTCAGCCAATTCCAAAACTTCTAAATCACCTACTATAGAAGAATAAGCACCTCCTAAAAATGTACTTAAATCACTATTAGCTAAACTCAACAGTTCTGATTCTTTGGGGTTGGGAATCCCCTCATAACGACCATCTAGTATAAAGCTGCGCTTAAAACTAAAGCTACTCCCTGTTTTTTGGTACAAATAATCTCCTCTCAGTATATAATTGACTCCTTTGTGCTCTGTAGTCATCTTTATAGTGTAACCTCTATAATAATTTTGCACCCAACCTCCATTCACTAATTCTTTTTTTAGGGTACCTCCACCAGGAGCTAATTGTACAGAGTAAATTTTCGCATTTCCTTTTTTCAATCGACTAATCACTTCTGCATCAGAAGGTTGGGCATAACTTGTTATTGCTAGGGCAATAAGGGGGAACATCATCAATAGTTTTTTCATGATTGTTTTTTGGGGGTATGATAATTTAATAGTCCGTGCATTTTTAACTTTATCAAGCTAAAAACAGCGGTAACTCTTTCTAATTAATTAGAAAAAATTCACGAACTATTGATAATTTAACTGTTTGCTTAGGGTTGTTTGACTAGGCTTTTCCCTAAAGGTTTAAAGCTCTTTTTTATTTTTAAAGGCAGCTAAGATTTAGCAACCTGGATTGAAGAATGGAGTAGACTTCAAATAGACTAAAAAAGTTTTCTTTTCAGGACTTGTATCTCTTGATTTAATATAAAACCTAGCCGCTTTTCTATTCCAACCTAAAGTCATTTTAGTGTACTTAAGTTGATTGTAAGTTCTATAATAATCTTGGAGCAATTCAAAGGCTTTTATCAATTCGTTTTTTGTTTTAAAAGCTTCTTTGGGACCAATGTTTTTTTGAATTACAGCTAATAATGGAGCCGACAGTTCTTCAAAATCACCTTTAAGTATTAGGTTGAGTTCTTCATCCTTATTTATCCGCTCAATAATATTTTCTAAGATATAGGTCTCCTGATATAATCCCTTAGCATTATTGGTATTGTATGCTAAGATATCCTCACTTTTGGCATATAGTCCCACTGGAAATTGCTTCAACTCAATCTTCAAATCAGTCCCTTTTTGAGGAATATCTGCATATAAATAAAAGAAGCTATTCCCTTTGGTTTCGACTGTTTTGTTATCTGTTGTAAAAGAGGTATAACCAAACCCCTTGGGCATTACATCCTTCAATTTTTCAGAAGAGAACAGGCCAAAACGATTAGCAGTACAATCCCAATACTCATATTTCATTATGGTATACTTCCCCTTAGAATCTTTGAAAGCAGCAGCAGTTGCTTCGCAACCACAGCCACAGGTCGGCCACGAACCAGACACTGTTAAATAACCATTTTTAGCATCATATTGTGCCACATTAGCAACCTCCTCTGGAGCCTCAGCATCTATTGCTCCTTGCTTAGCTTCTTGATAACATTGATCAACACTTTTCCAAAGCATTTTGCTCATTACCTGAGCTTCTGCCTGCCCAAAACATAATAGTCCTAAAAACAAAATAATTCTCATCATGATTGTTTAAATTAAAAGAAGAAAAAAATATTAAACCATGTATAAATACTACTTGGTAACTTCCATAAAGAAGTCCCAAAAATTATCAGCAGCAACAAGGCCATTAGACTCTTCATTGCCATTAGGGTATTTGTGGGGTACACCTTTTAGAATAGAAAATTTCAATATATTATCCTTACCTATAGAGCTATTTTCAAAAGTAAGTGTAACCGATTTTTTAGTTGTCTCTGTAGTATAACTTTCAGACAGATCAAAACGATCTAAAATAACTCTAATTTGAGTTCCTAAAAACCCATCCATAATTTCAGTAGGTTTATGAGGAATAGCTCCTCCTACTTTTTCGATTACACCAGCATCTTCAGATCCTAAAATCTCATAAAGTGGGATATGAGCATTCGGTTTACCCTCTGAATAAAACCCTCCAGCTGCTACTCTATCTGAGAGTTCTACAGCTATTCGATTAGCAAAGCTTCCTCCATTGGAAAATCCAGTAACAAACACTTTAGACTTGTCTATACTGAATGTAACATTGATCGTCTCCATTAATTGTTTGACATAGGAAATATCATCTGCAGGAATTTCTCCATCACAAAGATATCTATCCATAGCACCTTCATTCCACTTAGTAGTTTTTTTAGTTTTGCCATCTTCTTCAATACAGTACCTCAAACTAGTTGGAAACACAGCAATAAAACCTTCCTTTTCTGCCTTTTCTGGCCATCCAGAAATTCTATAATGTCGATCACCATCGCCACTTGTTCCATGAAACATATAGACCACAGGAACATCTATTGTCCCATCATAACCAGCCGGCACATGAACTGCAAAGTGTCGCTTTATGCCATAAAATAATCATTACGCCCAACTTTATGTTCGAAGGAGGAACCAACAGTAGTTTTTACAGCATCTTTTTTTGTTCTTTTTTGAGCTTCACAAGACATCACAATAAGTCCTGTTAACAATCCAATTAAAGCAATTCTTATAACTCTCATATTACGCTTAGGTTTTGGGGGTAAAGTTGCTAGGGCAAACGCATCTAAATTTCTTATAGAAATTTAGCCACTTTTTACCAATTTTCAGTGCTTAAATGTTGAATTTTTAATGACTTTCCTCTTTAATCGCTCCAATTTTGAGTTCAACCTTATTTTTAAGGCTTAGAAAAGGCTTGATGGCTTGTTTTTTATTCAATATTAAAACATTTAACCTTCAATATTTGGGCTAAGAGCTCTAAAATCATTTTCAATAATTTTAGATGCGTTTGCCCTAGTAAAGTTGCTTAATATTTATTTTGATAAAAATGCCTAAAGTATATCCTATCTCATTAAGATACATCTTAAAATAACTTTATTGTTATAATAATTATAATAAGTCCCTTTTTGACTAGGCTTTTTGGGGAAGGTTTAATCCATGTTTATTTATTTTTGTTATCCTCCCAAAAAACTGGTAATCAACCTTATTTGCCAAAAACTATATATCCCTTATTTTAAAGCTATGTTATTTTGAACACTCAATTTTAGATTTCATCAAAAATCGATTATCTTTAGTATCAAACTGTCCATTCTATTTCTCAGCAGAAAAAAAACACTAACATAATTACTCTATGCAGTATATCAAATTGGATTTTAAAGTCTCTAACAACAATACCCAAGAGCTTATCTTAGGTCAACTCTCTAACTATGACAGCATTAATGGTTTTGAACAAACAGACAATCAACTGTTGGCCTATATTGCACAAACAGATTACAATGATAATATCCAAAGTGAAGTGGCTTCTATAGCTCAACAGTTTGACTGTAGTTATCAAACCAGTATTTTAGACGACAAAAACTGGAATGCTCAATGGGAATCCGACTATACTCCTGTTTTGGTAGAAGATTTTTGTGCTATTCGTGCTAGTTTTCATCCTGCACACACCCAATTCCCTCATGAAATCATCATTACACCTAAGATGTCTTTCGGAACTGGACATCATGAGACTACCTATATGATGGTTCAACAAATGCGCGAACAATCTTTTGAAGGTAAGCATATCTTTGATTATGGCTGTGGAACAGGGATCTTAGCCATTTTAGCCGAAAAACTAGGCGCTAAAAAGGTCTATGGCATCGATATTGATGTTTGGGCTTATGAAAATGCCATTGAAAACTTAGAATTGAATCAATGCAATAACATAAGTATTGATTGTGGTACCTTAGAACAAGCCAATCTAGCCCCCCCTTATGATATAGTATTGGCAAATATTAATAGAAATGTAATTCTAGCCTCCTTTTCAGCGTTAAAAACAGAAATAAGTCCAAATGGTGTTTTACTAACCTCTGGATTTTTGAAACAAGATGAAGAATTGGTACTAAAAGAAGCCTTAGCTCATAAATTTCACCCCCTCAAAACTTTGCACAAAGGCAAATGGCTATGTATAGCCTTTCAATATAGACCTTAAGATTATCAGATCTATGAATATTTTTACTAATTTTTTCTTTGTTCTACTCTATCTTGGATGCATGGAACAATCAGATGACCTAACTCAAAACATTGAGCTAAATGTGTATCCTATTGATACAAATTGGGTTATTGTATATAACCCTGTTCAAGAAGAACTTACTATTAGAATAACTAACAAACAAGGCAAGCAAGTAGTTAATGCTACAGCTTCAAAAATAAATCAAACCCAATCTACTCTAGTTGCACAAGGCACAGAAGTGAGCTTATATTTCTATAACAACGAAAAAAAAGATTCAATCTATCATCCTCATATACTCTTTGAGTACAACCTTGAGAAGAATATTGTCGTTTTAAAAAAGGAAGAGACTAGAATATCTTCTGTTCCTTTTTATAACTCACAAACTCAAAAGGAGATGATCACATCTCAAATAGAGTGGAAAATTGACAATGATATTCTTTTGATTGATGGAGTAGAGCAAAACAACTATACTAAAAAACAGCAGGATTTTGATCAGATTAGAATAAAATCTGTTCCCCAAAAAAACAACAAATAAAACTAAAAAACATAGTCCATGAAGTTATTAAAAACAAGCATATTCTTATTGTTGAGTGCATTTTTGCCTCAGCTAGCATCGGCTCAAACAGATACGGTACTTCTAGAGCATGATCCCGATCCACTGTATGATGCTATCGAAGAAATATTGAGCTATCAAAAGCGAGAAGATTGTTTAGAAATTTTGGATGCCTTCAAAAAAAATATCAAAGCTCGAAAAGTTACAGAACAACACTACTATGGTTTGGTCAAACTTGGTAATGCGATGATTAAACGCAAAATGAAGCGTTTTAACTACTTTCGAAATCTAGTAGCAACCATCAATATTTTTGCAAATAACAACCCACTTACTGTCCAGTATTTTGATACATGGATTGATATATCCATCAAAATATTAAATGACCAACCCAAAGGAAAAACCAAAAACTTTGAAAGTTCGCTTGGCTTTTTCAAAGAGTTCTGGGCCAATAAAAATCTATATAAAATATCTAAAGGTAGTCATACATGGAAGGCTGAGAATACTAATTTTAAGATGACTTATGAAGACAAGAAACTTAAAATTGCCTATGACAATACTCGACTATTTTGTTTCAACAAAAATGACTCCTTAACGATCACTGATGCTAGAGGAATATACTTCCCAATGGAAAGCAAGTGGATTGGAGCTTTTGGGCGAATAGAATGGAATCAAGAAGGTGCAATGGATGCCTATGCTGAAATCAAACAGTATACAATAAATGCAAAACACACAGCATATGAATGCGAAAATGCCATTTTAAAATATCCTTCCGTCTTTAAGAAAGCTATTACGGGAAAGGTTCGTGATCGTATCATTCGTCGTAGTCGAGGCAATTTGCGCTATCCTAGATTCGAATCTAACTCTAGAAACATTAACATTGAGGATATTGGAGAAGGAGTTAACTATGTTGGGGGATTCGTTATGGAAGGGGCCTTAGTTCGAGGTTTTGGTGATGAAGAAGGTAAATCAACCGTTTACATCAAAAACAATAAAGATCAAGTTGTTGCTAAGATTGTGGCCGTAGAGTTTGATATTAATAGAGGAGAACGGGTTGTATCTAAAGATTCTGAAGTAGTCTTGTACATCAACCATGAAGATGGCACTCAAGATTCTATCTATCATCCTAGTATCAAGTTTATTTATGATATCCAAGCACGTAAACTAGAAGTAGAAAGAGGTGAGACAAGAGCATCAGGGGTAGGTTTTTTCAACTCTATGCAGCAAATAGAAATGAACACCAATCAATTGACATGGGAAGTTGATACTGACCAAATTGAGATTGGAGATAATATGCAGAATATGGAAATGGCCTCTGAGTCTAACTTTGATGAAGGTCTCTACGAAAAATATCAAAACATTACTAGGATAAATCCCATTATTAAATTTTCGGTCTACTCCCAAAAACTAGAACAATCTGAAAGTGAAGGATTCGTCCCTGATGATCCAGTTGACCCATATAGTACATCTCCAACCAATGTTAGTGATGATGAATTTTGCAAAATGTATCCAGAACTCTGTGCTCCTCCTGATGAAGAGCCAGAGTTAGAAATAGACACTATTCCAGAAAAAGACATACAAGAACCTGACCCTATAGTAATAGAAGAGTTTGATCCTCGTACTATAGAAGGAGATATGATTGCCAAATTACTAGATCCTCGTATGGATCAAGTAGCTATATTAACAGCTATGGAGGTAGAAAAAGCAAGCAAGAATCCTGCTTTTAAGGTCATGAAAAACAATAAAGATTATCTTGACTTCAAGAAAAACTATCCTAGAAAATACAAATTTGCGATCATTGATGTAAATGATATTTCAGAATATGTAAATGATCCTCCTCCATCACATGACCTTTCTACTACACTTTCACTCTATTTGGAGATGACCAAAGATGGTTTCTTAGTTTACAATAAAGTAGATAGTACAATTACCCTTCGTGATAAGATTTTCCACTACATGAAGGCAAGTAATATCAAGAATGTGGATCATGATTTTGATAAAATTAAGATCAAATCTGTTCCAGCCAAAAACAGTGGTAAGGATGCCAACGCAACATTAGATCTCAAAAAAGGATCGGTTGAAACTAGAGGTGTTCAATATTTCACACTTAGTGATTCTCAGCAAGTATCTGCCCAGCCTTTTGGTGGTATAGTAGAAATGAAAGAAGGTCGAGATATGGACTTCGACGGTATTCTTAAAGCTGGTTTTTGCAATTTCACAGGAACTGGATTCCACTTTATGTATGACATATTCCATATAGAAATGGATACCATCGATTTCATAGATATTTATATCTATGAACGGGCTCGCCATGGAGAAGATGCAGGTAGGCTTGCAGGTCGCCCTAAAAAAGAACGGCTTAGAGATGACATGACAGAACAATTATCTACACTCAAAGAACCTATTAATAGTGTAATAGAAGGTACACAAGGTCTACTATTAATAGATATACCTAGTAATAAATCTGGACGACAAGAAAGTGATCCTATATATCCATCTTTTGAGGCACTAACTACCTCAAAAGTTTATTATGACAGAAATAATCGACAAGGAGAAGGTATTTATCCTAGAGAAACATTTTATCATGAGTTAGATAAATTTATTCTTAATGGTCTAGATAAACTAGAACCTGAAGCACTAAACTTTCCTGGTAAATTCTATTCTGCAGATATATTCCCTTCGTTCACAGAAAACTGTCGTGTTATGTATCATGACCTTTCTCTTGGTTTTGAAACAGAAACGCCAGGAAACGAAGGCTACCCTATCTATCTGAGAGAAGATCCAGATAAAGGTAAAGGTACATTTCAAGGTGATTTTGGCATGTCCAATGAAGGGCTTATTGGTAATGGCCGATTAGACTATTTAGGTTCTACGATTGAATCTGAATACATCGAATTTTTGCCAGAACAATTTAAAACAGATGAGGTAGATTCCTTTAATCTTGAAGAATCCGTTACTGATGGAGTTGAATTCCCTAAGATTCGTGGCGAAAAAGTAAAAATTGATTGGGCTCCTTATGAGGATAGTATGTATATAGAATCTGCTATTGTAGATGGGGTTCCATTTGAGTTTTTTGATAGTGACAGCTCCAATTTCACGCTAGAAGGATCTATAATGCTGACTCCAAAAGGAGTACTTGGACGAGGTACTTTTGACTGGGAAGAAGCTACATTAGAGTCTAATCCTGGTGGAGATTTCAAATTTGGACGAAATAGTATCAATTCATTGGCAGCAGCAGTAATTATCAAATCGCAAGAAGAAGAATTTCAAAAATTTGCATTTGAAAATGATAATGTAGAAGCTACCATTGATTTTGACAAACAGGTTGGTGACTTTATTTCGAACGAAAAAGATTTGAGTACAGACCTTCCTTACAATAGTTACAAAACATCGTTAGACCGTTTTCACTGGGATATGCAAACAGACCATATCTATATGGAAACAACCCAAGGTAAAACAGGATTTTTCTTAGCTACAGAGCAAAGCCAAGATTCACTCTTTTTCTTGGGAGAAAAAGCAGATTATGATCTGAACACTGGTTTATTGATGATTGATGGTATCGATTTCATACGGGTAGCAGATGCTTTTATATATCCTAAAGATCGACATGTAGAGATTGAAGAATCCTCTCACATGCGTACACTCGAAGATTCTAAGATTGTGGCAGATACAGCCAATAAAAATCACGTTATCCAACGTGCCTCTATCAATGTATTGAGTCGTAGAGAGTACAAAGCAGATGGATTTTTAGAGTTTAACGTAGAGGGCCACAAAGAACAAGAGATTGAGTTCAGTAATGTATTAGTGAAGCAAGAAGGTGGTAAATATATTACTACAGGAAGTGGTACTGTAATGGGTGAAGATGATTTCTTTTTGGATAAACGTACTCGATTCAAAGGGGATGTAAGTCTTCGTGCAGATTCTAAAAACTTATTCTTTAAAGGCTATGCTAAAATTAGCTCCAAAGTACTTCCTGTTCGAGAATGGTTTGGTATAGATAGTAAAATTGATAAAAAGGATGTATCCATATTTTATGACAAACCCCAAAATCCAGAAGGGCTTACGCTCCATGTTGGATTGTATATGAATGTGGATTCTGCGCATCTCTATCCATCAATATTAGCACCCAAAAAGAATATTACAGATCGGAGTATATTCTCTACCTCAGGTGTGCTTAAATTTGATAACCAAAAGGAAGTTTACATGTTTGGTGATTCTGCCAAGGTTCTTGGAGAATCTGTTCCAGGTAAGTTGCTAACTGTTTTTGAAAAAAATGCAAAAGTTGTAGCAGAAGGACCTTTTGATTTCAATGAAGGCTTTAATAGAGAAGGAATGCCAACCGTTGGAGTTAATTGTGTAGGAAACTTCTCTTTCTTCTTAGACAAGGCCAGTGACTATCGTTTTGATGTATCAACCAACCTTGATTTCTATATGCCTCAAGCATTATTAGATATCATTACTGGAGACCTGACAAGTAACCAAGACCAAGGAGACAACTTATTGTATTCTAGTGTTAAAAACATTCAACTAGAACGCCAACTTAACGAGTTTATCCAAGATGAAAAAGCATTTGCAAAAATGTGGAAACGTGTAAAAGATGAGGAACGCCTAACTCTTCCTCAAGACTTTGCACACACCTTCTTCTTTGTCAACAACCCATTAGTCTGGAGTGACAAGACTTTATCTTTTGTTACCAAGTCTAGTACATTACAGTTAGCCTCTATCAAGGGTAAACATATTGGGCAGGTAGTAAGAGGGCACTTAGAAATATTGATGGATCCAGCAAGAGGTGATGCTTTCAACTTTTATATTATATCACCAGGTGGTGATTGGTATTTCTATTCTTACCAAATGGGTTTTGTCAAAACAGCATCTAGTAACCCTGAATACAACAACATGATTTCTTCATTGAAAGTAAAAGATCGTAGAGTAAAAGCTTCTAATGGTCGTCCAATAGAAATCATTATTTCTAGTTCTGCAGAGTATAGTGCATTTAAAAACCGTGCAAGTTCTGCCCACTAAAATCTAACTTATAAATAACTATATAGAGAAGATCTTGAGTTTAATGCTCAAGGTCTTCTTTTTTATTAACACCTATGCTCTTAGCCTCCCAAAAGAGCATTCCCCATCCTACTATAAAAAACACCCCACCAATCGGTGTTATAGGGCCTAATAGGTATTTTCGGTCATCTAGCTCTAGTACATCATCCAAAAAATAAATATCCTCACAAGTAGAAAGCAGATAAATAGACCCCGAAAAACAAATAATTCCTATAATAAAACACCATGCAGCTCTATACAAACGTTTAGAAGCATTTGTTCCTAGCCACAATCCAACCCCCAACAATGCTAAAGTGTGATAAAACTGATAAGTAACACCAGTATGATAGCTTACCAATTTTTCAGGAGGAAGTTGATCTCTCAATGCATGTGCTCCAAAAGCACCTAGCACAACCGCTAAAGCGCCTAATATACCTGCTGCCATCAATATCTTTCTTTGCATAATCTTTATTTTAAGCTGATTCTTAAACTTTAGGACCGCCAAGATAAACCTTCAATACAGAAAAACCTACCAATATAAATCATTTTTTTGAAAGAAAAAAGGGAATAAAACATTATTTGAAATACTATATATAAGATCAAAAAAACGCTTGCTTTTGTAACTATAATTCAGTACATTAGGGGGCAATCTAACAAATAGATGACCTGATTTAACATAGTCTGACCTTCTATTTATAACTATATAAAATAATACATCCACATATTCTAGATATTTATTTAACTCAAAAAAAATAATTTTATGAATCCATTTGGTGAGTTATCCAAACTCAAAACATTATTGCAAAATTGGCTAAAAACATATGATGCTACGCCTACATTCAATGATGATAACCTAGAAAAGAAAATAAAAACACTTTTAGCTTTAGCTGGAAAAGCCATCAAAAACAATGATCAACCTGCTGTTAGCCTCCCTGCTGACATTAGCGCTCCTGTAGGCGCAGGCAGCAAAAGCAAAAATAAAACTGATGATGTTAAAGCTGTTCAAACTGGTTTAAACCAATTTGGGTACAAACTAACAGTAGATGGAGATTGTGGTCCTAAAACAATTGGAGCAATCAGAGATTTCCAATCTAAGCACTTAGGCTCTTCTAATCCTGATGGTCGTGTAGATCCAGGCGGAAGAACTTGGACAGCCCTTAAGAAAGGCTCTAGCACTCCTGCTCCAGTTGACAATACACCTACTGATAATACTCCTGTCGACAATACACCAGTTGATAACACACCTGTCGACAATACACCTACTGATAATGGTGACGATGATGCATGGAAAGCAAACTATGTTGCCCCAGTAACTCCTTCGGAACATAAAGGTGTGAAAGCTAACCTCAATGGTTTGACTAGAAGCGTAAAAGAAAATGATTCTAAGAATGTAAAGGCTGATGTTCTTGCTGTACAATATTACCTTAATGAGCGTGGCTATGCTTGTACAGTAGATGGTAACTTTGGTAAAAAATCTGGTCGTAAGATGGCTTGGTTTAGCCGCAGTTGTCAAGACAAGGAAGTTGGTACACGTCGTGGAGTAAGCAAAGGTAGCAAACTTTGGGATTACCTAACTGGAAAAATACCTGTACCTCCTGTAACTGTTTCTGACGATTACTATGATGCAGGCGATACTGTTACTTCTAAAAAAACAACATTAGAAGGTCTAGTTGGCTCTAAAAAAGATAATATTAAATCTGATGTAGAAGCTGTAGAAGACCTCCTCAACCAATGGGGAGACTATGGGTTAACTGTTAATGGTCGTTGGGATAGTTTAGCTGCTGTTGCACTAAAAGATTTCCAAGCTCAAATGGGTATCAAAGCAGATGGTATCTGTGGTCCAACTACTTGGGAATATCTTACAGGTAAGAAAAAACCAGAACCACTTGATGCAGATACATCTGGCGGAAACGACTATGGTCCTAAACCTTCTTGGGTAAAAGTTGCCGAAGGAGAAATAGGAACTCGTGAGATTCCAGACAAAAACTCTAGCAAAGTTAACAACCCTAGAGTATTAGAATACCATTCAACTTCTGGTGGTTACAATAGTGATGAGCCAGCTTGGTGTGCATCTTTTGCATCTTGGTGTTTAACAAAAGGTGGTGTCGCTAACCCACGTGACCCAGGTGTAATCCAATGGAAAGGTTGGGGTACAGAAATCGACAAAAACAAACCATTCTATGGTTGTATTGCAATCATTAAATCTGGTAGTTCTTGGGGACACATCTGCTTTGTGGTAGGTGCTGACTTCACGCCTGATGGCAAAACTAAAGCATTATACTGCTTAGGTGGTAATCAAAGTAATATGGTACGTATTAGTAAATACAAAGATATTACTAAACTTATCTGCCCTCCAGGTTATACTCCTCCAGCTAAAGCTTACAACATAAAGCCATTCGCTGGTGATGCAGAAGCAGGTGGTTCAACTAGATAGACCTCCTCTTCTAAATAATATATTTTCTGAAGCCATGATTAATTACAATCATGGCTTCTTTTTATTCCCTTGCCCAAAATCCTATTAGTTCATAGCTTTTTGCAAAAAATTGAAAATAACTAAGACCTATTAAAAATCCAATAACACATAATTATTCGTATACTTATATACTCTAACAACTATTCTTAGATACATCAAGCACCTCAACTTATGCGCCTAACTATACTTTTTATATTTATCTTCTTTTCAACGGTTTCTCTTGCCCAAAACATATCCAACGACCAACAAGCTCAGCAACTCTTAGACAGTTTAGAACTGTCTAATGCAATGGGTATCAACAGCCATAAGTTTACCGTTTGGATAAACAACCTAGAACAGTATTACAGTAGCAACAAAAACGAACCTAAGTTATTAGAAATACAGCTCTATAAGGTTAACGACCTAAATACTCAATATCTTTATCAACAAGCTTTTGAGCTGCTCAATCTACTAAAACCTAAAATTGATAATACTCCCAATATATCAACTACAACTGTAGCCATATGGCACTATGAATATGCCAACACCCTAAATTCGGAGGGGAACTACAACAAAGCAATTGAAGCACTCGAAAAAGCAGCACCTACTTTTGAGCAAGAAAAAAATTGGAACAGATTAGCAGACTCCTACTATTACCTGATTTATAATATGTATTATAGTCCTAACTATGGATTTGACCAAATGGCTCCTTACCTCAAAAAACTGACAGGCGAAATACTCCCAAAACTTCCAAAAAAATACACTGTTAATGCTGCATCATACAGTTTAGCTGGAGCTGTTTATTATGCAAAAGGAATGTATAAAAAAGCCCTAACCATATTCCAAAAAAGTTTAGAGTTAGAATATCAATATGAAATTCCAGACACAATGGCTATTGCTGCTCTGCACAATAATATGGCGATTATGTATGAATATCTCGGAGATTATAATATGGCCAAATTAAACTACATAGAAGCAGCAGAACTCCACAAAACTTCTGGAAATGTATATGGTTTAATTGATACTTATGCTGGTATAGCCAATATGTTTTATAACAATGGCAAAAAAGCAAAAGCAGAACCTAGATATCTTGCAGCTTTAGAGCTAACCCAAAAACGCCCTATAACAGACAAAACTCCTATAACACAAGCTATAAAAATTTATAAATTAGTCACAGAATACTACCTCCGATACAACTATCCTGACAAAGCCATTCAATATATACAGCAACACATTCCCTATATTCATAAGTCAGCAGATGGAGCACCAGCCAAAATAACTTATGATGCTTTAGGCAAAGCTTATCTACAAAAAAAGGACTATTCAAAATCTATTGCATACTATCAACAATCTCTACTTGCAGCAAAAGCTAATGGCAGTCAAAATAAAACTCAATTATCTGATTCCTATCTAAAGCTAGCAAATGTTTATGCTAGTCAAAATCAATATCAGCAGCAAATTGTTTACTTAGATAGTGTTATCTGGGCACTGCTCCCTCTAGATGACAAAGAAGTTTCTTTACCTAAAATATTAGAAATTGATGCTAAATCAACTGCCTATGATGCGTTTAAGGGAAAAGGACAATCTTTTATCAATCTAAAACTTTGGCAAAAGGCTTATCAAAGCCTTAGTACCGCTATACTCCTAGCCAATGAACTCAAGCACCAGTACAAAAGTCAATCATCCAAGAGCTTAGCCTCTGTAAAATTTAAAGAGTCGTATGAACTCCTTATTTTAACACTACTTAAACTTCAAGAAAAAAATCAGCATACAGATTACAGCAAAGAAATATTCCAGTATATAGAACAGTCTAAAGCAGGCTTGCTCAATGAGAGTATACTTAAGTATCGCAATCAATCTAAAAATGATTGGGAAATTCCTGATAGCTTACTAAAAAAAGAAGAAGAACTTCTTAAAAAATTGGATTGGTATAAAGGTCAAATTCTGCTGTTGAATAAACGTAAAAATTCTGCTGAAAAGCAACGCCTCTCAGAGGAACGCCTAAAAACAGTTAAAGAACTAGAACAATATGAGCAAATGCTCTCCAATAATTATCCATCTTACAAAAAATGGGAAAAAGACCTTGACAAAGGGCATACTATTGAAGAGATTCAAGCAACATTAGATGAGAATACTTTAGTAATAGAGTATTATAAATATTTAGATCAACTCCTTGTCTTTTACATTACAAAGGATTCAACAAACATCGTTTCACGGCCAATTGGGAATGGCAAATTCAAACAATTAATCACGGAATTGAGAGAAAGTCTAACCAATATCACAGCCATTACACAAAATCCAAAAGAAGTTTACCAATGGTTTACAAAATCTGCTCACCAACTTTATAAGGACTATGTAGATCATCCATTGTTAGCTACGCACAAAAACTTGGTCATCATTCCTGACTATCAATTATTTTATGTTCCTTTTAGTGTATTGCTCACCCAAGAAGCACCAGAACAAATAAATTATAAGGGATTAAATTACCTCCTTAAAGAATATACCATACACTACGAATATTCCTCAGCATTGATGCTTCATAACCAAATGCATGCTAATCAACCCTCACAGAAAATTTTAGGCTTAGCACCATTGTATGGCCAACAAAAGCAAAAATATAACAGCTTATCTACCCCCGTCAGAGCAGTTAGAAGCCCTACAGAAGTCAATTTGCACAATCAATTAATAGAACTGACAGGCACCAAAAAAGAGTTAGAGATTTTAGAAAAGCAATTTGATGGCGATTTTTGGGTAGATAATAATGCAGCCGAACACCCTTTTAAAGAAAACTGTTCTCAATATAGCATATTACATTTAGCTATGCATGGTATTGTAGATCATTACAACCCAGGTAATTCAGCTTTAGCACTTACCGAAAATCTAGACAGTCTAGAAGATAATCTTCTTTATGTTTATGAGGTTAACTATCTAGACTTAAGAAATACCGATTTGGTGGTTTTGAGTGCTTGCGAAACAGGTTATGGCGAATACCAAAATGGTGAAGGGGTTTTGAGTGTTGGACGTAGTTTCATGCAGGCTGGAGTACCTAGTTTGCTAATGACCTTATGGGAACTGAGTGACCAATCTAGTGTTCTAATTATTGAACAATTCTATCAAAATTTAAAAAATGGCTTATCTAAAGATGACGCATTGCGTCAAGCAAAACTACACTACTTAGACAAAGCAAAAGGAGTAGCTTCTCATCCTTTCTTTTGGGCTGCTTTTGTGCCTATTGGCAACAATTCTCCCCTAGTTCCCAATTCAGGTTGGTCAATTTGGCTTTGGCTAGTAGTTGGTTTAGGAGGATTGGTTTTGACTTATGTAGTAGTAAAAAAAATCTTGATGGCTCGTCAAAAAGCAGAGGTATAGAAAGCATTTTTGCCAAACATTTTTTAACTTAGTTTGGGATCATGTATATTTTGGATAGAATTTGATGATTTGTTTTCATCAAATAAACAATAACAACACAAAGCAACTATTTGTAAAGTTTTTAGGTAACTTAGAGTGTACAAAAAAATCTCAAATTCACGTTAATATTATTAGATATTGTACAATCAATACATTAACTCATTAATTAGCACATTTATATACTATGTCGATACCATTAGGATTAAAAAAAGTAGCTGCAATGTGCATCTTGCGTCATGGAGATGAATTGTTACTGCTCAAACGTGCCAATGAACCCAACAAAGGGAAGTATTTGCCAGTTGGTGGCAAACTTGATCCTTTTGAGAGTCCTCGCAAGGCTGTCATCAGAGAAACCTTAGAGGAGGCAGGAGTAACTATCGAAAACCCTAAGTTTTGTGGAACGCTCATAGAAAGTGCGCCTAATAATTATAACTGGTTGAGCTACATCTATATTGCAGATATTGACAGGATAACACCAGCTCCTTGCGACGAAGGTGTCCTAGAATGGATTCCTAAAAGCGAACTACTCAATATCCCTACCCCTGCCACTGATCGCTATATCTATAAACAGGTATTAAATGATCAAACATTTGCTTTTAGTGCAGAGTATAACGATCAATTAGAGTTGGTGGAAATGATGGAAGAAATATCCAATACATCCATGCTACGATAATGGCAAAACTACTACTAATAAGTCCTATTATTTGGCTGCTCTGGGCTTGCAACACCAACAACAATTCTCAAGACCAAGAGACACCTTCCTCTAATACAACAACAATAATAAAAGCTTCTCCTTTAGAGAAGCTAACTTGGCTTTTGGGCGATTGGGTTTGCAAAAAAGGAGATATTCAAATCTACGAATCTTGGACAAAAGCTAACGACTCTCTGTTTTTAGGCAC
This sequence comes from Aureispira sp., assembly GCA_024222455.1. Classification (GTDB taxonomy): domain Bacteria; phylum Bacteroidota; class Bacteroidia; order Chitinophagales; family Saprospiraceae; genus JAAEPD01. Next base: position 17,630 of record JAAEPD010000621.1, read on the forward strand.
AGGTTCCACTATAAAAAATCAAGCTGATACACTTTCTAGCGAAACCATTAGATTAGAAGCTCGTCAAGAGCAGCTCTATTACATACCAGTAGTAAGCAACCAAAACGAAGGTGAGAACATTGAATTTAAACTTATATCTAACGATCCTGAAGAATGGATTTTCGAAAATCCTTCGCACGATTTCCCTCAACGAATCATTTACCACCAGCCCAGTCCAGACTCCCTTCATGCTCGTATAGAAGGTACAATAAAAGGTCAGCCCCGTAGCACTGAATTTCCTATGGCTAGAATAAGGTAAATAAGTTATTGTCTTGTAGATGTAAGTGTATAGGCACAACCACTTGAACTATCCGTAAATGTAAATATAATCGTATTGTAATCTGAACTAATACTTCCTGAGGTAATTGGAGATGAGCCAAAACTACCTGAAGTAATTTGTAGTGTTGTAGGATTAAATACCACATCAAATGATCCACTTCCATTTGTTAAACGACAAATAATTTCTCCAGAAGTATTTCGGCCCACAAAAGTAAGGTAATCAATTAAGGCATAAGGCGAACAGGTACCTGGTGCAACAGTACTAGCTGTACCTACAAAATAGGCTGCATTTAATTCCGAAAAAATACTACTTCCCTCCACACTACCAGCGGTCTCTGCATATTTAGCATAAGGCACCGATACCATCCAGGGCAAACGCATCTAAATAAGAGAAAAAAAAGATTTAGTATCTTGATGTTCAAAAGATGGAACCAAACTACTTATCTAAGGTATTAGAGTATTTTTCAAAGGTAAAAGATTTTAGAGTTGAACGAACAAAGTATTATC
>JAAEPD010000622.1 GCA_024222455.1 Aureispira sp.
ATAATACTTTGTTCGTTCAACTCTAAAATCTTTTACCTTTGAAAAATACTCTAATACCTTAGATAAGTAGTTTGGTTCCATCTTTTGAACATCAAGATACTAAATCTTTTTTTTCTCTTATTTAGATGCGTTTGCCCTGATCTTTTTGGCTTTATCCAAAAACAAAGGTATCTTTTTAGTAGAATTTCCTTTAATAGTATATTCTCCTCTCCATTCGTGTACCCCATCACCTGTTTTTGCATAGTAGGTATAAGTACCTGGATCTTTAGTTATGGCTATTTTATTTTGAGCATTCTCAACGCTTCCAGTACAGGTTTCTCCTCTCCAATAAAATTTAACAGAACCTATAAGTTCTCCATTTTCATCTCCATCATAAACCTCTACTCCATTGGTGTAAATTCCCTCTGGATTGATACAGTAAAAAAGCATAGTACCTGGTTTTTTAGCATCTATTGCTGCTTGGCGTTCCCATTCAGCCTGTTCCTTTTCCCAAGCAAGGTTGTCCAAACTATCTTGGATGGTCATTTCTTTATAGTAAGTTGGTGAATAACCTTTATGAGATACCTTGGCCATTGCCTGTGAATATTTGCGATAACGATCTGTTTTAAACTCAAAAGAAAAATCGTCTAGTGGAATATTCACATCATAAGTAGGCCCTGATGGTAAATTAAACACAGCTTCTCCTTTTTGGTTGGTTACTGCTTTCAGTACCTTTTGGGTATTGATATTTTCTACTTCAACAGTTACTCCAGATACTCCTGCAGCTGCACTTGATTCTATATCTTGATATACAAATGTAAACTGAACACTCTGGGCAAAACTACTTAAAGTCAGCAATAAGCAGCTGCATAAATGGATTATTCGTCTCATGGTGGTGTCTTTTTTTGTGTGATATTTTTCTTTCTAAACAGGTTGTGCTTTTTTATTAAACACTTATTTAACAAACAAGATGCCACCAAAACTAAAATTGGTGTTTGCCTCTAAAAAGCAAACACCAAAAATGCTAATCAACTCAATATCTATCAAGTTTTTAGCCAATAATATTTTTTATATTATAGTAGTAGAATGTTATAAAATTTTCACATCATCCATACTAATATGTATTGTACGTACTTGAGTAGTGCGCTCGTTAATATCTTCACTACTATTTTCTAAACGTAAGACACCTCTAGGACATACTGCCGAACAAACTCCACAACCTACACAAGAAGAACGTACTATATCTTGCCCACGCTGTGCATAAGCACGAACATCTATACCCATTTCACAATAGGTAGAACAATTTCCACAAGAGATACATTGTCCACCATTAGTCGTAATACGGAAGCGAGATTTGAAGCGTTGTACCAACCCTAATATAGCTGCCAAGGGACAACCAAAACGGCACCAAGCTCTATTTCCCATCATAGGATAAAACCCTGTACCAACAATGCCCGCAAACATAGAACCGATCATAAATCCATACCAACTCCGTACATCATAACTATTAAACCCTAAGATTTGGGCCTCTCCATATTGGTAAGTGTACCAAACCATGAAAGACATCACAATAGCTAAAACCATCACACCATGTATAACAAACCGTTCTACACGCCAAGCTCTAAGACTTTTGTCGGATTGCTGACGGAAAGGATCACCTAGTGTTTCGGCCAAACCTCCACATCCACAAACCCAAGAGCAGTACCAACGTTTACCATATATATAGGTAAATAAGGGTATAAATATAAAAGACAAAATCAAGCCCCAAACTAATAGCATCGTCCCTACATTCATCCCCAAAAAGTAATTAGAGTTGCTGCTAAGTTGCTCTAATCGATAGTCATAAAAGAAGCTATAATCTAATGGCCAAGCCGTTTTAAGGTCAAGCGCAGGATTATTGAAACGTCCTAAAATTTCGGGTATAATAAAGGCAAATGATAATTGAAAAAACAGCACAGAACCTGTACGAATCAGCTGATAGCGATTGTGGCGATATTTGATAATCATACGCACTCCCATAACCAACATAGCTACACAGTACAAAAATCCATACAAGAACCATTCACTAGCTTCTGCACCACCTGATATTGCCATTTTGATTGGTTCTACCAACAAAACCCAATTGGTCAAATAATAAGGATAAAAATATAATACGATATAGAAAGTAATTAGGTAGGTTCCTAATAAAATGCCTATCCAACCATTTTTGGTGCTAGAACTAGGCAACGCTAGAGGTTTCTTGCGTTCTCGCTTTTCCCACATGTAGATAATTCCTACGATCAGAGAAGTGATAACAATAGTCCCTATAAGCCAAAACATAGCACCATTTTGCAAAACAACCACTAGGGTCCCAATCAAGACACCAGCCACCAAAGCCAATTGCCATACAGGTCTCAAACCACTCTGCGAAGGACTGTGATAAATGCCATTATGCTTGATTCCAGGTATTGTTTTAAGGTCAGGAGACATATAAATTAAAGCTCCTACTGTTCCTAATATAAAGGTCAAGAAGAAAAACAGCCAAGCATTGTTGGGCAACAAGCCTCCAGAACTCTTTTTAGTTAGTGAAAATAAATAGCTTTTGATGTCGTAATCACTCATTCGATAGTCCCACTCAGCTACTCCTTCGGGTAGTGTAGTTGCATTCCATACCCCATTATCAGGATCTACACCTGAAGCTTTATCTAGTGCTTCTTTAGTCTTCTTTAGGATAGGTTTTAGGGCAGCTACAAATGCTAAATTGCTGCCATACTCCTTATTAAAAACCTCACCAGCCTGTTCCTTTATCATCATACGATGATGCTCCTTTGTCACAGAAGCCAAGGCTTGATCGTTGAGGGTATGCGTACTCAAGGTGACCCCTATCGTAAATATCCCCAAAGCCAATAAAAATATACTTATTCCAAGCAGTTTTATGCTTTTCATATATAGCTTGTTTTATTAATAGTTCGTGCATTTTCACTTTATCAAAAAAAAGATAGCAGTAAACTTTTCTAACAACTTATTAGAAAAACTTCACGAACTAATGTTAGTGTTCTCTATTATAACATGTTGTATTCTTAGGGCTTTTAACTTTCTAAGAGAATTTTCCTTTTAGAAACTGAATAGCTCCTGTAAGGCTCCTACGCCTTTTGAACTGGACATTAGCATTGTATTTTTTATTATAAATACTAATAATCTCTTGTTCGTATTCCTTGAAAAATTCAGGGTCAAAATTAGCTAAGCCTAAGTTGGGTAAAACGTCTTCTATTGTAGTTTGATCTAGAATCCATTTTTCACAGACCTCATGTCTATAACGAACTCCCATTAAGTTGAAACCTAATACAGCTTTAGACTCTCGGTCAAATACAATTCGGATACTTTTTCGGCCATCAGCATGTTCCCAATACACACTTGCATGATTTTCGGGTGGGTGGGCCTGTACATCACCATAAACTTGGTACTCTATCTCAAAAAACTTAGCTGAATTAAACCATAAACGAGGTTTATAAGCAATTTTTTTTCCACAGATATTATAGGCTACCGTTTCTCCCATCATACGCCCTGTGTACCAAATAGCTTCTATTGGTCTACGCCCTTCGCTAGGGTTTTGCAACTGAGCACAATCTCCTATAGCATAAACATCAGGCACATTGGTTTCTAGATATTCATTAACTAAAACACCTCTTCCTAACTCAACTTCGCAGTTTTCAGAATCTTTCAAAAACTGGATATTAGGTCGTACACCAGCAGTCAAGCCTACAAACTGACAGGAAATTTCATCTCCCTCGCTAGTAATAACGGCTCTAGCCTTTCCATTTTTATCCGAAAGGATTTCTTTGAGTTCTGTTCCTAACTGTAGATCAATATGACTCTCCAAAATATGGCGATTAATCATTGCAGATTCTTCGGAAGGCAATACATTGCTCCAATAGCTTTTTTCACGTACCAAAAAGGTAACTGGAATATTGCGAGAATGGAACATCTCGGCCATTTCTATACCAATCAAACCACCTCCTACTATGACAGCCTGCTCTAGGCCTTCACTGTATTTTTCCATACCATCCAAATCTTGGCGAGTGTACATTCCTTGCACAGCCTCCAAATCTTGCCCTGGCCAACCAAACTTGTTGGGTGTAGAACCACAGGCAATGACTAGTTTGTCATAGTTAATAGTTTCTTTATTGTTAAGAACTAAAGTCTTGTCTTTAGTATTCACCTTATTGACATATTCAAAAACTAAGTCTATTCTATTTTTCTCCCAAAACCAATCCTCATAAGGCTTGGTATGTTCATACTTCATATGTCCCATGTAGATATACATAAGCGCTGTACGAGAGAAGAAATGCTCTGTTTCTCCAGATATAATGGTGATTTTATAATTGCTCAGTTTTCGTATAAATCTGGCTGTAGTTACCCCACTAATACCATTGCCAATAATGACAATATGTTGATCAGAGTCTGTTGTTATAGGATTTGGATCTGTTTTTTTATTCTTTTCGAAAGGTTTATCATCCAAAACTTTAGTCATAGCTGTTCTATTTTCAGTTAGTTCTATTCAAATTAGCAATAAATACTAAAAAGGAATAATCTTAAGGCTATTATATTCTATAGCGTAAGCCTAGATTAAAGGTCATTGCATTTTTACCAACCCAATTGTTTACAAACTCAAAGGGTAAATAATGTGTATACAACAACTCTACCTCCAACCCAGGTGTTATCAACACCTTTGCTCCTCCTCCCCATTCTAATAAGTTGGTAGTAGTAGCATATACAGTAAAACGCTTGTTGGGATACCAACTCAAAAAGGCTTTGATAAATGGTGGATTCCAATACACTTTTTCTGTAAATTTGAAAGGTTGCCAAATCGTTGCTGCCAAAAACAACCCTAATTTAGGATTTAGAAAAATATTATAATAAAACTGTGTCACCCATATAAAGGTGCCATCTACCTCTCGCTGAATTGGGAAATAAAAGGCTTGCTCTATAGAAAAATCTGATAATTTTCGGAACGGCACAAATCGTATCCGTGGCCCTAAATGTGATAGCCCCCAATTGGCAGAACTGGTAAATGTATAATTACTGTCTGCTATACTAACCGTATTGTCGGTATTCCCTTTTTTAAACTCAAATACCTTAAATGCTGTATTCTTTCTCAAGTCATTTAAGACATTCGATTTAAGAATAAAATCTAAACCTAAATCTATGCGCCCATTCAACCCATAAGATAGATTTAAAAAGCTTGAAAAATAGGAGCTTCGAGTTCGTATATCTTCTATCCCAGTGCCATAAGTTGCAGAAAAAAGGTTGTTGAACAGTTTGATCTCAAATTTCCCCTTAGGCATAGCTAAAGAGGAAATAATCGGCACAAAATTCTTGTCGCCATTACTTTCTGGGCTGCTATCGTTGAGTCTCCAATCATAGTTGTAGTAGGTTAGTCCATAGTTCTTTGGAAGTGCTTCCGTTTTATATTGGTTGATAAACTCTTTGACAGAGGGTTTAAAATCGTCTACATACCACTTGAATATCTCTGAGATTTCTACATTCTCAGAGAATTCATGCACTTGGATAAATTGTGGATTATCCATTGCCAATTTGGTCTGCTGAGTGAGTTGCTGTTCTAGTTTTTCGGGAGTGTATGCAAAATTGGCAATAGGTGGACAGCTTACTGCTGCACAGACCAATACAAAATGGAATCGACCATCCTTGTAAGTCTGCAAAAGTTCTTTTTTCTCTAAGGTATTGAGGGTTTGCTTTTTGCCTGCTACGGTATGTTTTACTCGATCAAAAAAGCCTGCTACATCATTGGGTGTTTGTATTGGATAATGATCTAGGACTGTTTTGATAACTAATATATTGTAAGCATTGATATAAAATGCCTTTTTCTCTACATCTGAAGTACCTTCCAAATCCATCTTAGCAATCTGATCTACTAAATCGGTGACAGCTTCTGGAGACTCTTTAAGTTGAGCATAGGGCACCTTCCCTTCTTTTATATTCGTTTCTAAGAAAGTTTGTGTTTTTTCGAAAAAACTGCTCAAGGATTGAGCTTTTAAGGTAGGTTGTATAGCTAGGTAGCAGACTACTACAAGTAGTATTTTGATAGTTTTCAACATATTCTATGTTCTAAATAATCAGTAGTGGATTAAAATAAAAAAGCCTTTCGGACTCGACCCCCATTGAGTCCGAAAGGTATAATACAAATTATAAATAACCTAGACAATTAAGTACAATGTACTAATCGCTTATTTTATCCATAATTGCATTAAAGACACACTATTGGATAGCTACAAACATTAAAATAAATTCTAATATTTGTATAAGACCTAAACCCTAAAGTTTAGTTCAAAATACAGTTGATCTTGTACCAACTGTTAGATCTTTATATATTATTAGAGATTAGGCTATGAGATGTTAGACATTAGACTATTATTAAAACTGTAGAAGTATTTTAATCGTTTATCCAACTAAAAATCAAATTTTCTAATCCTGTAATTTATTTGTTTAGATTCCAATCATATTCTTTGTAAATCACCTTTGCAGAGCTACTTACGGTTAGTTTAGAGTACTTATTGATGTACTTGATCAAGTTGCTACTTCCTCCAAAATCGCTAGCATACCACTCAAATATTTTAGATATTTGTATAGAGCTAGATGAGATTGTATTGAAGGAAAGGTTGTTGACAAACATACGTGCTCTTAGATCAAAACTGCTTTGTATATTACTTTCCGTCCATGCTTTGTTCATCAAAGGAGGGCAAGATTTAGCTGCACAATTAACAGCAAAGTGTACTCTTGGCTCTTTAAACTTTTTGAGCAACATGTCTTTTTCTATCTGATTGAGGGTATAATATTTAGACCCTATTTTCACTTTTTTAGTATCCCAAACCTTTCCACCTGCTACTTTCATTATACTAGAAACAGGATATACCTCTAATATCTGCTGTATGGTAAAAGCATTGTATAGATTGATCCAAAAGGCCATTTCTGCATTTTTTGACCAACTGCTAGAAGGGTGATTGTTAGCTAAGGTTTTGATGTAAGCATCAATTTTTGACTTGTCAGCTTTGAAACCTTCATAGTTAACCTTTCCTGTGCTTGACACATGCTTCTTCAATAGATCATCCCATGCCTTGTGCGAAACACCATTTTCGACATCTGACGGATTTGCAGATAGTGTTCCTAAAAATAGTAGACTTCCTAAACAGTATAAAATAGCTTGCTTTAACATTGTTGTTTATTTTTATAGTTGATAATACAAATATAGTCTATGCAGAAATATGGTGTTGTCGTGTAGGCGACAAGCAACCCTTTTTGCAAAAAAAAACTGAATTGCCCCTGTAAATGGTACGCAATTCAGCTTCTAATATAGAGAAATATCCTAAAAAAATATTCTAGTCAGTTGTTACCGTATTACCAGCGTTAGATAAAGTTGTTTTATCTGTAAGGCCTTGCCCTGTAGGTGGTGCAGCAGGTGTTTGTCCATTCAAATAAATATAAGAACTCGTCAAGGCAGGACTAGCTGCTACCATTTTAGCTAATAGAGCATTCACAGTAGTACTAGAAAGTTTATTTCCAGAAAAATCGTTGGAATAGGTCCCAAAAGTAGTCAATACCGGTATACTAATACTTGTTAGTACACTATTATTTTTGATATAGAGTGTGCTCTCATAGAAATCAACAGAAGTTAAACTAGGTAAACTAACACTAGGTAAACTTGCATTGTCTTGAATATAGATTGAGCCTGTTTTGAGTAATGGAATACTTAGACTTGTTAATGAATTACAATTTCTAACAAAAAAAGTATAAGCATTTTCTAGTTTAGGCAAATTAATAGCAGTTAAACCAGCATCATATAGTGATAGACCTGATACCAAATCATTATCAGTTCTTCCATTTAGGACATCTTTGAGGTTGCTTAAGTCTAGACTTGTTAAAGATGTTGACTCTAAGCCTATTCCGCCTGCCACTGTCATTAAGGGGGCTGAAAAAGATGTTAGATAGTCATTATCTATATATATAGCATTGCTGTAAGTCACTTTAGGAAGAGATATACTTGTACTGCCTCCTAAGGCATCATCAAAAATGATCAAATTGCCATAAATCACTTCTAAATTAGATAAGTCAATAGAGGTTAGTGCTGTATTATTTGCTATTTGAATAGATTCGACATTTACTAAATTGCTTAAATCTACAGTTGTCAAAGCAGTAGTATTCATTATACGAATAGTTTGTGTATTGCTGCCTACATCATTAGCTATAATAGCCGCAGCCTGAGCATCAGTAACAGCTCCTGTAAGTAGAATAAACGGTTTTCCACCGCCAGAAGCTCCTCCTCCTGTTACACTTCCTGCTTTTTCGGCATACTTAGCATAAGGAACGGAAACCATCTGAGAGGTTCCCATTGGTACATAATTGGTGCCACCTGTTATATCCATTTCTACTTTTAGGTAATTTGCAAAGCTTCCCCAGTTGATTCCTGCAAAGCTGCCTGTGACAACTGTCCCTCCTCCTATTTGGAGATTGAAGGCTCCATAATTATCGGTAGTTGGAGCATGGGTCTCTTCATAAACTGCTGTTCCTGTAGCAGAGCCTTGCAAAATGCTAATTTTGACTCCAACTACTTGATTTTGAATAGGACCTCCTGTACTATTGCGAGCTACAGCTTGGTAGTTGATCAAATCTGGTGCTTGAGCAAAACTATTGCTGCTAAAAAAGCACATTGCTAATAAGGTATAGATAAATATTTTCATAAGTTATTGTTTGATAAGTTTATAAAAACAACTTTGTAGTAAGTTATAGTCTTTTTGTTTTCCTACAAAAGAAACTTATTCTAATAAGATAAACAATCTAAAAAACATCCATATATTAAAACCCTAACTAGTACAAATATTTATATTCAACTGATAGTCATGCAAAAAAGCAAACAACTACACAAGCTTATTCATTCTCTATCGAAGTCCGAAAAACGGTATTTTCGGTTGAGTAATACAGTTAGTGGTCGAAATACAATCTATCTAAAGATTTTTGATCAAATTCTGAATCAAGCAGTCTATAATGCTATTCCACTCAAAGCCTTGCTAAAAGAAGAAGGGAATAAATCTTCTTTGCCTCGATTGCAAAACTATTTGTATGATCTTATCTTAAAAACCTTAGCCAACTACCATCAAGAGCACCATCCTCGCTATCAAGTAATGCAATGGATACAACAGTATATTATCCTTCGAGATAGAGGTTTGCGTCAGCAAGGGAAACAGCTTTTAGAAAAAGCTTTGAACCTCTCCCAAGCTAATAACTATCTGGGTTTGGTGGCTGAAATTGTAGATTTGATGGAAGATTGGGTAACCGAAGAAGATGATTATAAAAATGCTCAAACATATACATCCAAATTGGTTCAATTGCATGATGCTAATATTCAGCAGCAAGACCGCTTAAGTCAACTCAAACAGCGTATATATCAACTTCGGCTGTTCTTTTTGGAACATGGTTTCATACGCAACCAGGAACAACAAATTCAGCTTAAAGAGTGGTTAATAGAGGCCGAAGTAGCCTTAAAACAGGAGGATAACCCTCTAAATAGAAGATTGCTGCTAACAATACTAACCTATATTTCTTACGCTTTCCAAAATTTTGAGCAACTTTTCAATACAGAGTTACAACGTTTAGAGTTAGTCAATCAAGCAGCTTGGTCTGCTCATATTTCTCCTTTTTTGACTTATGCTTTTCATAGAAATTTGCTTTGGCTAACCCTTCAAACAAAACAATATGCTCAATATGACACCACCATACAAAACATCAGTAATATTTATAAACTTCCTTCTGTAAAGTATTCTACTTATTACAAAACAAAGCTAGAAATTGCAGCTACAGTTAGTCAGCTGATTAAATCTGTTGAAACCTTTCATTTTCGAGAAGCCTATCTTCAAATTCCACAGATAAAACAGTTGTATAAAACAGCTGCTGTTTTTTTTGATATGGATGTACTGATGCGAGCAGCTATTTTATCCGTTTATGTTTCTTTTAGTTTACAGAAATATGAGGAGAGTTTGTATTGGTTACAGTTTATGGATATGAATGTTCAACAATCTAGTAAGCTCCCCTACCAAAATATTGGAAAGATCGTTGGTTTACTCATTCATGATGCATTGGGCAACAAACGCCTTATTCAAAATATGTTAACCTCCACTCGTATAGGTTTATATCGCAAACAACAGTTTTTTGATGTGGCTACGCTTTTCATCAAGCTCTTTCAAAAATTGAGTAAAACGACTAGTGCAGAAGAGGAGAAAAATCTCTTGAAAATATATAGAACTAAGCTTCAAGCTATCTCCCAAAAACCGGAACGACGTGGCTTCTTTGTCTTATTCAATTTCTTAGACTGGTTTGATAGTAAATTGCAAGGTATTTCTATTGCTGATCTGCTTCGACAACGACAGCTTTCTTGAGTAAAATAGATGCTTTTAAATTTCTTATAGAAATTTGGTTACTTATTACCAATGTTTATTGTTTGAATGGTTGAAGGTTTAATTATCTAGAGTGCTCCTTTAGTCTAATTGTGAAGGTTATGTGCTAAAAATTTCATTCAACATAAAACCTTTATTCATTCATAATTGGCAATAAGCATTTAGATGCGATTGCTCTACTTTCTTGAGTAGGATAGACTTTGTTCTAAAATAATAGTATTTTTAGGATATGTTTTCCAACACTGACATAGAACGTATCAAAGACTTGGTTATCAGCCCAGATATCCAAAACAATCTTTTGGCTTTTGAATTTATCAAAAGTAATGGGGTTATACCTGAGCTAAAAACAGCTTTATACCTCCTGTACAATAGATTCGTATTAGAAGAATTGAGGAGTGAAAAGAAAAAGGCTTTGGCCTTGCTTCAACAATATGTACAGAACCACTATGAAGGGTCTCTAGGTCAAAAAATCTCTCTTACCGTTTTATTTGAAGATGTTCAATACTCTTTCAAAAAGGACTTGCACAAACAGTTTAAGCAACAGGATGCGATTATCAATTGGGATAAATCGCTGATTGCTCAAACACTCCCTAACTATGTTGACACCAAACATTGGGGAAAAACATTGGCTGGTTTTGTGTTTAAATATAGTGATAAAGATCAGCAAGAACGGGTTATAGAATTGCTCAAATCTAAGGACTACTTGGGCAGGGTACAATTGGATTTAGGTGGAATTGGTTTGCAAGAAATGCCTTTGGTCGCCTTTGATGATAGCAGTGTAAAGGTGTTACATATTTGGGGAAATGAGCTTAGCAGTTTACCTAATACCTTTGCTCAGTATCCTGATTTAGAAATCCTTAATCTTGCAAATAATCAGTTGAGAGAATTGCCCAATAGTATTTCTAAGCTCAAAAAACTAGAGCAGTTTTTTGCTCAAAACAATCTATTTGAACCAGATCTTTTCATAGAGAAATTGCAACAGTTACCCTCTCTCAAAAAGCTCTATATTACGGTTAGTCACTTGGATAATGAACCTGCTGCAAAACTGGCTAATTTTGCTTATTTGGTCAATGAAAATAAACTAACTGCCTCTATACAAGAACAACAACTTTGTTTATTCCTTTTCTTGCGGGACCAAAAAGCTCGCAAACAGTTGTCTTTAGAAGATTTTTTTTGGGGTGCTAACCATTCCTTGAAAGAAATCAGGAAACAGTCTATCAAACATATTCTAAGTCAAGAAGGCAAACATCAGCCTATTGTAGCACATTCTTCTATTGCTCTGTTGGGAAAAATGAGTCAACTGACCAATATGCAATTCAACTCTATACAGCAGCATTTTTCTAAGCATGATATAGAAACAACTACTTATATCAATGAGAATACTAGCCATATTGTATTAGGTGAATATCCCGATAATTATGAGTTGATAAAAGAACGTTCTTTTAGTTTTTTGGCAGAACAGGATTTTTTAGCCACCCTCAAAAAAATAAAAGGTTAATGAGAGTACTATTATGCTGTCTAGTTTTGTGTTGGAGCCAACTCTCCTTTGCAACCCAATGGGATAGCTTGCCTCCTGCTAAACTCAAATTTTTCGATATTCCTGAAAAACTTCATCCAGTTCGTTTTTGGACACTAACAGGAACATTAGTTGCAGGCTATTCAGCCATTACAGTAGGACTAGATCGGGCTTGGTATGCTAATTATCCTCGTGGAAAATTTCACTTTTTTAACGACTGGAAGGGTTGGCGCCAAATGGATAAAATGGGACATGCCATGACTGGCTATTTCGAGAGTAAGTTGATTGGGGATATGTACTATTGGACTGGAATACCTCGAAAACATGCTCGGTGGGTTGGATTTGGAGGAGGTTTACTGTTTCAAACTACTCTAGAGTTTTTAGATGCTTTTTCGGAGCAATGGGGTTTTTCTTGGGGTGATATGGCTTTTAATACAATTGGTTCTGGTCTCTATTTAGGGCAAGAACTTTTGTGGAATGAACAACGGATTCGGATGAAAATATCGGCACATCGCCCTCAATATTCTAACCAAAGGTTTTATGCCACCAACTCCAAAGAGAGTACAACGATACAACAACGCGCTGATAATTTGTTTGGGACTAGTGTTCCTGAATTATTTTTTAAGGAATATAATGGCGAAACTATTTGGTTGTCTATCAATATTCCTTCTTTTCTGAAAAAACGCCCCAAATGGTTGCCTGCTTGGCTCAACTTAGCACTAGGTTATGGCATTGAGAATGTATTGGGTGCCGAAAAAAATGAATGGACTAATAGCAATGGATCTACCTTTGTGGCGCCTGACATCTATCCTCGCCACAGCCAATTCTATTTATCTCTAGATATAGATTTTGAGCGAATTCCTACTCGCCACCGCTGGCTAAAATTTATTTTTGGGATAGCCAATATTTTCAAAGTTCCTTTTCCTGCATTAGAGGTTAATACTCTAGGGCAAGTACATTTTCATCCCTTTTATTTTTAAGTTTAACCAACATTTTTCCCATTTCAACTCGTTTATTAAAATAATCGGTAAAAAATTTGCTGTAGTAATAATAATAATAGTCTATGTTATTTAAACGCTTGAATGTTTATCTTGCACAAAAATTGACGCTTATGAAAAATATCTTTGTTGTTCTTGTATCTATGATGCTGACTATCCCTTCTTTTGCTCAATTGAGCATAGGAGCCGACCAAGGTTACATCATCACCAATGCCCTAGACACTGTAGTGGGGGTTATTAAGCAAAATACTCCTGCTCAACAATCTGTAAAATTGATTTTCACGGATTCAGAAACCAATGAAAAGCATATTTATCGACCTTTTGAGGTGAAATCTTGGCATATCCCAAATGAAAATATCATTTATGAATCTAAGGCACACAAAATTGGCCGCAAAAACTTTGGGGTGTTCATGAGACGCTTAAACGAGGATGGTCAAATTGGTTGTTATGAATATTGGAATACTGATGGACAAAATGGTTTTACGCAAATTTTCTTGGAGCGTGATGGAAAGATGACAGAAGTCAATTATGGTAAATTCAAGAAACATATGGCTGAATACTTTGGAGACCACGAAGAACTAAAAACTCGTATAGAAAATAAAGAATTCAAAAAGAAGGATTTAATTCAGATTGTAGCAATTTATAACAAATGGATGGAATATAAGTGGGGAGGATAGTCCTAATAGATATACATTTTTGAATCTAAAATAGATTGTTGCTAAAATTGAATTAGTAATAATCTATTTTTTTTAGCGCTAACTGATTGTTAATTCCAAAACATTTGAAGTTATTCTTAGTTATGCTTATAACAAATTTAAAATCATCTTCAACTCTAAAAAATGAGAAGACTACTTTTACTATCTATTTTCTGGAGTATGGCCTCCTTAAGTTTTGGGCAAACTATAATTGAAAAAAAATCAATTGTCAATTTTTCGGTTAGAGGTGCTAAAGGTACTATCACAGGCTTGAAAGGAGAGGTTAAATTTGACCCTAAGAATTTAGGAAATTCATCTTTTGATGTTACGCTTGATGTCAATACACTAAACACTAATATAAAGAAGCGTGACAAACATTTGATGAAGAAACCCTATTTTGCTCAAGAAAGCTATCCTGTATTAACATTCAAGTCTAAAAGCATTGAAAAACAAGAAGATAAATACCTTACAAAGGGCAATTTGACTATAAAAGGCATCTCTCTAGCTGTAGAAATTCCATTTGATGTGGTTAAAAAAGGAGAAGAACTGATACTAACAGGAGAAATGAGCATAGATCGCAAAGATTATCACATTGGGAAAAAAGTAGGCAAAGTATTGATAGGAAGAGAAGTCGTTGCTACAATCACTTGTGTTCTCAAAAAATAGGTCTTGTAGTATTTAATAGTCCATGCATTTTTAACGTCATCAAGCTAAAAACAGTAGCAAACCTCACTAACCACCTGATTATCAGCTATTAACAAAACAAACCTAAATTGAAATATACTTTTGATAATCAATTGGTTAGAAAAACTTCACAGACTAATGAGTGTTAATACTATCTTAAAAACAACCTACTATATTCTTATCTAGCGCTCTATACTTTCAGACTTAGAATATTATTACTATTTTCGTAAACTATAGCTATAATGTTCTTATAGCCCAACAGAAGCAAATTTTAAGAATCTAAATATACCCATAGTGCTAAATACATTGTTACTTGATGCAACTATCTTATTACAATATCCAACTTGGTTTATACTAATCTGTGTATTGGTAGGGTTGGTCTATGCACTAGCTTTATACTTTAGAGACAAGAGTTTTGGAGAACAATCTAAGAAACTTAATTGGCTATTAGGGTCATTTCGTTTTTTGACTGTTACCATTATTTGCTTGTTGCTTCTGACTCCTGTTATTCGCAGTACTACTACAGAAAGCGAACCACCAATTGTTATATTAGCACAAGATAACTCAGAGTCGATCAAAGCCAATATGTCGGAAGAAGAGCAAGCTGCCTACCAACAAAAAATGGAGGCTCTTCAAAATACCCTTTCCGAAAAATATGCACTCAAAACCTATTCTTTTGGTTCTAAAGTTAGTGAAGGAATTGATTTTTCGTTCAAAGATAAAAGCACTAATATTTCGCAGTTTATGGAGGAAATGTATGACCTCTATAGCAATCAGAATGTAGGTACACTTATACTTGCAAGTGATGGTATTTATAACCAAGGGAGTAATCCCATTTATGCGGGGAGCAAGCTCAATACACCTATTTTTTCGGTTGCGTTAGGTGACACTATTCCTAAAAAGGATTTAATTCTAAAAAAGGTTTATAACAATAAGATTGCTTATTTGGGTGATCGATTCAATGCTCAAATTGATGTAGCTGCAATCAACTGTAATAGTGGAAGCACCAAATTGAGCATTAGTCAAAGAGGTAGAAAGGTTTTTGAGAAGGTTATTAGTGTCAATAATGATGATTTTTTCATGACTGAAGAAGTTACACTCAATGCAACTACTAGTGGAATACAAAAATATACAGTTACACTAAGTAGCATTAATGGGGAGGTAACCAAAGTAAATAATACTAAAGATTTTTATATTGATATACTAGATGCTCGCCAAAAAATACTCTTATTAGCAGAGTCTCCACATCCAGATATTGCTGCTTTTCGCAGAACGATTTTGAACAATCAGAACTATGAAGTAGAAATAGCTTATGCAGATAAGCTTACAGAGAGCGTAGCTGGTTATGATTTTGTGGTCTTGCACCAGTTACCAAGCAACCGGAATAATATTTCTACTGTACTAACAACTATCCGCAACAAGCGTATTCCGCATATGTTTGTAGTTGGTTCATTGACCAGTTTACCTGCATTCAATCAGAGTCAAGGTATTCTAAAAATTAATGGAAAAGGAACTCAGACCAATGACACAGAAGGTGTTCTAAAACCTGGCTTTAATCTATTTACCTTAGACGCTTCTATTGGTGATAATATTTATAAATTCCCTCCATTATCTACACCTTTTGGTGATTTTTCGGCAAAGGTTGATGCCAATGTAATGTTGACACAAAAAATTGGATCAATAAATACAGAATATCCTTTACTAGTCTTAGGTGAAGAGCAAAATATCAAAAAAGCTGTAATGGCTGGAGAAGGTATGTGGAAATGGCGCATTTTTGATTATCTCCAAAATCAAAATCATGAGATTTTTGATGAGCTTTTGGGCAAAATAATTCAATACCTAAGTGTAAAAGAAGATAAGCGTCGTTTTAGAGCCTTTGCTAGTAATAATCTTTACAATGAAAACGAAGCCATTATTATTGATGCAGAGCTTTATAATAGCAATTACGAACGTGTCAATGATCCTGAAGCTACTTTAGAGATCACGAATGAGAAAGGCGATAAGTTTCCATTTACATTCAATAAAACGAATGGTTCTTACAATATTAATGCAGGTTATTTTCCTACTGGTGATTATAAGTTTGAGGCAAGAGCTTCATTCAACAACGAACAACTCAAAGCAGGTGGTGAGTTTAGTGTAAAATCTATTCAGCTCGAAATATTTGAAACAACTGCCAACCATCAACTACTTCACATGATTAGTGGTAAAAATGGTGGGCAAGTTATATTCAGTGACCAATTGGATCAATTGGCAAGTATGATTGATGCTAAAGGTTTTGCTAAACCTATCTTGTTTGACACGGTCAAGACACGCTCACTTATTCACTATAAGTGGATATTTTTCTTGCTCTTAGCCTTATTGACATTAGAGTGGTTTTTGCGTCGTTATAATGGTAGTTATTAGGCATTGTCTTTTAGGTCAACTATCATTTTTTTCAACTCATTTAGAGCGCCAAAACTAGGTAATGCTAGGCGTTTACGGGCTGTTTTCACCTCTAAATGTTCCTCTGCTCTATAATTTGACTTCTTAAAAGTTAGATCTTGAATACTCTGGATGGTAAGGTATTTTACCTTTTTACCATCACTACGCATCTGAACAACCCTATCCTTTGTCACGCCGTAATACCAAGGAATATATAAGTTAAACAAATTTGGCATACCATATAGCACAGTAAATACTAAGCCTATCGAGCCCAATATTACTGCCACGGTAGAAGGGAATACCACCATAACCAAAATACTTAAAATAAATAAGATTAGTATTATTTTTAATGCCTTAGACCGCTCTAATCCAACTCCTTCATAAACCAATAACCACTCAACATTATCTTCTCCAAGAGCTTTATTCAACTTTTGATTGATATTATTTTCCTTTCTTAAAGAAGTATTCATTTTTGGGACCTCTAATTCTTTGCCCATAATGACAACAGTCTTAGTTGTTGATTCTTTCTGATCTTTAGATATGCTGTCTACCTGTTTCTTAATCCAATTATAAGGAATCTTTATATTTTCGATAAACTGTGTCTCTAGAGGTTGATTCTCTCTTTTCAAAATTGGTCTAATCAATAGGCGTCCCATAGTCCCCCAACCTGTTATATAATTTACCCCCTTAATATTGTTTAAACGGATTTCGTAAAGTTTACCACTAGAAGATAACTCATAAAAGGCCTTATCTGTCAACCAGTAAAAAGACCTTCCACTATGAGGCATATAGTATTCATCTAACTCCCAAACGACTGTTTCATTTTGAGAAATAAATTGCTCTATTATATTTTTTTTCATAAAACTTATTTTACTATCTCAAAAACAAGTATTCCTTCCATAAAATTCCCTAATTAAGTGTTTTCGGTAACTTCAGCCTCATCTTCACCAAACTTTATTTTGTTATTTTAATGTTAATTGCAAT
>JAAEPD010000623.1 GCA_024222455.1 Aureispira sp.
GGCTAACACAGCAAAAAAGCAAGCAATTCTAAGTGATACAAAAGCAAAGAAAGAGGAAGGTGCTAGGTTAATTGCTGAGAAAACAACAGACATATTAGTCGAACGACAAGTAACAGATGAGGTAACTATCAATGAAGCTAAGAAAGAAGCTAAACTTGATCGCACTAAGTTTTTTAACTAGTGCTTGTTGTACGCCAACAGCTATACCTGAGATTGTCAGTATTCCAATACTACCAATGCCCGTATTGCCGCCCTTAACTAACGAGCAAAAGAACGCAATTGCAGCAGATACCTTCATAACTTTAGTAGAGCGAGAAACAAGACTAAAGCTACACATAGAAAAGGTTAATGCAATTATCAAGCTAACTGAGAGCAAATAACAGGTAATTTATGACTAATAGCTCATCGTTCCATCAAACATAATAACCACTTGAAAAAATAATAATACAATCCTATAATGCTTACTTAGATAGTAAGCGCTAACTTACAGGCGAGGATTTATTATGGCAGGCGGCTTCAGGAACAGTTCAGGCAGAAAGAAAAAACCAGACGATGTAAAATTTCATCCAAAGTCTTTCGGGTTAAATAGAAAGATCCTCACATGGCTTGAAACCAGTTACCCAAAAAAAGCGTCTCAAGCATTAGTTCGCGATCTTTTGCAGAAGCAGTACGATGCAGAACACTGACGCATATACCGTCTTGGACGATCAAGATGATGATGTCGAGCCTATTGACTATACCGTTGTTTCTGCTTTAGCTAAAGATGGGTTAAAAAACCCTAGAATGATAGCTCACGCAATGGGACTACCTGTTGATTGGTTTACCGATACTTACAAAACAAAAGTAGAACTGGCAATAGAAAGAGGACTATCTACACTTGTTATGGAAACTACCGACCAAATAAGAGCAAATGCTGCGGCAGGCGACTTTCAATCACAAAAATACATACTCCAAAATATTGATGAAACATGGACAGATAAACGTGAGGTTGTTAATAAAAACGAGTTTGATATAGCAGCACTACCAAATCTTCGTGAGTTATTTAATCAAGGCATTGCTGATGCTCGCGAAGAAAAGGTGGTCAACTCAATAGATGGCGAGATTGATGATAGCACCTAAGATTTTTGAACCTTTTTTAAGCCCTGCTAGATACAAAGTCGCATACGGTGGGCGTGGTTCAGCTAA
>JAAEPD010000624.1 GCA_024222455.1 Aureispira sp.
AGAACAGGAAATCGACACCGAAAAACTTCGATGCCGATTTACCGCCTTAGAAAAGCCATTCATTTTGCCCTTACATTTCTATTCTGCAAATGTGCTTTAGAAAATTCGGGATGACTTATGTTTGTTATTGAGTGATGTCTTGAAAATCAAGACTAGTTTGTCCTACAATAGTTACAGCGTTGATCGCATCTTTCAACGTAGTATAATCTACACTTAAAGAGCTACTTGTTGGTAAAGAAGAAGGTGTTTCGGATAGGGCATAAATGGTAATAGTATAATCATGTGTACCTGCACTTGGCGAACATGGTGAGGTGTAGGATATAGCAGTTCCATCCTTGTTGCCACCCATATACCAATCTCCATCATCTGCACCTCCATAGGCAATCTCTGAGACAGTTGGATCTATTCCCCAAAGCAATAAATAAGAATTTGCATTAGTTTGGTCATTAGCATTAGGGAAATGATACATCATTATAGCCAAAGATGTTGTTCCCTCAGGAACATTAGTCCAAGCTAAAGGTATTGAACTCTCAATATCGTTGACTTTTTGTTCACACTTGTACGAATCTGAGAGTTCTCCATTTTCTACAGCAGCACTAGTGAGCGCAAAATCAGTGGAGCCATCCTTTTTGCAAGAAGATAATGCTAATAATGTTCCTAAGAGTATTAATAGAAATAACTGTTTCATTGTTAAGTTTTTTGAGTTATCGATTATAAATTAAAGTATCTATTTTTCCTGAGGGGCTTGTGTATATAAAAGTGTAAATAGTTTTGTCCAGATTCCAACTATAAGTTACTGAGCCTGTTTGGTTATTTAAAGAATATTCTAAAGTATAACCATTGCTCCCATTAGCAGTCATGTTGGTGATCAATAAGCTATCATTTGCAGAGCTAATAGGGGAAATTTGGCGTAAAACCTCTGCTGAAGGCTGTGGGCTAATCTGATCTTCTGGTGCAGAACCCTCTGTAGTTACTTCTCCACGCATAGCAGCTATCAAATATGGATATGTTTCTGTTCCATGGTAATGATATACACCATCACTACCTACATGACCATGATGTTCATCTAATGGCTCCATTGGAGAGCCATCAGGTTCTAAAGATCCATAAATAGCAAATCCATCTAAAGCGAATGGGTAGGTTATCACTAGTTTGTAAGTGTAGAGGTGCTGCATGGTAATGGTAATCATCGGCACGTCCAGCATGTCCTCCAAAAGCATCAAGCTCTCCAATTTGTTTGGAAATTAAACCACTTGCGTTAATAGGATTGAAGATAGGAATACCATTAACTGCTATTGCTATTGCGCCTTTCTGAAAATGTCCTTCTATACCAATTGGATCATCTGCATAGGCAGGTTGTAGAGGAATAGACCATTTAGATTCTCCGTTTTTGAAAGCTTGTGGTATTGGAAATTGATCAATCCATGTATAGATACCTACCATCATTTGATGTTGAGCCAATCCATCACTTTCTACATAGAAATAAGTATCATCATAACTGGTGCTAACATTGCTATGTGGGGCAAATGCTAAGGCCATTGTTGTAGGATCACTTGCAGGAATAATACTATCAGCATTCTTTTTGCAGGCAAAGGCAAAAAACATACAGGCTGTCAATGCAGATGTGCTTATTAGCTATTGATTCGACCTTTTTTGTGCTCTTTTGAGCTGTCTGTAGCCAATTAGTCCAACTAAAATAAAAAGGGAAGCATAAAGAAGAGATAGAGCTAATGCAGAATAATTTAACCCTTTATTCTCATCTTTAGCAATATTGAGTTGTTTTACTTTGGACTCTTTATTAGCAATAAATTCTTGATCAGCAATCGACATTTTATCAATAGGAAATGTAAGTAATTCATGATGGTTATTTTCGATATAAACTTTACCATCTTTAGTAATTGATAAAAAACCTTTTGTGGCAATAGTCCCATCTTTGAAATGCCAAGTTTTAGCTCTTTTGTCTTGATATCCATGTCCACCAGGATGGGCAAATAGATAATAGGCAAACACTCCAAATAGGAATGTTAGGATTAACTTCTGTTTCATAATTATTAGGTTGAATTTTTGAAAAAAAACAGAGGTTGCAGTAGGGAGCAACCTCTGTGCATAAGGGGGAGAGACTTAAACTCCACACATAAAAAACACACACATAGCTTTAAGATCTATTTTCTAGTAGATTCCAAGTAGATGAGCCCATTGTCCACTAGTGGTACAAGCCATTTCTTGGAATAGACGCTTCGTCAATTTTGCTTTGATTTTAGACAACTGATCAGCATCAACATTAACATAAGCACCTTTGATAGTTACTCGATGATTATTGATATCTCCAACCAACTTTTTAAGTTTAGGAACACTGTCACCTTCACTTTTGAGGATAGGCACACCTTTGTAAGCTTTAGTTTTCACAATCAAACGAACTGCATAGTCCTCTTCAGAAAAGAAATCTTCTACAAACAATTCAGCCGCTTCTGTTCTGATTTTACCTTTGATTCCCTTAGCTTTTTTGTATAAGGCTCTACCTGCATGGTACATAGACTTGAGGCTACTAATAGTTACTTTTGCAGCATCTAAAGCCAATCCAGCTAAACTTCCAATACCTGTAAGTTCTAAAATCTTAGCTAAGATACCCATGATAGAATTGAGAATATCTACAATAAACTCTAAGAACTGACGGAATTTTTTGCCAATAGCATAGTGCAAATAGAAATCTCTAGAATCTAAACGACTTTTTTGATCTTGTAACTCTTGAGCTTTTTCAGGATTGCCTTGACCTTGTCCAATTTTAGTAAGTTCGCCATCCAATTCTTTCGCAGCTAATTCTATTTTGGTACGATTAGCAGCCCATTCTGTATCAAAAGCTTTATATTCTTTCCAAGAAAATGTAGCCAATTGAGTATAACGAATGGTAGAAGCAACGCCTATGAAATCCATTCCTAAAGAAGAAAGATCTTGTAAGCTACTTAATGCTTTTCCGAAGCTACTAAAGCTACCTGCAAAACCTTTACTTGCAGCTACTACAGCACTTTCAGAACGTTCTGCAGTATTTTTAACTTTGTCTGTACCATCACTTAAGTAGTTAATAATGGTTTTAAGCTTATTGACAAACTCAACGATTGCAGAACCTCTTTTGAGTTTACTAGCTTCTGTCCAAGATTTCTTGATAGCTTTAGTATAAGTTGTTTTAGCATCATCTGCTACTACTGAAGGACAGTATGTTTTAGACCAGTGTTCAAAAACCGTAAGCATATAGGTTTCGTCAAAAATATCCATGGTTCTAAGGTAGTTCACTGCTTCTATTGCTTTTTCATTGAACTCATCTTCAGATGCAGAATTACCTACCTTTACTTTTTTGATCAACTCATCTTGAAAAGCATTCAAATGTGCATTATGGAAAGCTTTAGTAAACTCTGTTACAGTTTGGCGCATACTTGGCTCTGTTACATCATTTATATCTTTAGTAGATAAGAGACCAACCTCAACCAATGCAGTTAGAAAAGCATCTTTTGTTTTATATTTTGCAGGATAGATAACTGTATTATCTCCACCTGCTTCCAACAAGGTTTTGATGATGACTTGCAATTCTCCTTCTAAATCGCTTTGTTGTATGGTGATACTTGTTGGCAATATAGAAAATTCTTGATCGAAGGCAGTTATGTTTTTAGTAGCACTATCCTTAGATACAACCATCATGTTGTTGCCATATTGCATAATGGTATTCACAGCATAGCTATATACATTTTCTTGAGCAGCCAACAAGGTAACTTGAACACTTTTAGGGTTTAATTTTGCACTTTGTATGCCACCCCAGAAATCCCAGCTGTTTAGATTCTCAGTTACTTTTCTAGTCCACAAGTTAGTTTTGAGAGTATTATAAGTCTCCTCATATATAGCCCACAAGTCATTGTTGAGGAACATTAAGTTTGAAGCAACGCTATGTTCTGTATATACAGGTTCTGTAAGTTGAGTAGTTAAGAAGTCTTCTAATGCATTTTTAGAATCGTTCTTAGTGTTGTAAAGATGTGTAGCCAGGTTGCTTTGGAAAAACTCATTCAAGAGATCTTGCATTTTTCCACTAAACTGATGTTTTTCGTCAGTAGGTGCCCCAAATTCATCATAAACTTTCACTAAAGCAGCATGAGCAGTTGTTAGATTAGCTACATCAATGTTATTGAACCATTCTGCTATAAAATTATCTGCAAAGGCTTTTGCACTGTCACCTGCAAGGTGAGCGAATTTGCTTGGAGCAGCTTTATATAGCTCTGTTACAGATTCTCTGAAAATCATTACAGACATAAAGTTATTAGATAAAACACTTTGCTCTTTATCGCTTAAGTTTTGAGTCTCATCTCCTTTTGATATATAGTCTATGTACTCCTCAATAGTCTCAACAGTTACAAAAATATGATGGTTGGCAATTTTTGCTAATTCAGCTTTTACTAAATCTGAATAATCTGTGTTTGATTGATTGGCCTGAGTTAAGCTAGCTAAGTGCTCATGCAATTTCTGGATAGCTAACATTTGCTGTGGTTGTGGCATGATTTATATGATTTTATGTGTGTGTTGTATTTTTTTTAAAATAAAAATAGGGGAGAAAGGGACCATCTCATCTCCCCATGGACTACAGACTCAAGTGTGAACTAGGCTGCAGGGACAAGTTTTAGAAATTTGGCAGACATTGCTTGCACTTTTTGTAGCATTTGTTTGCTGTTTTCAATTTTATCTTCAGCCAAAGAGGACACATCCAATTCAAGAATTTGTTGCTTAAAATCTTTCAACTTAGTTCCCATCGCTAATATCTTTTTAACCTTTTCTTCCTCCTTGCGTACACGTTCTCTGAGTTGAACAGGTTTTTTCATAAGTGCTTTGTAGGTCGCAAACTCCATTTCTTGTTTAGATTCTCCCAACAATTTTTGGAGACTCATATAGATCTTTACATTTTGTTTGTGCGCACGAGCTATATCTTTTTGATATTCTCCATGGATAATTCTGAATGAAGGTTGTTGAGTAACTGAGTTAAAAAATGCATTTTCTAAGTTTTTGTATTCTTTGAACTTAGCAACAAACATGTTCATGCGATCTTTAATAACGGTTTGAATAGCTTTTTCTTCATCTTGACCTCTTCCTGAACTTGTGTTCATCCATTTGAGTAGGCTAACGGTTTTACCTCCAGATACCTTTTCTATGTCTATAGTTAATTTAGCGCCTTCCATTTTACCATTATATATAAGAGAGAAAATTGCAACACCTTGACGTTTTGCTTTGCCCAAAGATTTGATGATTTGTTTGTAGCGTTCCAATCTATTTGGTGACACCATGAATAGTTCCCAATTCTATATCTAATTGGCGATTTCCTTTTAATACAGGCCTGAATGATTTCATTTCTAACTCTGTGCTGATTCTTGCTACTTTGATTACCATAATGCTATTTTTATTCTTAGGGTTAATGCTATTTTTTTATTCTTAGTTGTGTTAGGGTATAACAGGTTGTCTTGTTAACGGATTACGCTTGTTTTATGGCGATAATTAAGCCAGAGTTACCATCAAAACTGGCATCTTCAGCCAATGGACAAGATCTTTCAGTGAATGGTCAGAATTACTCAATAAGTGGAAAAAAGGCTAAGTGAATGGCCATTTTTTAGGGTGGAATAGCTAATTTTGTCAGTGAATGGACACAATCCTATTTGATTTTTGTATGTTGTGTTATGTAGTACACTCTTATTAATAGAGGATGCTGAAATCAACTAAAACAAACAACTAACCTTATATAATGAGTTTAAACCTGCTCAAAAATTCAATACATACACTTCCTCATCTATTCCGATTTGGACTAATGGGAATTTTAGTTCTATTTATTAGTTTGTTTTTTCCGAGCAATACACTATTTAATTATGAGTTTGAGCAAGGGAAACGCTGGAAGTATGACGATTTGGCTGCACCTTTTGATTTTCCTATCAAAAAATCAGAAGGGCAATTGCTCGCAGAACGAGAGTTGATTGCTAAGGATTTTACACCATACTATCGCTGGAATAAGGATATTCAAGTACAACAAAAAAAGAAGTTTGTTGCAGGGTTTTCTACCCAATTTCAGCTTATTTCTGCTCAAGATAGTCTTAGCAAAAAACCTGATTCTGCATTTTATGTCAATACAGCTCTAGGAATTATAGACTACTTGTATAAGGAGCAGATCATAGAAGTTGCTGCTCTACACCAAGCTAAGGGAGATGAATTTGTGTTTGAACTGTTAGATGCTAGTGTTGATTTGGGGGAACATAGTCTTGATGATGTGCTTACAGCTAAGGAGGCATCACAGATTTTGGTAGATACATTTACCTTGAGTCCAACAGATCCATACAGTAAACTAACATTTGATCTACTCAAAGAGGTTATTTCTGTACCTAATATCTATTTTGATGACTTGATTACAGAGAAGAATAAGCAGAATACCCTAAATAATTTGTCTCCATTTAGAGGAATGGTCAAGACAGGTGATTTGGTTGTTATGCGAGATCAACTGATTGATTCTACTACGCAAGCCAAGCTGTTTTCTTACGAAGAAAAATACAATACCGAAATCAATGAGCAAAAAAATGGCTTTTTGATTTACTTAGGTTACTTAGCTTTGACAATAGCTTTGATTGCTATTTTTGGCATTTTTATGCAGTTTTATTCTAAGCCTGTTTATGAGAATGTGAGGCATTTGTCCTTGATCTTAATGATGATAGCAGGCTATGCATACTTATCTAATGTAGTTGACGGAATTCATTTATTCAATCAATACTTGATTCCCTTTTGTATCATACCTATTGTGATACAAAATTTCTTTTCGGCTCAGCTTGCCTTGTTTACACATATTGTTATCATCCTATTGACAAGTATGTTGTTGTCCTTAGATTATCAGTTTATTCTGATTCAGATAATTGTAGGGATGGTTGCAATTATTACCAAGCTCAAAACACGCTATTTATCTGACTTTTTTATCTCTTTATTATATATAGGGTTGGCTTATACAGCTTGTTTTATCAGCTTAGAACTGATTCATACAGGGGCTATATTCCCGATTGTGAGCGAAACAGGTAAGGTGATAGTAGAAGGTGTGCGTTGGGAAATGTTGGGCTGGATTGGTCTAAATGTCTTTTTGACGATGCTTTCTTATCCGTTGATACCTCTATTAGAGCGAATGTTTGGGCTAACCTCTGAAATAACTTTAGTAGAGTGGGCAGATTTGAATAACCCTCTTCTAAAAGAGCTTTCTATGAAAGCTCCAGGGACTTTGCAACACTCTTTGCAGGTAGCCAATTTATCAGAAGCTGCCGCTGAAGAAGTAGGCGCAAACTCTTTGTTGGTAAAGGTTGCAGCATTGTATCATGATATTGGTAAAATGGAAAATCCTGAGTATTTTATTGAGAATCAAAACCAACATAATCCTCACGAACAATTATCTTATTTGGAGAGTGCCAAAATGATTCTTTCACACGTGACAGAAGGAATCAAAATGGCTAAAAAATACAGGTTGCCTAATGTAATTGTTGATTTTATTCGTAGTCATCACGGAACAACTCGTGTAGAATATTTCTATAGAAAACATAAGGCTGAAAATCCAGATATAGAGGTTGATCCTATGGATTTTACTTACCCCGGGCCTCGTCCCCAAAATAAGGAGGAAGCCATCATGATGATAGCTGATTCTTTGGAGGCAGCTTCCAAAAGCTTAAAAAATCCTAGTGCTGAGGATATTGATAATTTAGTGGAAAATATTATAAAAGGTAAAATAGCTATGCATCAATTTGATGATACTAACCTTTCTTTTCAGGATTTAGAAAAGGTGAAAATGGTTTTGAAGAAGTTACTAAAAAGTATTAACCATGTGCGCATAGAGTATCCTGGAGAGAATAAAACGGCAAAGCCAGAGAAAGAGTAGCTTTTACTCTGTAATGGTCATAAATTCTTTAGGAACAGGACTGTAAATAACTTGAGTCGTATACCCGTTGATATGGCTGTGAGATATAAGGGAAATATGGCCACTCTCATTAAGTTCTCCAGTGTAAACAATCTTACCAAAAGAGCTTTCTAAATCAAAATGAATATATTGGCTTTTGCTCATTTTGAATTGGCCATAGTTTCTATGAGGGCTCTTCAAAAATTGTTCTCTATTGAACCATTTTAGAATCTCAGGAATATCATTGACAGTACCTTCCAGACCAGCGCCTAAAACCAACCCATCAAAATAAAAGCGAAGCAATTGCATATGTTTTTGAGCTTCATCAGTATAGTAGTACAAACCTTCCATTCTAGTCTATTAGGATTATAAGTTTTAAAGAGTGTCATTACCTTGGTGAACATTCAGCACTTCACCTCTAAAGCGCAAAATAGATAAAAAATTGTTCACTTCCATCTGCCAAGAATGCCAAGACTTACTAGATTCTGGCCAGTTTTGGTTCAATACAGGATAGAGCCCTGCTGGAACAGCGTAGGCTGCTCGCTTTAGTACAGATTTTAGGGCCCAATGAAAAACATAACTGTCTTGGGCTATGGTATATTTAATTCTATGAATAACTTTTTTAGACAGCTCTTCATTCCACTGTTGATCCTCTCTTAGCAAGAAATTGACAATAGGGTGGTCATCAGAAAGAGATTGTGAGTGGCTGTCTGTTAGATACTCTAAAGCTATAGTGTTGAACACTTCATCAGACATTCCTTCATACATGAATTCGATAGACAAACTTGTCCATCTTTTATTATACTGAGTGTCAACATAAAATCGATGACAAGCTAATATCCAATTATGATCCTGAAAACGTTGTGCAGCTGTAGCCCAAGCCCAAATCAAGATACTGTGCCAGTTGGTCTGGGCAACTTCTTTTAGCAATTCTTCTGGAGTTTTGTCCCATTGTTTACTCCAATAACTAGGAGGTGTTAGTGCCATAAGTTGAGCCAACCAATTTGCTTTTTGCCCTTCTGCTGGCAGGGGTTTGTAACGAACACGAACCCCATTCTCTTTCATCTCTGTAGTACAATGTTCTGGCAGAAATAAGCTAACTTGACGTTTTTGAGGGTTATATTGAACAGCATCTTCTAATAGCTTCTGAACTCGGCCAATAAGCGCAGCATGTGGTAAATGACTTAATAGTTCTACAGCTTTTTCTCGAACCTCTTTTCTGCGATCTTTCAAACACTTTTCCAAAAAAGCCTCATCATCATAAGATAGGTTGAGATATAATACATTTAGAAAAGAAACCCGAATAGCATGAGCTTCGCTACTCCATGATTTTTCTATCAGCTGCAAAGCCTTTTGAGGTTGTAATCGACGTAGATTTTCCAAGTATTCTAGACGTTCATCTTTGCTACCTAGTTCAAAAATACGTTCATCATTAGTTGCTAGAATCCGATGTACATAATTCCAGTGAGGGTTGAACTGTGATAACCAAACACCACGTTCTCCTAAACAAGGCACTAGATATGGTCGTACATTCTTGTGTATTGTCCCATAAGTAAGGAGGTTGGGGAGTAGTTGATGTGGAATATGTTGTTGCTGTATATCTAATATTTTGAGTAATTCTATAAGAATTTCTTCATAGTTGTTCTGTAGAATGTGTTGTAGTTGTAAACGAGCTTTATGACTGCAAACTTCTTTTTTCTCAGAAGGACAAGAGGAGTACAGCAGTTTATTTTTTAAACTATCAGTAGTGAGACCTGCTTTATTGAGTTGAGTATAGGCAGCTAAGGCACGCAAAGTATTGTTTTCACGATCAGAGGAATCTACTGCCTCAACTCCATATTGTTTTAGCTCTTGTTGAACAGCAATAGAGTCTTTGCGTTGTGTGCTTGTGCCTAATAATACTGTTTTGACTAGTTCCTTCCAGCCTTCCATAGAAATACTTAGATTGATAATGTATTTGAAGATGAATGTAAGCTAACTAATTATAGTTAATTATTCCTCAACCCAAGTTACATTTTTTAGGATATAGGCCATTCTTAAATAATCTGTTTGATTGAGTTCTAGTGTGCCTTTTAGCTTAACAACTTCCTTTGTGTATGGAATTGGTTTTTTAGGGTAGACTTCCATGACTGATTCAGGGCCACCACCACCACAGAAGAAACAAGACGAAGCAGGATAGGCAGAGAGCATAAACATAGAACCATCTCCATTACTTTCGCCCATAGCTGTAGCTACTACATCACTAGGAACTATATAACCTTTTATTTCTATTTGTTTTCCTTCAAGGTCTGTAATATCTTTAGTGAATTGGGGCTTAAATACCACATCATCTATAGCCTCATCGTATTGAATGTCAAACTTCAGCTTTAGAAAAACATCC
This sequence comes from Aureispira sp., assembly GCA_024222455.1. GTDB lineage: Bacteria > Bacteroidota > Bacteroidia > Chitinophagales > Saprospiraceae > JAAEPD01. The sequence goes on from JAAEPD010000624.1 coordinate 10,317, forward strand.
CAAAGACCTCCAGGAGACTGCAAGGTGCCATCAGGGTTAAGCGGAAACATTTCGTCTGTAGAACTGAAGGCTTCCCCAAAATCATCTTCACTATAACCATCTGCATAAGCAGTAAACTCTGCATCTGGGTTAGAACTACGATTGCTGTCTGTGACTATGTCTTTAGACTTTTCTTCGGTCGAAAGCCCTAACATGTTTTTGAAAAGACTTGGACGCAAGGCTACCATTAAACCTAAAATCAGAACTATAAAACCTATTTTCTTTGCCATGTATTTATACTTGCTTGTTTGAATATCTTTTTGAAAAGACAAAGATAAGCATTAGTTAGCAATCTTGTCAACTTATGGGATAGTGCTTAATGTATTTTTAACTAAGAATTAGATTTATGATGCTTGCTGTAAAAATTCGCAATACACTCTAAATCATTTTTTGATAATAGTGCTAAGGTAAGACTCCTTATCTGAACTAACATTAAGGTAGTATAAACCTTTAGGCAGCGCTGTAATATCTAACTGAAATTGATAATCAAAAGATGCGCTTTGAGTGAGCAGAGTTTGCCCTAATGTATTGCTAACTTGTACAGTTCCATTTTGTATAGGCTTAGGTGCTAGTATTGTAATATTTCCTTTAGTTGGATTTGGATAAATACGCAATCTAGCCTTTTGTACTTCAGTTGTTGCCGTAAATAAATCAGGGCGAACATATTGTAGGGCAGCATCTAAATCAATCAACCCATAACCCACCATATTGTTAGGGAACAGGTTGCCTGTTGTTCCTCCACAGGTATTAGGAGGATTGGAATAAACAGGACGAGCAGTCATTTCTAAGATATGCTCTATACTATCTACTTGACCTGCCAAACTAGGATCTGCCGAAATTAATAAAGCTACGGCTCCTGCTACATGAGGACCTGCCATGCTTGTACCACTAGAGTTACCATAGTTTCCATTAGGTGTACTAGAAAAAATGCCTACACCAGGCGCAACAACATTGGGTTTTAGGCGCCCACTACTATCAAGTGTAATAGCCCCTTTACTACTAAAACCTGCAAGTGTATCTACAAAATCGGTTGCACCTACGGCAAAAGCTTCTTCAAATATAGCAGGAGGCGCAGCTATGCTACTACATGAGGGGCCTGAGTTCCCAGCAGAAACTACAACTACTACACCTGCATTCGTTAGATTAGTAACAGCAAGGTGCATTAAATGAAAGTTGCTAGAGTCGCAACCTTCAGTAGTTGGGCAGTACCAAGAGTTATTAATAACATGAGGTGCTTTCGTAGGGTCCGGATTGAGATCATTCGTATCAGTAGGTGCCAAAAACCACTCAAAACACTCTACATAAGTGGCCAAAGAACCCCAACCATTATCCATATTCCTACAGCCAATCCAACTAGCTTCAGGAGCTACACCTATTTGCTGACCTGCTCCATCGTCACCAATCATAGTTCCCATAGTATGGGTACCATGACTTCCATCATCGCAAGGCGATTTAGCATCATAACCACAAGAATTTGTAGTAGCAGGACCCACTTGAGCATGTATAGCATCATGCCAATGATAGTTATGATCTGTAGAAGTCCCTCTATAAGCGTTTTGCAAGGCAGGATGTACCCAATCATAGCCAGTGTCTTGTCCTCCTATCACTACACCAGCACCTTTTATATTTAGTTGCCACAAAACAGGGGCATTAATTCGTTGAACTCCCCATTGTATTTGAGTTGGAGCTCTAGAGTTACCCTGCGCAGCAGTTTTATCCATTGGCAACTCCAATTGAGACCTAGGTATAGATTGCAATCTAGCAATAGCTTCATGTTTAGCCAGTTGTTCTAATAGTTGATTATTACCTTTTGTTTTAATCGCATTGACAATATAATAGGATTGGTAATCGACTTGTTGCTGTTCTAGCAGTTGAATGATTGGTCCTTGTGTCTGTTTTGCTAATTGTTTTAACTGCAGAAATACATATTGACCTTTTGCTTCCTTGCTATCTAATGTTCTTGCAGCTGAGGTATTAGCTTGAGCCTTTAGTTCTACCAAAAACTCTACAGAACCTTCTTGTTGAGCTTTTTGCCAAATTATAGGATCTATTTTAGATCGCCAATTTTGCTGAGCTATACTCAATGTAGAACAAGTTAGATATAGTATGATACTGCTAATAATTATTTTCATATTGTTATAATACTGGTGAAGAATAAACTAAAGGTAAACTATTTTAAATTTCAATCAAGAGTTCTTTTGGGATATAGTGTACGGTTTCAATATATAGTTATACAAGTTTTTTTAGCTAAAAATGTTTTGTTGAGTTGCTACTAATAATTTCTAGACGGTAAAAAATGAAGATTTTGTAATGTTTTATTTGCTTGATAAATAGTGAGTTGTGATTTTTCGGCACTTCTTTGTGAGGGCAATAATTGGTAGAATAGAAGAGGTCAGAAAAAATGAAAAGTACTTGACATTGGAATTTTTTAGCCTACTTTTGTATCAACAAAACAAATAGAAAAACTAGAGAGACTAATTGTATAATAGAATTAACTATAAGATTAGATATCTCCAAAATTAAGAGGTTTTTACAACTATTACAGGCAAATGAATAGTAGGAGAATGTTTCCAATAATTAACAATATTAGCATTATTATTTTTACTCGAATAGAGTGAGAACAGGCTTCGAATTGCATATGAAAAGGTCTTCTCACTACAACATGAGAAGACCTTTTTTATTTTTAAAATTACATCAACTTATAAATCAGTATTGCTATGTATTTCAATGAAAACACAGTTTTGTTCTTAGATGGAAAGTGGTTGAAAGCATCTGAAACAGCAACTTCTTTGTACAATCAAACTTTGCATTATGGCAATGGAGTATTTGAAGGTATTCGATCTTATGAAACAGAGCATGGGCCAAGTATTTTTAAGGCTAAAGAGCATTACGAACGCTTATTGTATTCTGCTGAGAAAATGTATATAGATATTCCTTATACCGTAGATGAACTAACTGCTAAAACCTATAAGTTATTGGAATTGAATGGAATTCAAGATGCCTATATTCGACCCCTTGTTTATCTAGGAGAGGATTTGCATCTTAACCCTAGTAGTGATGTGCATGTACTTTTAGCAGCATGGGAATGGGATAAGTATTTAGGTGATCAGTTAGTAGATGTAATGACCTCTCCATTTCAGCGCCCTAATCCAAAATCCTGCTTTGTAGATGCAAAGGTTACAGGACATTATTCTAATTCTATTTTAGCTAGCACAGATGCGAAGCGAAAAGGTTTTGATGAAGCATTACTTTTAGATATGAATGGCTATGTAGCAGAAGGACCAGGAGCTAATTTCTTTTATGAAAAAGACAATAAACTCTACACTTGCCCTACTGGAAATATCCTTCCTGGAATTACTAGAGCAACTATGTTTGAGCTTTGTGAATTGCTAGAAATTGAACTAGAAGAGCGCTTTTTTACGCCAGAAGAGATAAGAGGTGCTGATGGGGCCTTTTTTGTAGGAACAGCAGCAGAAGTAGCAGGTATTTCAAGCTTAGATCGTGTTCCATTTAAGTTGAGTTGGGAAGACACCATTGGTTTTGAGTTATCTAAAGCTTACAAACGAAAAGTACTAGAGCAAGAACCTGTTTACATTTTCTAATATATACATAGACTATTAAAGTAATATACCATGCAGTTGAACAAATATAGCCAACGTGTAACTCAAGATCCTTCACAGCCTGCTGCTCAAGCAATGTTGCATGCTATTGGTTTAAATGAAGCAGATCTTAAAAAGCCATTAGTGGGAATAGTAAGTACTGGGTATGAAGGAAACCCTTGCAATATGCACTTAAACGGATTGGCACTTGATGTAAAAAAAGGTGTGCAAAAGAATGAAGCTGTTGGGCTAATCTTTAATACTATTGGAGTTAGTGATGGTATTTCTATGGGAACATCAGGTATGCGTTTTTCTTTACCTTCAAGAGAGATCATTGCAGACAGTATAGAAACGGTAGTGGAAGCGCAAGCCTATGATGCTGTAATAGCTGTAGTAGGTTGTGATAAAAATATGCCTGGAGCAATGTTAGCTTTTGCTCGACTCAACAGACCTGCAATCTTGGTTTATGGAGGTTCTATTGCTAGTGGTTGCCATGCAGGCAAAAAACTAGATATTGTATCTGCTTTTGAAGCTTTAGGTGAAAAGATTGCAGGCAAAATAACAGAGGCTGATTTTAAGGGTGTTGTTCAGAATGCTTGCCCTGGAGCAGGTTCTTGTGGAGGAATGTACACCGCCAATACTATGGCTTCTGCTATAGAGGCAATGGGCTTAAGTTTGCCTTATTCTTCTTCCAATCCAGCGACCAATGCAGTGAAACAAAAAGAGTGTGAAGAGGCTGGTGAGTTGATGTATTCTCTTTTAGAGAATGATTTGAAACCAAGGGATATTCTAACAAAAGCAGCTTTTGAAAATGCCTTTAGGTTAGTGACTGTTTTAGGAGGGTCAACTAATGCTGTTTTGCACTTATTAGCTATAGCTAGAACATTGGATTTAGACATAACTATTGATGATTTTCAGAGAATTAGTGATAGTACACCATTTTTAGCAGATTTGAAACCTAGTGGCCAGTACTTGATGGAGGATTTACATGCAATAGGAGGGGTGCCAGCTGTCATGAAATATATGTTAGATAATGGTTTTTTGGATGGAAGTTGCATGACTATTACAGGAAAAACAATCGCTGAGAATTTAGCAAATGTAGCACCTTTAGATTTTGAGCAAGATTTGCTAAAACCATTAAACCAGCCAATCAAAGAAACTGGCCATATCCGAATCCTATATGGAAACCTAGCAGAAGAAGGTTCTGTCGCCAAAATAACAGGAAAGGAAGGTCAATATTTTGAAGGTAATGCAAAGGTCTATAATAGTGAAGAGGAGGCAAACAAAGCTATTGCTAATAATGAAATCCAGAAGGGTGATGTTTTAGTTATTCGATATGTAGGCCCTAAAGGTGGACCGGGGATGCCCGAAATGCTTAAACCCACTTCTGCTATAATGGGAGCTGGTTTAGGTAAGGAAGTAGCTTTGATTACTGATGGTCGTTTTTCGGGAGGAACACATGGTTTTGTGGTTGGACATATTGCCCCTGAAGCCTTTGAGGGTGGCTTGATTGCGCTACTGAAAGATGGAGATAAAATTAGAATTGATGCTGTTGCTAATACACTTATTGCAGATTTAACAGAAGCAGAAGTATTAGCTAGAAAAAAGGCTTGGAAAAAACCCCAATTGCGTGCAAGTCGAGGGTATTTATGGAAATATGCTCAAACTGTATCCTCTGCTTCTAAAGGCTGTACTACTGATTGCTAAACCCCCATAAACTTTATTAACTCAAAAATAATGGAAACAACAACACTCAAAAATAAGGAAGTTCTCAGCACTGTATTGCAAGAAATATCAGGAGCAGAGGCTGTTATAAAAATACTGTTAGAAGAAGGTGTAGATACTGTTTTTGGGTATCCTGGAGGTGCTATTATGCCTGTGTATGATGCTTTGTATGGGTACAGAGAGCAACTAAAACATGTACTGACTAGACATGAACAAGGGGCTACTCATGCTGCTCAAGGCTATGCTAGAGTATCAGGAAAAGTAGGCGTTTGTTTTGCAACCTCTGGACCTGGAGCTACTAACTTAATTACAGGGTTAGCTGATGCTATGATTGATAGCACACCATTGGTCTGTATTACAGGGCAGGTACATTCATCCTTGTTGGGGACAGATGCTTTTCAAGAAACAGATGTGGTGGGTATTTCTATGCCTGTAACAAAATGGAATTGTCAAGTAACTTCCGCTAAGGACCTAGAAAAAGTGTTAGCTAAAGCCTTTTATGTAGCGAGATCTGGGCGCCCTGGGCCTGTTTTAGTAGATATAACTAAGGATGCACAGTTTGAACTTTTTGAATATAATTATAAGTCTTGTACTAAGGTCAGAAGTTACATTCCTAAGCCTAGATTGGATCTTTCTCAATTAGTTTTTGCTGCTGATTTGATCAATCAAGCTAAGAAGCCATTGGTTTTGGTAGGGCAAGGAGTCCTTTTGGCAGAGGCAGAAACAGAATTAAAGATATTTTTAGAAAAGATAGGCGCACCTGCTGCATGGACATTATTAGGACTTTCGGCCTTGCCATCTGATCATTATTTGAATGTAGGAATGCTAGGAATGCATGGAAATTATGCTCCTAATATCAAAACTAATGAGTGTGATGTACTGATTGCTATAGGTATGCGCTTTGATGACCGAGTAACAGGAGATTTGAAGCGCTATGCTAAACAAGCTAAAGTAGTACATTTAGAGATTGATCCTGCCGAAATTAATAAAAATGTATATGCCCATGCTCCTGTATTAGGAGATGCAAAAGAGAGCTTAAAAGCTTTGACGGAATTACTTGTACCTAATGAGCACGACACTTGGTTAAACTCTTTTAGGTTGTTGGAGGAAGAAGAAAAAAAACAAGTAATAACTCCTCAGTTACATCCTAATGAGGGAGAGTTGTTGATGGCTGAGGTGGTACGTAGAGTGAGTGAAGCAACTCTGCATGATGCTGTTTTGGTGACAGATGTAGGGCAACACCAGATGGTAGCTTCTCGATATTTTAAGTTTAAAAATTCTAAAAATAGTGTGACTAGTGGTGGGCTAGGTACTATGGGGTTTGCCTTGCCAGCTGCTTTAGGTGCTAAAATGGCTAAACCTAAACAAACTGTGGTTGCTTTTATTGGAGATGGAGGCTTTCAGATGACTTTGCAAGAACTTGGAACTATTCAACAGGAAAATCTAGCTGTAAAAATCATTATACTCAATAATAACTATTTAGGAATGGTGCGTCAATGGCAAGAACTGTTTTTTGAAAGGCGTTATTCCGAAACCAATATTTCTAGTCCTAATTTTGTGGCTTTGGCTGGAGCCTATGGCATAAGAGGGCAGCGAGTAAATGAACGAGTAAATCTAGATGAAGCAATAACTGAAATGTTAGAACATGATGGGGCTTATCTTCTAGAGGTTATGGTCAAAAAAGAAGGTAATGTATTTCCTATGATCGAGACAGGAAGCTCTGTTTCTGAAATCCGTTTGAGTTAATCTCCCTAAAATTAAATGAATATGCAACGATTTACCATATCTGTTTTTACAGAAGATTTTATAGGATTACTCAATAGAGTTAGTATTGTTTTTACGAGAAGGCATCTAAATATAGAGAGCATTACAGCCTCAGAAAGCGAAGTGAAGGGTGTGCATAGATATACGATTGTGCTAAGGACTACAGAGGAACAGGTTCAAAAAGTAGTGAAGCAATTGGAACGTTTGGTGGATGTCCTCAAAGCTTTTTATCATGCAAATGATGATACTATTTATCAAGAAATAGCATTGTACAAACTTAATACAGATGCTTTTAGTAGTGGAAATGCAGAAATGATTGTTCGTCAGCATCATGCAAGAATACTAAGTGTTACAAAAGATTATACCGTAATAGAAAAAACAGGGCATAAAGAAGATACACAAGCCTTATTTACAGATTTAGAAACTATTGGTGTTTTGGAGTTTGCCCGTTCAGGAAGAGTGTCTATCACTAAACCTATGAAATCGTTGGCAACTTATCTCAATGAGCTAGAAGCGCTCAATTAATTCAACTTAAATTAAACTAATCAAAATGGCTAAGTTAACATTTGGGACTGTAGAAGAAAATGTGGTTACACGATCAGAATTTCCATTGGATAAAGCATTGGAAATACTCAAAAATGAGACTATTGCAGTTATTGGATATGGTGTGCAAGGACCAGGTCAGGCTTTGAATTTAAGAGATAATGGATTTAATGTATTGGTTGGGCAACGTGAGCAATCTAAGAGCTGGGACAAAGCCGTGCAAGATGGTTGGGTAGAGGGCGAAACGCTTTTGCCTATCAAGGAAGCTTGCCAAAAGGCTACAATTGTTATGTATTTGCTGTCTGATGCTGGTCAAATAGCGGCTTGGGATATGGTCAAAGAGCAATTGACAGCAGGTAAGTTGCTTTATTTCTCACATGGTTTTGGCGTTACTTATAGCGACCAAACTAATATTATTCCTCCAAATGATATTGATGTTGTATTAGTTGCACCTAAAGGTTCTGGGACTTCTTTACGCAGATTATTTGTAGAGGGAAAGGGCTTGAACTCTAGTTATGCAGTTTATCAAGATGCTACAGGCAATGCTACCCAAAAAGCTTTGGCTTTAGGCATTGGAATTGGTTCTGGCTATTTGTTTGAGACCAGTTTTAAGAAAGAGGTATACTCTGATTTGACAGGAGAGCGAGGTGTCCTAATGGGAGCTTTAGCTGGCTTGTTTGAGGCGCAATATCATGTGTTGCGCAAGAATGGACATTCTCCATCAGAGGCTTTTAATGAAACAGTAGAAGAACTGACTCAAAGTTTAATGCCTTTGGTAGCAGAGAATGGTATGGATTGGATGTTTGCAAACACTTCAACTACTGCACAAAGAGGTGCTTTGGATTGGAAAAACAAATTTAGAGATTTGAATATTCCTCTTTTTGAGACATTATACGACAGTGTAGCAACAGGTAAGGAAGCAGCTATTGTAATTGATGCAAATAAAAAAGATGACTATAGAGTAGGCTTGGAACAAGAATTAGCAGAGATTAATGCTAGTGAACTTTGGCAAGCAGGAAAAACAGTTAGAGAGCTAAGAGCAAATTAATAACTCCTTCTTAGATAGTTTTATTAGAGTTGATTTTCTGGTTAAAAATCGACTGTTTGATGATGATTGAGGAATTGAGTATAGTTTATAGAGTGGTTCTCTGTGGATGATAATATACTCAGTTCCTCTTATTTTTTATTTAGGATCAATCAGATATAATGGAAACCTTGACTTGTTATCGTCCAAAGTTGGAGAATATACAGAAGGCTCATGAGCTTTTGAAAACAGTTGTATTGAACACTCCAACTGAAAAGCACAGAGGGTATTCTGAAAAGTATAATGCAGAAATTTATTTTAAGCGAGAAGACTTACAATTAGTTCGTTCTTATAAACTTAGAGGTGCTTACAATAAGATCTGTTCATTGTCATCTACTTCTCTGGAAAATGGAGTTGTCTGTGCTAGTGCAGGGAATCATGCACAAGGTGTGGCCTATGCTTGTCGTCAATTAGAAGTACATGCTTGTATTTTTATGCCTATCACTACTCCTCAACAGAAGGTATTGCAAGTTCGGATGTTTGGAGGTCAGTTTGTAGAAGTTGTATTGTTGGGAGATACCTTTGATGATAGTTTGAAGGCTGCTAAAAGTTATGGAGAAGAGAAACAGGCTATATTTATACATCCTTTTGATGACCCCAAAATAATAGAAGGGCAAGCAACCGTAGCTTGCGAAATCCTAGATGCTAAGATTGGTAATATAGATATATTAATCCTGCCTATTGGCGGAGGTGGCTTAGCTGCAGGAGTTTCTTCTGTTTTTAAGCTACTCAGTCCCAATACTAAAATTATTGGAGTAGAGCCAGCTGGTGCAGCCTCTATGGACCATGCTTTGCAGGAAGGAGTACCCAAAGCATTATCTTCTGTAGATAAGTTTATAGATGGAGCTGCTGTGAAATGTGTAGGAGCTTTAACTTTTGATGTTTGCAAGAGTACTTTAGATCAAGTTATTGCTATTCCAGAAGGATTGGTTTGTAAGACTATGTTACAGCTATACAATGAATATGCTATGGTTGTAGAACCAGCTGGAGCCTTGAGTTTGGCTGCATTAGAATTATTGAAAACTGAGGTAAAAGGTAAACGAGTTGTTTGTATTGTGAGTGGTGGGAATAACGATATTTCGAGAACAGAAGAAATTAGAGAACGAGCATTGTTGTATGAAGAACTCAAGCACTATTTTATTGTCAATTTTCCGCAGCGAGCAGGTGCTTTACGAGAGTTTGTAATAGAGGTTTTGGGAGAGACAGATAATATTGTTTATTTCCAATATACTCGAAAAAATAATCGAGAAAAAGGTCCTGCAGTAGTTGGAATAGAGTTGAAACAAGCAGAAGATTTAGCTCCTTTATTGGAGCGAATGAAGGCTAATAATAATTTTGGTCAGCACTTGAATGAACAACCTGATTTATTCCATTTTTTGGTGTAATATTTATTCTAAAAGATGCTGTTAGGAGATTTGCCTAACAGCATCTTTCTATAGCTTTTTTTAAGCTTCTACATTCTCATTAATAGCACTAACCAAAACATCACCATTCATTTCTGGAGAAGGCGCTATATCCATTAGTTTGAGTAGCGTTGGTGCTATGTCGGCCAGTTTACCATCATGTATTTGCATATTGCTGGTGTCATTAGCCAATAAAAATACAGGCACAGGATTAGTTGTATGTGCAGTATGAGGAGAACCATCTGGATTAATCATATAATCAGAATTACCATGATCTGCTATTATGATAATTGCATAATTATGTTCCAAAAGGGTAGTCGTTAGGCGTTGTACACAGCCATCAACTGTCTCAGCAGCTTTCATAGCAGCCTCAAAAACACCTGTATGACCAACCATGTCTGTATTTGCATAGTTTAGACAGATAAAATCAGGAGCATCTTGAGCAACTTCAGCTAAGATACGTTCTGTAATTTCATTAGCACTCATTTCTGGTTGTAAATCGTAGGTCGCTACCTTTGGTGAAGGAATGATTGCTCTACGTTCTTCTTCAAATTCATCTTCTCGACCACCTGAAAAGAAAAAGGTAACATGTGGATATTTCTCTGTTTCAGCGATACGTATTTGACTACGATTATTTTGAGCCAAAACTTCCCCTAAGGTGTTTTTTAGATCGTCTTTTTCAAAGAAAACTTTTACTCCTTCAAAGTTTTCATCATATTTGGTCATTGTACAATAATACAAATCAAGTTTTTGCATGTTCTGCTCTGGAAAATCAGCTTGTGTCAGTGCAGTGCTAATTTGGCGACAGCGATCTGTCCGAAAGTTAAAACATAAGACAACATCACCTGCTTGAATACTTGTTAAGGCTTGTCCTTTATCATTGCTGCAAACAATAGGCTTGATGAATTCATCCGTAACTCCGTTGTCATAAGAGGCTTGCAATGCAGCTATTGGGTCTTGGGTAGGAGAGCCTTTTCCGTGCACCAACATATCATAAGCCAACTGAATCCGTTCCCAACGCTTGTCTCTATCCATGGCATAATAACGACCAATAACAGAAGCGATTTGAACATTACTATCTTTGATATGATTTTGTAAATCTGTTAGGTAAGGAACACCACCTTCAGGGTCTGTATCACGACCATCCATAAAGGCATGTATAAATACATTAGGCAGCTCATATTGTTCTGTAATATCACAAAGCGCTTTCAAATGATTGATGTGTGAATGTACTCCACCATCTGAAACTAATCCCATTAAATGAACTGTTTTGCCTTGCTCTTTTGCATAAGCAAAGGCATCTTGAAGTACCTTTATTTTTTCTAATTCCTTGTCTTTTATAGCATTGTTGATACGCACCAACTCCTGATAAACTACTCTTCCTGCACCAATATTGAGGTGGCCTACTTCTGAGTTACCCATTTGACCTTCTGGTAAGCCAACTGCTTCTCCTGAAGTTTGCAATTCTGCATTAGGATATTTGGAGTATAAACTATCTACAAATGGTGTGTTACCCTGAGCTATGGCACTGACTTTAGGGTCTGGACCATGTCCCCAACCATCTAAAATTAGGAGGGCTGTTTTTTCGAAATTACTTAACATGATTTTGTTGTGTTGGTTCTGATGTTTTAATGTTTGTAAAGATACAAAAAACCGAAATAGCTTCCCAAGTATTAATGAAATCTCCTTGAAATTTAGATGAAATATTAAGTGAGATAGTCACAAAAAAAATATTATGATAACAAATATCTGTGAATCAAATAGATAAATAAAACAGCACTATGTTTATTTGAACTAAGTCTAAATAAAGTTTGAAAATGTAAATTCTTTGCATAGGTTTGTGGCTGTAATTTTATTTAGACTTAATCTTATTAAAAAGAATGAAACAAACTATGAAACACCTGACTTATTTACTGATGGGGGCATTAGTAACCTTATCTGCATGTACTAAAGAGAAGAAAATAAAGACCCTTAAAGATGAAGTAGTTACTAACTATGCAGACTTAGTTTATGCTAGTTATGAGGATAGCTATGATAAAGCTGTTGAACTTAAAACAGCAGTTAATACCTTGGTTGCTACTCCTACACAAACTAATTTTAATGCAGCTAAGACTGCTTGGAAGGCTGCTAGAGAGCCTTATGGGCAAACAGAAGCTTATCGTTTTTACGATGGACCTATTGATGATGCAGATGGTCCTGAAGGTGATTTGAACGCTTGGCCATTAGATGAAAATTATATTGACTATGTTAGAGATGGCTCAGGAGGTACAGTTAATAATGGTATCATTGGAGATGTGACAAATCATCCTATTATTAATAAAACAACAATAGCCGCATTAAATGAAAAGGGAGGAGAGAAAAATATTAGTATCGGATACCATGCTATAGAGTTTTTATTGTGGGGGCAAGATCACCTAGATGTAAATGTAAATGCAGGTCAAGGCGGAGATCGTCTATATACAGATTATACCAGCACTGCTGCAAATTATCAGCGTAGAGGCGAATATATAAATGCTTGTGCTGAATTGTTGGTGGAAACTTTGGCTGAGTTGAAGGCCGAGTGGGCAGATGGAGGATCTTATAGGACTTCTTTTTTAGCCTTAGATGCGGATGAAGCAATTACTAAAATTTTGGCAGGTATTGGGATTTTAAGTAAGTCAGAATTGGCTGGAGAGCGTATGTTTGTAGCATTAGAAGCAAATGCTGCTGATAACCCTCAAGAAGATGAACATTCTTGTTTTGCCGATAATACGCACCGTGATATTATCACAAACGCTCAAGGGATTAATAATGTGTTGGCAGGTGTTTATGTTAATTCAGCAGGAACTACAATAGGCGATGCAGATAAATCTATTCTTAAATTATTGGAAGAAATAGATGAAGATCAGGCTGCTAGTTTATCAGCTGCAATGGCTGATGCCATGACTAAAGTTAATGCAATTCCTACACCTTTTGATAAGTATGTAACAGAAGAAACTGTCAGCAGTAATGGCCCAATCTTACAAGCTATTAATGCACTTAGAACTCAGGGGGATAATATAGCAGAAACAGCTACAGCTTTAGGTTTAACAATTAGTACAGATTTACCAGAGTAGAATTTTTAGTTTAACAATTAATAGAGAATTACTAGAATAGGGCTTTTGTTTTTCTAATTTTTCAGGAGATAGGTTGTTTGGAAAGCCTATCTCCATTCTTAAATTATATCTAAGATGAATAATCAAATAGTTTTTAATACTATATTATGTTTTTGTTTAGCAGCTTTTTCGGGGTGTGTCAAGGAAAATACCTTAGTAGCAGAAGAAGGGGAAGAATATGCTGGTGGCGAAACAACCGTGTTCAATACTTCTCGAAATGCTTTTAGTTTTCAAGCTCCAAACTTAGATGGAATGGAAGAACTGGAATTCTTTTCTGGAAACTCTTTTTTTAATCAGAGTTGGGTTTCTGCCCCCGCCTCCACAAGTGCACGTGATGGTTTAGGGCCTATGTTTAACGCTTTAGCTTGTTCTGGATGCCATTTTAAGGATGGAAGAGGGCGTACACCTGCTTTTGAAGGGGAATTTGGACATGGGTTATTGATACGCTTGAGTATATCTGGAACAGATATCTATGGTGGAACCATTCCTGAACCTACTTATGGCGGGCAGTTGGGAGACAACAGTGTCCCTAATGTGACCAAAGAAGGAACTATATCTATTATTTATACAGAGATATCAGGAACGTTTGAAGATGGAACAAGCTATTCTTTGCGCAAGCCTACTTATGATATTATCAACCTAGGATATGGAGCAATGGATGCTGGTGTACAGATGTCGCCAAGAGTGGCTAATCAGATAGTTGGATTAGGTTTATTAGAGGCGATTTCGGAGGCAGATATTTTAGCAAATGTAGATGAAAGTGATGCTGATGGAGATGGTATTTCAGGTAGGGCTAATCAAGTTCATAATCGTTCGGACAATAGCCTTCAGTTAGGACGCTTTGGGTGGAAATCTAATCAGCCTAATATTCGTCAACAAGTAGCAGGAGCATTTGTAGGTGATATGGGGATCACATCTAAGCTTTTTCCAGATGAGAATTGTACAGGTTCCCAAAATGATTGCAATAATGCGCCCAATGGCAATAATGTTAATGGTTATGAGTTAGACGATGATATTCTAGATAGGGTAGTGCTTTATGTGGCTACTTTGGGAGTGCCAGGGAGACGAGATTGGACAAGCCAAGATGTACTAAAAGGAAAGCAATTATTTTTAGATGCAGGTTGCCAAAAATGTCATATTCAGAAATTTAAAACAGGCACACATCCAACATTTTCAGCCCTATCCCATCAAACAATTTATCCATATACTGATTTATTGTTGCATGATATGGGAGAAGGGTTGGCAGATAATAGACCAGATTATAAAGCAGATGGACAAGAATGGAGGACTGCACCATTGTGGGGCATTGGGCTAATCCCAACTGTTAATGATCATTCAGAGTTGTTGCATGATGGTCGTGCAAGAAATGTAAGCGAAGCTATTTTATGGCATGGAGGAGAATCGGAAAAATCTAAACAAGAGTTCTTGAAAATGACAGCTACAGAACGCGAACAATTAATTCAATTTGTAAACTCCTTATAATTCTAATAAAAATGCGTTATATAGTTTTAGTAATATTGTTGTTGAGCACTGTTGCTTGCAAAAAGAAAGCAGAATTTGATAAAGAGCAGATGTTTAAAGATATAGCTACTAACACAATTTTGCCCGCTCATCTAGGTTTAGAAGCGAAAGCCAATACTTTGTTATTAAAAGTAGAAGCTTTTGTGCAAAATCCTAATTCTATTGCTTTGTCTGAAGCTCAAACTGCGTGGAAAGTAGCAATGAGTATTTGGGCTTTTTGTGAAGCCTATAATTTAGGTCCAGTTAAGGAGCGTTATTTGACTTGGATAATAGATAGAACCCCAACAAATCCAACAGCAATTGAGACTATAATAGCAGATAGTGCTCAACTGATTGATTCTTCTTTTGTTGCAGAACAAAGTTCTTACAATAAGGGTTTCCCAGCTATAGAGTACTTGTTGTTTAATACTGATAATTCAAAAATATTGAGTCAGTATACAAACCTCAATAATGTTGATCGACGCAAGCAATATTTGACGGAAGTTTCTAGCAATTTAGCATTGCAATGTAGCAACCTATACAATATTTGGGCTCCCGATGGAGAAAACTATTCAGCGACGTTTCAAAGTAGCTTGGGCAATGATTTGCAAGGAGCTATAAGTATGTTAAGCAATTCTATGATTAACTTGACTCAAGAAATCGCTCGTAAAAAGATAGGGAAGCCATTGGGAAAAGAAGCTAACGATGGATTAGTTCACCCTGAGTTTATAGAAAGTCCTTATGCAAATTATAGTTTTGACATAATATTAGGGAATTTGGAAGGAATTCTATTAGCATTTACAACTATGGGCAGTGGTTTTGACGATTATCTTAATCATTTGACAGAGAATGAAGATTTATCTCAAAAAATCATTACTAAAATCGAAAATGCTCGAGTAAAAATAGTAGAGATCAATGCAACACTCAAAACTGCTTTGGCCAATCAAACCACAAAAGTGGAGGAGTTGTATACCGAAGTTAGAGACTTGCTGATTCTATTGAATGTAGATATGGCGAATAGCTTTATGGTTACTGTTTTGCCAAGCGATAGCGATGGTGATTAGAGAATATATACTAAGAGCATCTTTTCTTTCATAATTTATTGTATTAAAACTAACCCTGCCCAATAGAAAGGAGGGTACTTTTTCTGCATTTGTTGTTGTGCTTGACGCAATGCTTTTTGGGCATCGTTGTGTTTGAGATAATAAGTGTAGAAAAATTCCATTAGTTCGGCTGTTTCCTTGTCAGGAATTTTCCAAAGACTTACGATCATTTGACGAACACCAGCTGATTTGAAGGCCCTTTGCAGTCCAAAAACACCTTCACTGTCGTAAATATCACCCAAACCTGTTTCGCAAGCAGAGAGCACAACTAATTCTGTTTTAAAAAGGTCTAAATTAGATATTTCATAAGCTGTTAGAACACCATCATCTACATTGTCAAGAGGTTTTTCGCCTTGCCATACACGATTAGAACCAGCCAAAACTAACCCAGAGCGCATTAATGGGTTTTGGGCATAGATGATTTGTTTATAAAACTCCTCTTTAGACACATTTTTGCCAGGTTGCAAGGGCCTAAAGAAATAACCATGTGTGGCAATATGTAAAATATGTGGCGCTTTTTGTCTTGAATGCGATTTTATACGATATTCTAAGGCTTCTTCCCCAATATATGTAGAGGTGAGCCACTGTTTATTAGACAAGAGCCTTTCTATTGATTCTACTTCCTTTTTGGTGCCAGATAGGTATTTAAAAAATAAACCACCTCGTATTAAATTATCGGCAATTGCTCTACTTAAAGGAATAGCTGTGTTGGAGAATGCAAAAAGGTCATTATCTGAAAGAGATTCATTCGCTTTTAGACGTTTCGCAATTTCTACCAATTTGCTAGAATCAATATTAAATTTAGCTCCACCAACCAACACAATGTCTTTGACTTTTTCTTGTCTATCAAATTTTGAGGCTAAATCTCTCAAAGTTCCATACATAACCAGTTCATATTGGTCAATTAAGCGACTATTCTTTTTGTTGGGAACTGCAATGCCACCAAAGGCTACTTGATGCAATAAGCCACTTGGAGAAATATATACTTTTTGAATAGCAGTATTAGCTTTTTCTAATTTTTGAGCTATAGGGGCCCATAAAAGTTGGTATAGGCGATCATTCAGTTCTTGATTATTGATATAGGACTGCCCATTATAACTTACTCTTTTGTCTAAAATCGTTTTTAAAGGCTCCATTTGCCCCAATGAAATGATCTGAGGAGGACTGTTCTTTTGTAATAAAATTGCATAATAATTAGTGCTATCTGTCCAACGTTCACCATTATGGTAGCGGAAATGGAGGAAATCCACAACAGCTTCATGACTTTCTAGTTGGTTACTAATACTATCTGAAGTTATTTGTTGTCGTTGTGTCTGAAATTGATTTTTTAGTGATTCTGATGCTGTGCTTAATTCCTTTTCTATTCGCAGGGCAGTTTGATTGAGTTTTTCGAGATTTATGCCCAACATATCACGCTCCATTTTAGGCATAATAGCAGCTTGAGCTATTTGCCTACGAACGCCTAACCAGTTGTAATAACGGTCTTGTAAAGCACTATCTTGGGAGGTCAAAATATTGGTACGTGTAGCAATGCTGCCCTCTAAAGCCAATCCCTTTATACTTAGATTGATATCGGCCATTACTGCTGCTAACTTAGGTTCTTTTATCAAAAAATCGGTGGCAGAGGAATAAAAGTGACTAACTGTAGCATTCACTTGCTTCAAGAATTTGATGCGTTCTGCCTCATTTAAGCTAGGGTAATAACTATAGAGTTGGTGTATAAGATTTTTGGCCAATTCAAATAGGAAATCAATAGATTGTGTGGACTCTCCAACTACTCTATGGTAGTTGGCTAAATGATTTAGTGTAGTGGTGTATTCTGGGTAATATCTTTTGTCAAACTCTTGTTCTATCACGTTTTTAGAAGCTTCAAAGTATTTTTTTGCTACCTCGTAGTTTTTGATGCTTAGGTTTAAATTTCCCAAATTATTGAGTGTGATAGGGTATTGTTTGTGCTGAATACCAAATATTTTTTCGATCAAAGATTTAGCTTCTAAATAGTGTTTTTCAGCTTTGGTATAATTGCCGTTATTAAAATAAAATCCAGCTAAGTCATTCAATAAGTTAGGGTAGTCACCATAATCAATTCCAGAAAAAAGAGCTAAGTTTTGTTTTGCTTCTAAATAGTACTTTTCAGCTTGTTCAGGTTGGTTGGCCTTGTCTGCTAGTTTAGCCAATTCTGTGAGTGTTTGGGCATAGTTGGGGCGATCGATACCTGTATATCGTGTGGGGCTTTTGTCAGCTTGTTTACTGATATCACCATAAGCATCAACAGTTCTATTTTTGTATGGATTGGGGGTCTCTCTATAGATTACAACGGTGTCTATCTTTTGTACATCTGGAGTTTCTGTTGCTATGTCTTTTACTTTGTTGGGGTCTATTGCTGTGATAAAACATTGAGCAATGTTAAGAATATCACGTTGTCCATTGGGATTAGTAGTGGTTTTGGGATGTCTAGTTTTCTGAAGGGTTTTATCTGTAACCATGAAGGAGGTTACTTTATTTTCACTGAGCCAATCTAAGCCTTCTATATTGAGTGCTATATCATTGACATAATGATTTTGGTTGTCTATACTAACTTTTCGAAGTTTGCCTATGAAAGCAAAAGCCTTTTTTTTATTGTTGCTTTCAAGTATTAATAAATCTCCTTTGTCCATGAGAGTGACTTGTTTGGATGTGAGGGTTCCTGTCAGTCCATCTGTAGTAGCCACAAATCGTAAGGTATGATATTGGCTAGGAGACTGCAGTAAAGGTACAGACCTACTAATCCAACTGTTTTCGGTGAGTTGAAAAATTTGCTTTTCACAATTTTTTTGCGCTTGAGTTATATTAGAGAACAATAGGATTATGAAGAGTATTCTTAGCATATACATAGTTATTTTGTCAGAATTCATGGATTTCTATTAATTTATACCAAATGTTCCTAAAACCTTATCACCTTCGCCAATTATTTTTCTAATTTCATCAAAACTTTGAGTGTCTGATCTGAGTTAGAGTAGTTATATAAGCGAATGAACTATGAAAAAAATTGCAATTGTTATCCTGTTATTTATGTTTTTATTGAGTTCTTGTGTCAAAGAAGGAGGGGCTAATGTAGCTGAAAGACAATCTTTTTTTGATTTGAAACAGTATTTTAAAGAGGAAGTTGCTCGACTTGAAGGTGGAAATATTCACATAAAAAAAACGATTACTAATAAAGGAGAATTGGAACAAAAAAAGATTAGTGATCTTGATTGGTCTGAGGAGTTGGCATTGTTTGTAAAAGGTGATATCAATAAGCCCTCATTTATAGAAAAATATACTATAGATTCTACATTTGGCAATCAAGGCGAGCTGACTCAATTGCTTTATAAAACAGAGGATGAAGCTATGTACACACAAAATCTGGATATTGAATTTAAAGATGGGGAAGTACATTCTATTATTATTGTCAACAATGTAAGCAACGCAGTTTATGCTAGTCAACAATATTTGAAATATATACCATCTATAGGCTATAGTATTGATAAAACTCAAGATGTAACTTTGTTTGATAAGGAGAATTATAAGGTAGAAGTTGAATTTATGAAACCTTAGAAAAGATATAGATTATGAAAGTTGTGTTTTTAATGAGCCTTCTATTTTGTTTAAATACATCTGTGTTTGCTTGCTTGAATTTTTATTATTCTACAGATACAGAAGGGCATGTTCATGTTGCAGATGGACATATATTAAAGGAGCCATTTGATTTAAATATAGATTATGCTAAGTACATTAAAAAATTGCAACGAACAGCAAAGAAAATAGAAAAAACGCCTGATGATTTTAAGCTGCAAGCAGACTATGCAACAGCTTTGATCTTTGTGCACGAATTTGAAGCTGCAGCTGCTATACTTAGCAACTTGGCCCAAAAGCACCCCAAAGAATACAATATTGCTACTAATTTAGGGACGGCTTATGAGCTTTTGGGCAAAGATGAGTTAGCCTTGAAATGGATAAAAAAAGGTTTGTTGCTCAATCCTAACTCACATGAAGGTAGTGAATGGATACATGTTCGGATTTTGGAAACTAAACTAGCTCTAAAAAAAGAGCCTAACTATTTAGAGAGTCATTCTATAATTGGTTTAGATGCTGAAAATGAGCTATCTAAAGTAGAGTTGAGCAGTTATAGAGTAGCATTAGAATATCAAATTAGAACCCGTTTAGGGTTTACGCCTGTACCTAATAGTATAATGGCAAATTTATTTGCTGATTTAGCTGCTCTTTATGCTACAACTTGGTCTACACATTATGGGATTTTAGTCTATAATATAGCTTTGAAATATTTAGAAAATTCAAAATTAGAGGAATTG
Source organism: Aureispira sp. (assembly GCA_024222455.1). GTDB lineage: Bacteria > Bacteroidota > Bacteroidia > Chitinophagales > Saprospiraceae > JAAEPD01. The sequence continues at coordinate 30,542 of JAAEPD010000624.1, forward strand.
TATAAATCCAAGCTTCAAGAGTTAGAAACTTATGCTAAAAGTAGAGCGTTTCAGGAGAAATATGAAAAAGCGATAGCCTCTAATAGCCTTAGAACACCAAGTGAAGGTGAAAAAATTAGGGTAAGAAGAAGGCGTATAAATAAATACTATAAACCAAAGAAAAATGAGTTGCCAAAAGATTTAGCCTCTAAGGTGAATTTGGCATTGTTTGATAACTACAAGATATTAGAAGAATCTCCAGAATTGGAAGAGGCTGGTTTGACTGTAGCTATCCAAAAAGCTAAAGTTTTTGCTCTGCAGCATTTGCCAAAAGAGCAGCTAGAAGAATATAATAAAAAAGAGCTAGAAACAATAAAGGAAGAACTGTCTTCGGATACAATAATTGAGATAACTTATGATAGTTTACAAAACTTAGAAAACACTATTAAAGAAGATACTTTAGTTGCCATTTCTGATGAAAATATCAAAGTAGATAAAGTTGAAACAAGGAAGGATTCAAAAACGTCATCATTATATCAATATTTGCTAATAATTGGAATCGTTGGTCTATGCATAATCAGTTTCATTCTAATTCAGAAAAGGAAAACTCTAAAAGAGAAATAGTTCTTCAGCGAGCAGCACTAAACAATAAGGATTTGAGGCTGCTAGAAGATCAGCTGCAAGAGAATGAAAAAGCAGGTAAATACCATTTATCTTTGGGGATCACCATAATCATTTTCTCTTGGTTTTGGTATTTTGCGTTACCTGGAATCGCTAGTTTGGTTTGGGCTATTATAGCAAGTGTTGCTATTTGGCTCTATCCTTATATTTTTATGAAAAAAGCAAAGGAACTTAGGCTTGTATTAAAAAGTGGAGAGAAGGTGTTTTTGGAAAATATTCTGATAGAAGATAGAAAAAAGGTTGCTATATCTAGACTGCACCATGAATATAAATTAGTATTGAATGGAAAAGCTTATACTACTAGCCAACATGTGTTTAATAGCTTTTTGCCTGATTTGGTAGTTGATATAGAGGTAGTAGAGCCTGCTAATATCCTATTGTCGATTAAAAAATCTAAGCAAAATGGATAGTAAGCAAATCGATTTATTGATTGCTGTATTATTTGGTCTAGCAACATTGGCTTATCTGTTTTTGGGATATTGGGGAACCTACAAACAAAGCCATCCTAGTCCTAAGCTGCAAACTTGGCACAAAAGGTTTAGGTACATTACCTTTGTAGCAGGCCTATTTCCCTTGATTACTGCATTAGGAGCACTGTTGGTTGTTTTATTGTTTTTTGAAATTTCTTAGTCTATTTTCTCAACTTGACCCAATTCTGGGATGGTGATATTTTCGAAGCCTTTCTTACCTAAAAACGTTCTAAATTCTTGTTGAGAATCGTATTCGCCATGTGTAAGAAATAGTTTTTTGAGCGTTGTCTGATTTTTTATGAAATCAAACATTTCTTGCTGATCACCATGCGCAGAAAAGGAATCCATAATATTGATAGTAGCTTTGATTGAAATCCAATCCCCCATAAGCATAACATTCTTGTCACCTCTTCTTATCTGGCCACCTAAAGTGCTTGGAGGACAGTAACCTATTACCAGTACAGTATTTTTAGCATCTTCTAGAATATTGTACAAATGTTGCTGTACTCGTCCAGCATTCATCATACCTGCAGCACTAATTATGATACAAGGTTCTTTAGATTCCTTGAGTCGATCTGCTAAACCAAAACGACGAGTGTAATTTAGCCCCTCAAAACCGAAAGGATTAGGATCTTTGAGCATATATTCATGCAATTCTTGATCAAAACATTCTGGATGCGTTTGAAAGATATGCATAGCACTGATCGCTAATGGACTGTCTACATAAATAGGGATTCTAGGCAATTTACCTTGATTAGAAAGCTGATCTAGCATATAAACCAACTCCTGCGTTCGGCCAATACTAAATGCAGGAATTAATAATTTACCTTTATTTTTAACACAAGTGTTATTAACAACCTCTAAGAGTTCATTAAGCTCTGTAAATTTCTTGGAATGTCGACGGTTTCCGTAAGTTGATTCACAAATAAGGTAGTCGACTTCAGGCATAGGAATAGGATCTCTAAGAATAGGACGATCTGGACGGCCTATATCACCAGTAAAACCAAATCGGACAAGTTTTTTGCCCTCTTCCTCTATTTCTAAAGTAATACTAGCACTACCCAAAATATGCCCTGCATCTCTAAAAAGTACTCGAACACCATTGGTCACATTATGCCACTTTTCGTAATCAATACTTGTAAAAGAGTGCATGGCTGTGTATACATCCAATGTATTGTATAAAGGTGAGTTTAGCCCATTTTCAGCCTCGTCTTCTTGGATTTTGGCAGAATCCATTAGCATAATAGTACACAAATCTCTAGTGGCATGTGTACAAAGAATTGTACCCTCAAAACCATCTTTTACTAATTTAGGGATACGTCCAGTATGATCAATATGAGCATGAGAAACAATTAGAAAGTCAATGTCTTTAGGATCAAAATAAGGCCATTTTTTATTCCAATGACGCATTTCATCAGCAGTGCCTTGGTAGAGTCCGCAGTCTAACAATATTTTATATCCATTATCTAATGTAATTAGGTGAGAACTCCCTGTTACATGACGTGCAGCACCGCAAAATTTGACTTTCATATTGTTGTTAGTTTCTGGTATTTGATTGAGCAGCAATTTAGATAAAAAACTGTTGATTCTTGTTCTTTTGAATGATTTAGATTCATTCTAGGAAACTAGGACCTAAAAATAACTTATAATTGCCCTCGAAAACTGAACCTATAAAATCTTATATTAATTATGTTGAAAAAAATGATTGTATTTGCAGCTCTACTCTTGCTTGTTGGAGCTGAGTTAACTGCCCAAAAAGGATATTGTGAGGGGTATGTCCTACCTACAAAGAAAAATACTTCAGAAATTCATTTAGATCGGATCCGTTTTAAGGAAGATACCACTATTGTTTTTATGCATTATATTGCACCAGGAGATTATTGGAATGTAAAAGTTGAACATCCCAATAGCAGCTATCCAGTTGTTATTAAAACTCATGACAAAGAGTATCGGATGATTGGAGCTAAAAATATTGCCTATGCTCCAAATGTTTCTGAGGTAAAAAAGGGAATCCCTTATCATTTTCAGTTATATTTTCAAGCAGTTCCTCTCAGTGTTACTAAGTTTGATATAATAGAACATGGAGTAAATGAGTATAATAGTTTTAATTTCTATGATGTAAAAATAACTAGATGTCTAGATCAGCAGAAATCTATTCGTTTTATCCAAAAGATGGATTTTGATACTTATTTTTTAGAGAATAACTCAAAAGAAGATACTTATGAGGGGTACTGGTTAGTGAGCAAAAAAGTAGCAGAAGTTCAGGGAAATGAGCAACTTAAATTTATGGAAGAAGGAAGAGTTGACACTGTTGCTGTTGTTAGAGAGGATGGAATGTATAGGGCTTATTTTTTGGATGGAGTAACTTATGGAACAGAGTTCAATGAGCAAAAAAAGAACTTGTGGGCTGCTCAAGATTTTTTGGATGACAAATTCAAAATAAAAGCCTTACACAAAAGGAATATAATCAGCTATCGAAAAACGTTTTCTAAGAAATGGTTGAAAGCTACTGGGAAAAAAGAATGGCAGAATAAAAAAATTATGTTATTAGTCACTTGGCGAAAAGTATATTAAAATCTTATGCAAAAACTCAAAACTCCTTTTGTTTGGATTGGCCCAAACCAACACCCCAAAGCATTGATTATTTTTACTTTATTGACTATCTGTTGTATAGCTATAGATAAAATGTCTGGGGTAGATGTTTCAACATCTGTAGCACCTTATGGTATACTGAGCTATGAATTTGCAGGAATATTCCCCAATACAAGCGCTGCTGAAGTTGTAGCTGCTTGGGATGAGTCTCAAAGGATGTCTGTAGCTTTTAATTTAGGGCTAGGTTTTTTCTTTTTAGTTGGCTACAGCCATACTATAGGGATAGCTTGTTTGTTGAGGGCTAAGGCACTGAATCGATTTGCGAAACCTGTATACATCATAGCTTCTTTGCAACTGTTGGTAGCCACATTGGATGCGATTGAGAATTTTTCTCTTTGGCAACTGTTAATAGGGAGTAATTATGATGATCTTTATATTTTATTAAGTAATATATGTACAATTCCTAAATTTGTATTTGTCTTAATGGGGCTATTGTTTTGTATACTAAGTTTGTTTTTCAAAAAGAAAATAGATTAATCAGATGAAAACACCTTTTGTTTGGATAGGGATAGATCAGCATAAAAAGGCTTTTGTGGTATTTACTATACTTACCTTGTTGTGCATGGTAGGTTTAGGGGTATCAGGGGACGCATTGAAAGTAAATGAAGCTCCTATGGGAATATTGGACTATGAATTTGCTGGAACTTTAGAAAATGCTCAAGCTATGTTGTTAGCTTGGAAAACAGAAGGGGTAGAGGCTTTTGTTGGCTTTAATTTAGGTTTAGATTATCTATTTATGCTTACTTATAGTCATGCTATTGGTTTGGCTTGTGTCTTGGTAGCTCAACGTTTGAATCGTTTTGTGCAATTAGCTTTTGTATTGGCTGCACTACAGTTGGTAGCAGGAGGATTGGATGCAATAGAAAATTTTGCCTTATGGAAACTCTTGTTGGGGAGTGATTGGGCTGTTTATCCTCTTATCTCAATGTGTTGTGCTGCCCCTAAGTTTTTGTTTGTAATCCTGGGTTTATTGTTTTGTTTGGGAAGCGTTTTCTTCAAGAAAAAAACTGTTTAACCAATTTTCCGAAGATGGCTTAAGGAATAAAAACTAACTAAGCCATACCCTACAACTAGAAAACAATGGAAGATAAACATGGAAAAATCAGACCAATAAAAAGCACAGCCAATTCCTGCTGAAAAATAGAGAGTGAGCAATACTTCTATAATAGTTATAGGGTGTATCTTTTTCTTAAGGTAACGATTTTTTTGCCAAGAGTTTTGATTGTGTTCTATGTTGAATTTTGGTGTTCTAATAAAGGGGGTTTTCTTACCAATATAACCTTCTACAACAGCTAATCCATTGTGTAGAGCTAGTCCCATTGATACTGCTAAGAAAATAGGGAATTTAAAGGCAAAGACTAGAAAACTTTTGATACTAAAACCTTTAGTGCTTTGGTAGGCTGTCCAAAAGAAAAGCGTAACAATACCTGTACTGACAAAGAATATACTTCCAAGACTAAAAATCTTATTGTATTCAGGGCTGTAAAGTTTTATAAAAAATAGGGGTACACTCAAAATAGAAATGAGGAAAACGCAGATGAATATGCCACTATTCAGCAAATGAAAAATAGCATGTAACTTACTGATAGGGGAAACATCCTTTGAGCGCAATACTCGACCTAAGTTTTTGCGAGCACATTCAGCCGCGCCTTTTGTCCACCTAAACTGTTGACTTTTGAGTGCATTCATGGCTACAGGCAATTCTGCAGGTGTCCCGATATGTTCCAAAAATCTAAATTCCCAACCTTTGAGTTGAGCACGATAGCTCAAGTCCAAATCCTCTGTTAGTGTGTCAGCTTGCCAACCACCAGCACTCTCTATACATTCACGTCGCCACAAACCTGCTGTGCCATTAAAATTGATAAAGTGGTTGCCCAAGTTGCGCCCCAATTGTTCTACCGAAAAATGGGCATCTAAGGCCAAGGCTTGCATCTCTGTTAGGAAAGAATGGTGTTCATTCAAGTGTTCCCATCGAGTTTGGACAACACCAATTTTTTCATTTTTGAAATAAGCTAGTGTGTTGCTCAAGAAGTCTGTATTAGGTACAAAATCTGCGTCAAATACAGCAATAAACTCTCCTTTGCAATGTTTGAGGCCATAGGCTAATGCACCAGCTTTGAAACCTTCTCTATTGCTTCTTTGGATATGTTGAATCTTGATACCTTGGTTTTTATACTGGCTTACCTTTTTTGCGATAATATCAGAAGTCTCATCTGTAGAATCATCTAAGATTTGTATTTCTAAACGGTCTAGAGGGTAGTCAAATTGGCAAACACTATCAATAAGGCGCTCTACAACATAAAGTTCGTTGTAAATAGGGAGTTGTATAGTTACTAAAGGGTGAAAAGTTTCTTGGTTATTGACTACTATCTTAGTTTTTCTTTTTTTGCTCCAAAAAAGAAAAATCAAGTGTAGTTGTATCAAACTGTACAACAAGATAAATGAAAGCGACAAAAAATAGATAATCAACAATATGATTCCCAAAACTATCGATATTTAAAAATAGTGGTTATGATTTTGTATCCAGCCATAATAGTTCCTTTTATAGTTCCTGATACCTTTGATTTTCCTATCCGTTTGCGGTAATTTACTGCAATCTCAGTTGATTTCATACCAAGTTTAGCAGCTTTTACCTGCATTTCTACAGTCCAGCCATAAGTTTGATCTTTCATGTCTATCTCAAGCAATTTATCATATTTAATTGCTCGAAATGGGCCTAGATCAGTGTATCGAACACCATAAAACCATTTCAGTAATGTGGTAGCTAACCAATTGCCAAATACTTGTTGGGGGGTCATAGAACCACGTTGGCGTTGACCTAAGGCTCTAGATCCAATCACCATATCATAGTCTTCTGTTAGTATTGGTGCCACAAGTTTAACTATTTCTTCTGGATAATCCGAATAATCTGCATCTATAAACACAACAATATCTGGTTTCTTTTCAAGGTTGCTAAGGTATTCTAAACCTTTGAGACATGCAAACCCATAACCTTGACGTGGCTCGTCCAATACAATAGCACCTGCTTGTTTGGCTACTAGGGGAGTTTGGTCATTAGAATTGTTGTTGGCCACAATAATTTCTTGGACAAAGTCTTTGGGTATATCACGAATAACATTACCTACAGAGTTTTCTTCGTTAAATGCAGGTATAATAACAGCTATGTGTGGTTTTTTTGTTGTCAAAATAATCTTTTGTCCTATGATTGAATAATTGGCCGCCCAAAGGTAATAGAAGTTGTTTAAAGATTATATTATATTAAGAACTAAAAATAGTAGCCAAGTTGACTTGGCTACTATATATATATTAGTGGTGTATCTAAATTTGTGTACTTAGTCTATATCCCCAAGTGCAAAAGTGCCTTTGATTTCTAAAAAGGCAAAAGCTCTTTCCTTTTGCTCACCTCTATAGGTTGTATTTAGAATTAGCACGTGCCACGTGCCTTCTGACTCTGTCTCAGAAATACATTCTTTGTGAGTGTATTTAAAATCTTCTCCTAGGTATTTTTTTATACGATCTGAACCACTTTTTACATGATCTAATTCTTTAGAGTTATTAGGATTGCAGACATCTTTCCACTTTCTAGCTTGGTCTGTTCCTCTATAAACTATCATGGCTGCCAGCTTAGTATAGTCCTCTTTTTTGACTAATTCTATCATTTTTTCAAGTTGCTTCTTGACTTTAGCTTCTGGAGTTTTGCCTCCTGATGATTTACTGTTGTTACAGCTAGCTATTGCTATTATGAATAAGAATATAAGGTATCGAATAAGTTTAGGTTTTATTTAACATCAGTAGTGATATCAGCAAAGGTATAAAGATCTCCAATTTTAAGGAAAGCAAAACCAACTTTTTTAGACTCAGCTGTTTTAGCAACTAAAACATGCCATGTTCCTTCTGATTCTTTGGCGAAAAAGTAACTGTCATAAGTATATTCAAGCGATGTACCTAAGTGTTTAATGGTCTCTTCTATCAAATCATCTACCATTCTTTGATCTCCAGCTACTTCATAATTACAAACATCCTTGCAATATCTTTCTTCATCTTGACCACCATAAGTAATAAAGGGGGCTAGTTTTTCGTAATTTTTTGCTTTGATGAGAGTTATGTTTTTATCAAATTGTTTCTGGATTTTAGCTTCTATATCTTTGGGAATACTACTAGATTTTGAACTTGTGCATGCAAATAAGCTTAGTACAAATAGGATAGAAAAATACCGCATAGTTTGTTGTCTATTTTTGTATAATAATAGGTTTAGTCGTCATTTCTTTTGATGAATAGCTTTGTATCCAATAGAGACCATTAGTCAAATGGCCCAAATCTAACTCCATCTGCTTATTGGCCAAATGACTCTCAACTAAACTACCATTAATATCTATAATATTTAAGGTTCCATCAAATTCAATAGGTAATTCTATTTGGAAGACCCCAGAGGAGGAAACAGTTGGACTGATCTTAAAAGAAGATTGATCACTCTCAATTAGAGGAGATGAGGTTATTTTGTCTGTAGAACTATAGAACATTCTACGGTATTGATTGCTAAAATTATTAGCATTTCTAAAACCTATTTCCGTATTTCCTAGACCACCATTGTTGGGATCTGTGTAAAAATACATGGTAAACGATTGACTTTGGCTTGGAGGAATAGTTACTTGGGTTTGGCTTACATTAGTTGGTAAACAAACATCTATACACATAGATGTTGCCCAATTGATAGGAATATTCTCCTGCATTCTCAATATATCTATAACCACATTATCTGTAGAAGAGCTGTTGGTTAGTGTGCTATAAACTGTCAAAATATCTCCAGGACTACCATAAGATATGGTGTCATTGACATAGCTAAAGGTAAAAGATCCATTATTGTCAAAACTACTACAGTTGCTAGTTAGGCCAAGTAAACTGTCAATAGCACAATACATATCATCTGGAGCTTTGTGAAACCAACCATGTTTTTCGAAAACAACACCATTAGTATCTATCAAATAGGCATTGTTGGGAGCTGGTCCAAAACTTGCCCACCAATTATTGCAAGGTCCATCTATTAGGATTTCGGGTGTAATGCTATAATTGCTAGTTAGCGTATCTACTAAGGCTTTGCGTTCTCCATAAGTCGTTGGTTGCGGATATAGTATTCCGGCATTTTGATTTTGTCCTGTTACCCAAATGGTTCCACTATAAGGGCTTGGATCTGTGGGGTGCGCTTCTACAGTATAGACTATATAGACTTGTAGATTACTATTATAGGTTGCAGCAATGTTATTGATGTCAGCAATTTTCCCTCTAAATACAGGGCAGGTTAAACTTCCATTAACCAATAGAACTGGTTTGCCCGTAGTGAGAGCAGTTTGCATGTTTACAGCTGTTCCATTTGGAGTGTATAGTGTGAAATCAGGAATGGTATCACCTTTATCATGGCCTACTGTGTCAAAATCACCTGTGTAGACAGGTATAGTACAAATAGGGTCACTGTTGCTAGGCAGACTTCCAATGCCTATAGATGGTTTTAGGGTTGGCTGTGCAAATGTAGAATAACTCAATAGGCATAGGCATAAAAGTAGTATATGTTTCATACAGAAAGGGGTTGGTGGTTAGATAATAATTTTATGAGGGTGCATAGAATTATTGTAGGACTATTTGAAAAAGCAAAGGTTTAACTGCCTACTATCAAAATAGTTAAAAACTAGCAGTTAAGGCAATTTTATAAGCAAAATTATCCCAAAGCTTAGGAGATGATAAGCACTGTGCCTATAAAATATTCCAACACCTAACATTTCGAACGCTGCCATGTTGATAGGTGAAAAACAGGTTGTGGAGTCTTTTGATCTATAAGCTTGCCCTTGCTGTATATTGGGCATAAAGACTATTAATAAACCCTAAAAACATAATTAGAGGCAGAATACTACTAATAATGGGATTCTTTTTGCTATGGAATGACAATTTTATTGATTTTATATATCCAAAGATAAATTTACTTTGTATTATTAAGATTGATAGTTTTCTCTGGATTCTTTAAATTCAGAATTAACCACTATCAAAAATAGAAAATCCTACATCAAAACTATAGAATATATTTATGGCTAGTAAAGAAATTCCAGTAGAACGACAGACAGGATTGAGATGGCAGCTATATAAAATAGTAGATAACGACAATGAACATCACCAAAATCGTGCGAGTCATTATTTTGAGTTGGTAATCACTGTTTTGATTATCATGAGTATTCTTTCTGTTATTTTAGAATCTTTTCAGGGGTTAAGTACTCGATTTGGATGGTATTTTGAAACATTTGAGCAGGTTACTGTTATTATTTTTATTGGAGAGTATGTAATGAGGGTTCTTACAGCCGATTTTAAGTATCCAGACTGTCCTAATTGGTTTAGTGCAGCATGGAAGTTCATAAAATCGGGTGGTGGTATTATAGACCTTTTGGCTATTTCTCCATTCTTGTTAGGTAATTCAGGGCTTATTCCTCCGGGTAGCGATCTTCGCTTTATCAGAATGCTTAAGATAACTAGATTGTTTAGACTCTTTAAGTTAGGTAAACTAACTCGCTCAATCATTTTGATTGGTGATGTATTTGGAGAAAAACGTTTAGAATTGGGGATTACAATGTTTGTAACCTTTATACTTTTATTGGTTTCGGCATCTCTCATGTATTTTGTAGAAGGAGGGCCCAATGGTGCTCAACCTGAGGCCTTTCCCAATATTATAGCCTCCTTTTGGTGGGCAGTAGCTACATTAACTACAGTTGGATATGGGGATGTATTTCCAATAACACCCATTGGCAAAATTTTATCAGGTGTAATTGCAATTTTAGGCATTGGTTTGGTTGCTCTTCCTGCAGGTATTTTGAGTTCTGCTTTTGTGGAAAAATTGGAAGCAATAGAGAAGTTTTCGGAGGAATTGAGTGTACGAAAAAAAGATGAACCTAAAGAGGAAGAACTAGTTGTAGATCCTATCCCTGTTATAGCTCAAGGGCATGAACACAAAAATTGTCATAGTAAGTTTGGACAACCCTTTGTCTATTGCCCCTATTGTGGTGAGAAAATGGATGATGGAACTCATGATCACTAAAAGAAAAAGGCAATCACCTAATTGTGATTGCCTTTTTTTATACTTTAACATCAGCTACCAGAATTTAGTGCGATGTGGATAGCGTTCCATATACAAGTCTTCTATCATTAGTTTTATCTTAGACCTAAGCTCCATTAGACCTTCTTTTTTTAAGGCAGAAATAAAGATTGCATGACCTTTTGTTTGTCCTTCCCAGACTTTTTTTAAGTCAACCTCTACCTGATTTCGTTCTTCATCTGTCAAGAACTCATCTAGATTTTGTTTTCTATACAAATCCATCTTATTAAAAACATATAAGACAGGTTTGTCACCAGCTCCTAGTTCTTTTAAGGTGCGTTGGACAACTTCTATATGGTCTTTGTGTTGTGGATGAGATATATCTACCACATGAACAATTAAATCACTTTCTCTAACCTCATCAAGTGTCGATTTGAAACTCTCAATTAGGTGATGTGGCAGTTTCCTGATAAAACCTACTGTATCTGATAAAAGGAAGGGCATACGTTCTACTACTACCTTACGGACGGTAGTATCAAGTGTAGCAAAAAGCTTATTTTCTGCTAATACTTCTGCTTTTCCTAGTACATTCATGAGGGTGGATTTTCCAGCATTGGTATAACCTGCTAAAGAAACCCGAATCATGCCTGAGCGGTTTTTTCGCTGTGTTCTAGCTTGGGCATCTATCTTTGCCAATCGTTGTTTGAGTAGTGATATTTTATCACGTACTATACGACGATCCGTCTCGATCTCTTTCTCCCCAGGTCCACGCATTCCTATACCACCACGTTGGCGCTCTAAGTGAGTCCAAAGACCCCTTAAACGAGGTAATAAGTATTGCATTTGAGCCAATTCTACTTGAGTTTTGGCTTGAGCAGTTTGAGCTCTATTGGCAAAAATATCTAAGATTAAACTACTTCTATCTAGAATTTTGCATTTCATAACTTCTTCTAGGAAGTTCGTTTGCTTACCTGTAAGATCATCATCGAATATAACGAGGTCTACTTCGTGCATTTCTACATATTCTCGAACTTCTTCTACCTTACCTTTTCCTACAAATGATGTAGAATTTGGATTTTTTAGGCGTTGAACAAAGCGTTTTAGTGTTTTAGCACCAGCAGTAGATGCTAAAAAATCTAATTCGTCTAAATGTTCTACAACTTGTTCGTCAGTCTGATCTGGACGTATGATACCCACTATAACAGCTGTTTCTACTTTTTTAGCGAGGGCTGTCCTTTTTTTCTCGCCAACATTCCATTCGTTTGCCATAATATTGGATGGTTTGATGCTACTTGTTTGTTTATTGGCAACAATGTAGCAATAGTTATTGTTTTTTTGACTCTAATTAGCAGATCTAAACAATAGTTTTAATACGATTTAGTTGCTTAGAACTGTACACTAAATGCAATTCGAGTTTTAATCTAATCTATTGAATAATGCTCATGATTTTGAACGCTCAATAGACGATTCCTCTTATAGTTAAGAGGTTATTTAGTAGTCCATTGTAGTAGGGGATTATTGATTGTGTTAATAGTAAATTATAATATGGATGTAGTAAAAATACAACTTTTATTGGAGAAAAGTGGAGATTTCAATCTTACATTTTGGGTTAAACTGCTTTAGGAAATTGAAAGAAAACTTGTTGCTTTGTATCATCAAGTACGTAGTAGGAGTGATGATAACATATTCAACAGCTTAAAAATTCATTCTAGGTCATTTATTTTCAATTTAATTTGAATGTATAGAATTTAAATTTTGAAGGATTATGAAAAAATGCTTACTACTTTTATTCTTACTGACGTACTTTAGTTCATTGATATGGGGGCAAGAAACTAAACGAGCTTTATTTTTAGGGAATAGTTATACACAGTCAAATAATCTACCAGTATTAATTGACAATATAGCAAAAACTCAAGGAGATACATTAGTCTACAGCCAAAATACACCTGGAGGTTATACTTTTCAAGGGCATTCAACAAATGGAACATCAATGTCTAAAATTAGACAAGGAAATTGGGATTTTGTAGTAATGCAAGAGCAAAGTCAACGACCATCCTTTCCAGATGCACAAGTAGCTACTATTGTATATCCTTATGCACAGCAAATTAACGATACTATCGAAAAATATAATGCTTGTGGCGAGACCATGTTTTTCATGACTTGGGGTAGAGAAAATGGGGATCCTCAATGGGCACCGATTTCTACCTATGATGGAATGCAGAGTAGACTAACAAATGCATATTTGACAATGACAGTAGATAATGAGGCTGTCTGTTCACCAGTAGGCGCTGTATGGAAATATGTTAGGGATTCGTTTCCTACTATAGGTCTGTATACTATAGATGGGAGTCATCCTTCTATAGCAGGGAGTTATTTGGCAGCTTGTACTTTTTATGCTGCTATGTACCGAAAAAGTCCTGTAGGGTCATCGTATTATGCTGGATTAAGTCCAACAATAGCACTTAATTTGCAAAATGCAGCGGCTCATGTAGTTTTGGATAGTATGAGTAATTGGCATCTGTTAGATTATGATGTTCAGGCAAGCTACAATACAACAGTTAATTTAGATACTGTTGTATTTAGTAATAGCAGTCAGAATGCAACTAGTTTTGAATGGAATTTTGATGATGGGTCAACAATAGATACAACTCAAAACCCAACACATATTTATAGTCAAGCTGGTAATTATAATGTACAGTTGATTGCATCTGATGATTGTGGAAACACAGATACAAGTACTGTATCTATCACGGTGTCAGTTATAAATGGAGAGAAAAAAATAAAATATAAAGAAAAAAGTTTAGTAAAATGTTACCCAAATCCAACGAGTAGCGTATTATATATAAAAGCTACTGAAACGATAGAAGAATTACAAATTTTGAATACAACAGGTCAAGTTGTTTGGACAAAGAAGAACATTGCTTCAGAACAATTTGATTTGAATATAGAAGATTTTCATAAAGGTGTTTTTTTAGTAGAATTTCGTTTGTCTTCGGGCACGCGGATAGTTAAAAAGTTAGCATTTCAATAGGGGTTCATAGGTAGAATGCGATACAAGGAATAGGGGACCTTGTGCATTCTACCTCTTTTTTTTAGAAAGGGGTGTATAGATTTAGCTCATAAATCTCACTTAAATTTTTGAAGCCTTTTAGGTAAGAACCCACAATCTTTACTGGATCTGTAGCCAGTTCTCCTCCATCCGGAAAAGCATCATTAAAATCATTCCATTTCCAAGGCGGTTTTGCACTAAATTTTTGCCCATATAATCCATAAAAGCCACCATTAGGCGCAAACGTTAGGCTATCTTTTCGATGCTCCCAGAGACCATCTTCCTCAAAAATATTAACTAAAGAATAATACGCTTTTTGATGTATGTAACCATTGGGGACAGGATTTTCTTTTTTTAGAGAAGGGTAGTAGACTACATAATCGTCACCCTTAGGTTTTACATAAGGATAGGCCTTAAGTCCATGACCACCATATTCTTGAGCAGTTACAATGTGCATCCCTTTGTGGTTTGGATGTGGCCACATCGTTATTTTACCATGCACCTTGCTTTTGTTGGCTTTGAGTGAGCTCTTTGCGGGTAAAAAGGTGTAGAAGTTGAGATGAAAGACTGTTAGAACAGCTTGTAGCTCTCCAAAACTGTTGGAACTGTGTATTTCAGGACGTTTTATGACTACTAATAACCCCTCTAAGTCGTTTTCGTGCGTATCCCATTTTTTGATTAGAAATTTATCGGACCAATCTCTTGGATGAAAGAAGCTATAGATGATAAACCAATGGCTTTGAGTTTGACTGACAGAATAGTAGCATTTTCCAGAAAAATCGTATTGATCATTAGCTGCATTGTCCCAATTGTTATTCATTTTCCAATCACCATCAAAATCAATTGCAGTGATATAATCAGCCCTTCCTCCTAATCCATCTTTAGGATTTTGCTTAACATCTTGTACATGAATTGGAGCCCAATGATAGGCTAAGTTAAGTTGAAAACTATCCGAAAGTACTTGAGCTTTTAGTGTTGTAGATAGGCATAGGAATAGCAGGAATGTATATTTTAGCATAAGTTATATTTAGAGTTTGTTGGCATACATTTCTTCATAAGGGAAATCACTCCCTCGTTCTTTAAGCTTTGTTATAAAATAATCATCGATTCGGTTTTGTTGTTCTTTGCTTAACAACTCACCTGAGCTATTCTTTTTTCCTGTTCGGATTAATTCACTACTCTTCTGGCCAAGGGGGAAAATTCTTCCAGGAGCAAATTTATAATCAATGCTTTTCATATGTTTGTAGGAACTTAGATGGTGTACCTTTTTTAACTCATCCTCTGTTAGTTCTACTTCCATGAATTTTGCAATTTTTTGAATGTTGCCTTCTAAATCATCCTTCATCTCTTCAAATGTAATGAATAAGACATTGGGGCGAGTGCGCCAATTCCAATATTCTTCAGCATAAGAAGCCCAATCTCCAGCAACAAAATTATCAGATAGAAAAAGATCAAGAAAAGTGTCTACAGATGGCATCATAGGACCCATCATAACAGATTTCACAAAATGGTATGCAGAAACAAAAACAGATTTAGGATCTCTCAGCAAACAGATATATTTGGCATCCTTGCTATAGGGGGGGGATTCCAATTCTGCATTACATTTAATGGGGCGTAATCCAGTTAGGGATTCATTAGCCATTTTGTGATCTAAAGGAACCGAAAATCCTTCTTTGGGGCTGTGAGGCCAAGGAACTACATCGTGGATAAAGTCAAATTCACCTTTTCCTTTATTAGCGATTTGGTAAGTAATCATCAAAATCCAGTTGGTGCCACTTTTAGAGTAACAACAAGCAAAAACATCTTTATCAGATGGAGTGTAACCCTTGAATCCAGCTTTTTTCTTTTCT
The DNA here is from genome assembly GCA_024222455.1 of Aureispira sp. GTDB lineage: Bacteria > Bacteroidota > Bacteroidia > Chitinophagales > Saprospiraceae > JAAEPD01. Next base: position 46,292 of record JAAEPD010000624.1, read on the forward strand.
TTAAAACTCTCTAAAGTTTTACTAAACATAAACTTCAGAAAAGAAGACTCTTTGCCAAAGAGTCGAACAAAAAAACGAATGATATACATGATTAGGAATACAGGAGCAAAAAGATAACGTTGGATCGTTGCTGTTCTGTAAACTTTTTCTCGCTCAATCTTAGGGTGATGTGTATAAGACATATAGTTTAGGTTGTTAGGATAATGTGTTATGAGTGAAAATTTCTGGGCAATCTACTTGATCTAACTGTATCTGATTAGGAAAGCAATCAGGGGTTGCATATTTTAAAATTTCTGAGTTGTTATCACAGTACAATATATCAAAAGTAAATCGATCTTGGCCATAGAGGCCTCTATGTATCATGTTTGCCGAAAAAACGAGTAAGTCTCCAGCATTTAGGTCTATTGTTTTACTATTAGGAAGATGATCAAAGACTTGATGATTATCTAAACCTTTACGCACAGCTAGTTCGAGTGCTGTATCCCAACAGTTATGTGTTTTGGGGATGAGTTCTATGCCTAGCTCTGTTTTGAGTGGTACTCTAAAATGTAAAACTTGCTGCTTTTGAATAGTTTTAAATTGATCAGATTCAGGGATATTGGTGTATTGAATGTCTCTATGCCAATAGTTTTTTTGATTGAGTTGGAATGGATCAAAGAACAATTGAGTGTTCAAAAAACAGGCTTCTTCAGGGATTATTGTTTTTAGTAAACCAATCAACTTTTGCTGAGCGATAAATTGGAATAAATGTGTTCGTTGTTCAGTTGATAGTGGGCTGCTTGATTGTTGACTAATGTAAGCACTGTTTATTGCGCCATTCTTGTAGGCTTCTTGATTCTGGGCTAACCAATTTTTATGGAAACAGTGAAGTATTTTGTTTAATAACTGAAGTTGATTGATCTCAAAAAAATTCCGATACACACAATAACCTTCAGATTGATATAAGGAGTTTAGGATTGCCATAATTTTAGATAGATACTTCTGTTAGAATAAACTAAAGAACTATATAAGATTGAAATTACTATAGCTAAAGGTAGCCCAGCAGGCTCCTCAAAAATGTGAAAGGTCAAGATGTTGAATACAATAGGCCCCAAAATGATAAGAATAAAAGGAACTTTCCATTTGCTAATTAAACAAAAGCCACTAATTATTTCAATAATTTTGATGGGCACAAACACATGAGGTGTTTGCAATAAGGTCTGTATAAATGCGGATTCTTGAGGGATTTTAAGCAATGGGTCACCACTATAAATAATCATTAGGCCAACAACGCCACCTCCAATAAGGATTAGGGCTAGCATGATCTGAACAATCGAGCGCCAAGTCTCTTTACTAAATAAAATCTCCATTTCAGACTGGTTTAAAACGCCTATTGCTTGGCAATCTCTTCAAAAAAAGCTAAACCTTCTTCTAAGCTATTATGGACGGCAAACATGGAGTTGAGGCGAGCAATGAGTAAGACTTGTTGTATCTTTTCAGATACATTAATAATAACTACATCTCCTCCTGCACTTCGAGCTCTCGTGAGTATAGATATTAAGAAATTAAGCCCAGAACTGTTCATATACTCCATTTGCCCCATATCGATGACAAAATCGTTGAATCCTTCTACTATTTTTTCTTCAACCACTCGAACAATCGCTTGATTATCTAGAGGATTCCATAGGTTGTCAACTTCTAAAACTTGTATATTGTTATGTTGCAAAAATGTATATGCCATATGATTTATTTTCTTCCTAATTTTTCTCTAGCTTCCTTGCTGTAGCCATAAAATGTTAGTGAATGATGTGTGATTTCAAAGCCTAGTATTTCAGAAATAGCTTCTTTAATTTGTTGTACTCTTGGGTCACAAAACTCAAAAACATTACCTGTTTCTATACAAACAGCATGGTCGTGTTGCTTATAACCGTAAGACTTTTCATATTGAGCGAGGTTTTTTCCAAATTGATGTTTACGGACTAAATCGCAAGAAACCAAAAGCTCTAAAGTGTTATAAACAGTTGCTCTACTAACCCTATAATTTTGGGTTTTCATGTGTATGTATAGTGCTTCCGCATCAAAATGATCACTCCTTTTATAGATTTCTTCTAAGATAGCAAAACGTTCTGGCGTTTTACGCAGGCCATTTTTTTCTAGATATTGCGAAAATATCTTTATAACTTCTTTGATGATTTTATCTTCTTTTTTGTTGGTCGCCATATAGTTTTTTTTTCTAAAAAGAGTCATGTGTTTTGCTAAAAGCGGAATATACCCAAATTGTTAGAACTTTCATATTCTAACTCTAAATAAATATCTATTCTATTCTAGCTACAGTTCCCACTTCTTCTAATGCTTTTAGCTCCATAATCAACTGATTTAGCTCATCCTTACTTCGTACTACTACTGTTATTTTACCTTCAAAATGCCCATCTTGCCCTTCCATAGAGAACGAACGCATATTGATTTTTTTCTTGTGGGTAATAATTTCTGATAAATGCTGTACTACTCCCATATCATCCATTCCGGTGATCAGTAGTTCTGCTACAAATTCGATGTTAGCAGAATCAATCCACTCTGCTTTTTTTATTCTATAACCAAAAGTAGCTTGCAAAAATTCAGCATTAGGGCAAGTAGTACGATGTATTTTCATGCCATGTTTAGAAGATATATAGGCAAAAATATCATCACCCAATACAGGGTTACAGCAAGTTGCCAAAGTATATGGATAAGTATTGGCATCTTCACCATCTATAAGCAATTTAGGTGTTCCTTTGAACTGACGCTTGCGAGCTATAGGAATGTTCCCCTCTTTTTTTACTGGAATTTTTTCTGGACTGTCAATCCGTTCAGGAAGAAAGCGATTGTTTTCTGTTTTAAGCAATTTTAGTTCACTCAAGTCATACAACTCTGTATATATTCCAAAGTAGAAATCGAGTCGATTTTGAGCCCCAAAATATTTAACTAAAGTATCTACATTTTCTTCTAAGCCAAGCTTTAAATTTTTTAACTTTCTCTCTAATGTTTCTTTACCAATAGAGCCTTGTTTTAACTTTTCTTCTTTTATAGCTTGGCGTATTTTACTTCTTGCCTTACCCGTTTTTACTATTTTGAGCCAATCCTCAGTAGGTTTTTGGCTAGAATTGGTAATTACATTTAATTGATCACCATTTTTGAGTTCATAACTTAGAGGCACAATCCGTTGATCAACTTTTACAGCTTTACAATGATAACCAACTTCAGAGTGAATATCAAAGGCAAAATCTAGGGCAGTAGCCCCTTTCGGGAAGAATTTTAGTTCACCTTTAGGTGTGAAAACATAAACTTCCTCTGAAAATAGATTAGACTTAAAGTCGTTCAAGAAGTCAATAGCATCATTATTTGGGTTTTCTAGAAGTTCTCTAGCTCGGCTCAACCAATCTTCAAATATGTTTTCTTGAGAGTTGACTCCCTTATATTTCCAGTGTGCAGCAAAACCCAATTCTGCAATCTCGTCCATGCGCTCAGTCCGAATCTGTGTTTCCACAAAACGACCTTTAGGGCCCATAACAGTTGTATGCAAGGACTCATAACCATTTGATTTAGGAGTAGAAATCCAATCTTTTAGGCGCTCAGGAACAGGTGTATAGTTATCCGTAATGGTAGAATAAACATTCCAACAAGCTGATTTCTCTCTTGCTCTAGGGACATCTAAAACTATGCGAATAGCAAAAATATCATAAATCTCCTCAAACGGAATTTGTTTGTTTTTGAGTTTAGACGAAATAGAAGAAATTGACTTAACACGACCAAAAATTCTGAAGTTGAGCCCTTCCTTTTTTAATGTTTTTTTGATCGGTTTTATAAAACTATCTACATAAGCCTCCCGATCAGCGCTAGTTACTTTTAGCTTTTCTTCTATAAACTTATATTGATCAGGATCTGTTACTTTCATGCACAAATCCTCAAACTCATTTTTGATATTATAAAAACCTAATCGATGAGCCAACGGTGCATAAATATAAGAGGTTTCAGACGCAATTTTGAGTTGTTTGTGTGGTGGCATCGAACCCAATGTACGCATATTATGCAAGCGATCAGCCATCTTAATCAATACTACTCGAACATCCTTAGATATGGTAAGTAGTATTTTCTTGAAGTTTTCGGCTTGCGGACTACTCTCCGAATGTTCTCGAACATTAGCAATCGTACTAAATTTGGTGAGTCCATCTACAATCATAGCAATATCTTCCCCAAATTCTCTAGTAAGGTCCTCTAAACTGACAACAGTATCTTCTACAGTATCGTGCAACAAGGCCGCTAATATAGATGTTCCGCCCAAGCCAAGCTCTGCAGCGCATATACGGGCTACTTCAATAGGGTGAAAAATATAAGGTTCTCCCGATTTACGACGTTGATCTCCATGAGATAAGCGAGCAAGCCAATAGGCTTTGGATATAGCTGCTTCCATTTTTTCAGACAACTCACTGCGAATAGATCGCAACATTTTTCTGTAGGCTAAATGAATCTGCTTATCCTCTTCAGGCGTTACATCATCTTTTGCCATCAAACCTTCTATGTTAAATTTATATTCTGCGTTCATATTTTTCTAATGCTGTCAGTACTTTGAATTAAGTTTAATAGGAAAATTAGAAGTTAAAGCGATTTTATCCAAATTTTATTGTCACTAGTTTTTATGAAATCAAAAAAAAGCTGAAAGGACAACTTTAAAACATAAGAGTAAAGACTGTTAATTCCTATTAAAAATAAAGGTAAAGAGTAGACCTTTAAAACAAAAAGGAAGCTAAAAGCTTCCCTTTGAAAAATATCTGAACAAGAAAATTAAGTTTTTGTAAACCGTTTATAGCCAATGCTTTTTTTTGTTTTTATTTGTATTAAATACATTCCCTGTGGTAGTGTATCTAGCTTTATGCTCTGAGATTTAGTTCTAAGTAATTCTTGTCCATTCATTGTCAAAACAGCAATATATTCAACTTCATCCTCAGTTTTAATAGTTAAGAGGTTAGTAACAGGATTAGGATATATTTGAAAACTCTTGTTCATTGTTTCCATTTTTTCTAAGCTTGTGTTCACAATATTATAAGACATTACAGTTAATTTTCCCGAATTAGGATTAATTGTGTCAACAAAAGCTACATAGATAACATTATTATCAATAGATATATCGGCACGTATAATTTTTGAGGGCGAAACACCTGTAGTTCCTCCAACAGGTACCCAATTACTGCCATCGTAGCGCATAACTGTTAACTTTTCTGATGCACCAAAATCTCGATAAGCTATATATGGTATTCCGTTATTAATAGCTATTTGGGGGTCAGGGGCTAGATCTGAAGAAAAGCCTGCTGTTCCTATATTAACCCAATTGTTGCCATCAAATTTTTTCACAGTAGCCTTAAAATGATTCCAATCTAAAAATGAAAAATAAGGCTCTCCATTAAGAAATGCTATAGATTGCTGCCCCGCACCTGCATTGTTATATCCTGTAGTTCCTCCAACAGGCATCCAAGTCGAATTTTTGAATTTCATTACCTTAGTCTCAGCAATAGGTGGTCCCGTTGGGTTACTTGCTACGCTCACATAAATTACATAGGGAATGGAGTCATTAAAAGCAATTTTATTATAGACTGATTGCCCAGCAGAATAGCCTGTTGTGAAACCAGAAGAACCGACATAGACCCAATTGGTACCATTAAATTTCATGACAGATGACTCATAAGAAGCATTTTTGTCTTCAAAAGCTACATAAGGTTCGCCATTGTAAAATGCTATAGATTGAAATCTAGCCTCATCAGGACTAAAACCAGGAGAACCAACATAAGTCCAATTGGTACCATCAAATTTTATTACAGAATTTTTTCTGCTAGCATTAAGATCTTGATATGCTACATAGATAACACCATTGTTGTTTGCTATGTTTGGAGTATGAATAGGGCCTGTAGGTAAAGTTGTTGGCCCAACATCAACCCAATTGGTGCCATCAAATTTTGTGACTTTAAGTTTGGAGTTATTGGCATTGTCTATATATGCGACAAATGGGGAACCATTAACTGTTGTTAAACTTTTTCCATTGCGAGTTGTATTTCCTGAAGTGAAATTACGAGAGCCTACAACTTGCCATTGTGCAATTGTCTCTGTTACAGAAGTACCTATTATGATAAGAGTAAGTAGATAGCCTAATAAAAATGGAGAGTTAAGGTGCATAGTTTGTTTTTTTTATATATTAATGTAATATGGATTTTATTAACTAGTGCTAAAACTAGTTGATTTACTTTTTTTATATAAAGACATCTTTATAGAAAAGTCAATCAAAAAATAAAGTTGGGTCCTTCCTTTTTGCTAGTTAAGGATGTTTTTCCCAAGAAAAAAATATATAAAAATGAAATATATGAAACAGTGTCTATTCTTTTTAATCCCTCTTTGTGTATTATTAGCCTGTTCTTCTACTTCTGAAACAAAGGCAACAATTGTAGAACATAATTCTACTACAGTTACAGAACCTTCTAATGTAGCCAAAGATATAGATACCTCAATAGTAGTTCTAAAAGAATATGAATTAGAACCTAGGCAAGAAGCGGTTTGGGATAGTGTGAAGAAAGAGTGGTATGGGGCTGGTTATAAAACTTGTTTGAAAAAAAATAAGATAAAAATAAACTGTGAAGATTGTCCTGCTGCTTTCATCCATGCACAATTATATATAGATGCAACAGGCCAATTGACCAACTATAAACTCTTGAAAAAACGGGATTGCAGCAAGGAACCGATGGAAGCCTGTTTTATGGACTATTTTGAAGCCTTAAGCTTCCCAAAAGAACTTAGAGGGATGGCCATAGAAGTTCGATTAGGGCATATATTGAAATGCTAGAGCTTGTTCAGAATACTTTTTAACCAATCTGGATTAACCATAGGTTCTAAGCTGTCTAATTCTTGTTGATATTGTTTGTGTTTTGCTGCCAATTTTTTAGCACTCAAAAAATCTTTATCCAACTCTAGTTTGATCAATTTTTTAGCCATTTTGGCCATATTACCATTAGAACTTTTCATATAGGCAGGAAGGTCTTTATTTCGATTTAGGAAGCTTTGCAAAGCTGCAATCAGTGATAGAGCAGTATCTAGTTCCCCTAATGCATAATAGCTCTTAAGCTGTATGATTTTAGTACGCAAATAATAGGTAGAATCACTAAAATTGACCTCATGCAATAAGCTCAAAGTATCTTTATAACGCTGACTGCTATAATAGAGAAAGGCCAAGTTGTAAACAAAAGCATTTTCTTGAATATCCTCAGCTACCCATTGTTTGTAATCTTGAATGAAATTTTCAACCCATTCAAACTCCTGTAGCTTAATACCTACTGTAGCTATATTGGTATAATCCCACTCCGAAAGATGCCCTGTTTGAGTTAAAATATCTTGCTCTAATAGGATTCGATGCAAGTCAAAAAACTCTCTATAAAATGTTTGATTTCCCGTATTTAATTGTCTGATGCAATAGTTTATAGCATAGTCATACATAGACTGTAGAGAAACTTTACTAAAACTGTTTAGGTGCTCTTGCAGCGAAACTTTTAGTTTGTTGTAGTAGCTAATGTCCTCATTTTGGAGCATTTGCAAAATCTGATAATTCAACACAATGCTAGGGTAGTCTTGATAGTAATCCCAACATTCCTCTATTTGTTTGACAACTTGATCTATACCCCAGCTCTCATAATTAGCTTGTATCACAGCATTGCGACTAAGCATATCACAAGCTGTTTTTAATTTAGTTTCTAGATAGAATAGATCTAAAGCATTGTTCTTTTGCTGCAGGTTGCTATCATATTGTCTTCGAGGTTGCATCAAGAAATTTATATTCAACTCTTCATGAAATAAATATTGCTGAAAAAACAACTCATTATCAGGATAGGCATACTTCTTTTGCAGTAGCAAATGTTGTTTTACCGTTCGTTTGAATTGTTTAGGATGCTCCAATTTTTGTAGTGCCCGAATGCTATAGAGCTTCTTCTGCATAGGCTCCTTAGCTAATTCTTCCTGTGCCAGAAAATCATTAAAAAGGTCTAATAAGTTGGAGGTGTAAGTATAAATAGTGGTCTCATTATAAGTCTTTTGAGGGAAGAGGTGTGCAAACACTTCTTTTTTATCTAAAGCTGGGGATTCAAAACTAGGGGCATAGCTCAATAGGTAGTCCACAAGTTGTTTAACAACTTTATGCTTATTAAAATAGGGCGAGTGTACATATTCCCTAAATCGACTACATTCTCTAGTGGAGAGCTTGCTTAGTAATTGTATAATTTTAGAGTTAAACATTTGTTTTAGCTATAAAGTGGTTGTTTTTTTACGAATATTAAATAGTCTAAAAAGACTATTAGACCTGTGTTACATGATTATAAAACCTCTTGTAAAATCGAAAAAGATAAAAAAATGTAGTTGTCCCAATCTCCCCTAAATCATTTCTTTGTAATAACAAAACCCAAAGTACTTATTTTAAAACGAGAACTAAACCTTTTTTATCTATGAAAACACTACAAAAAATTGGAACGGGACTATTTTGCTTTATCTTTTTAATCTTGTCTTATCAAGAAACTAAAGCTACTCATGTATTAGGAGGAACTATAAGATATGAATGTGTAGGTCCTAATCAATATGAAGTTACAACTACATTATATCGAGATTGCAATGGCATAAATTTTCCAGGATCTAGAACGATTAGCTGGACAGGATCTTTGGGGAGTGGAAGCTCTACTGCCACTATAGTTCCTGGTTCTAGAAAAGATATTACACCTTTTTCTCCGAGTGCATGTAATGGAGGAACAGGTGCTTTAGGTGCAGAGGAGCAATCGTATAGTACAATTATTACTATACTTTCAGGATGTACTGATGTAACGTTTTCATCATCAGTGTGTTGTCATGGAGGATTGGTTTCTGTTAGTGGAAGTCCTCCAGCTTATGTAGAATGTAAAATAGTTGGACCTGTAAGTTTTTGTAATAATGCGCCATATTTTACTAATCCTCCTCTTATTTTTACTTGTATCAATAATACTTTCAGTTATAATCCAGGAGCTATAGATCCCGATGGAGATTCTCTTGTATATTCCTTAGTGGATGCTATGAGTTCGTCTGGAAAACTAGTTAATTATATGCCTAGTTTTTCTGGTACACAACCTCTAGGGGCTAGTTCTCCCATCACAATTGATCCTTTAACAGGAGCAATAATAGGTTCTCCAACTCTCGTAGGAGGGAGTGTTCTTTTGACTGTTTTTGTAGAAGAATATCGCAATGGAATATTGATAGGGTCTGTACTTAGAAGTACAGAATTAATGATACTAACTTGTAATAATAATCAAGCTCCAACCATGTCAGGTATTAATGGAGGAACAGCAGCAAGCGATTACTCCTTGACAACTTGTTTTAACTCTTCTGTAGCTTTCGATCTTATCGGAATAGATCTAGATAATGATGATATTCAAATGAATTGGAATCAAGGAATTTCATCAGCTAGTTTTACTACAGGAACTGGGTTCTCTTCAAGTCCTGATACCGCACATTTTTCATGGCAACCGACTAGTAGTCATTTAGGTAATAATTACTTTACAGTAATGGTTTCTGATACAGTGACTCCGATATCAGGTTACAATATGTTTACTTATAATATTAATGTAACGTGAACTAAGGATTAG
>JAAEPD010000625.1 GCA_024222455.1 Aureispira sp.
TATTTATAGTAAGGACCTCTATATTTTATCTGAAATATCTGCAGCAAGTGTTCAGATAATTCCTGAGTACCATTATGATCCGCAGGGGTTCATGCGTAATTTCACAATCAAAGATTTAAATGAGCAGTCAGATAAGCTAAGTAACGATTCAAAAATTGCAGATTTTGCTGCAGAGTTCAATATCAAATATAACCTTGAGCCTGAAATGATTTCGGGAAGTGGCGCTTATAAGCTCAAAGAAATCAAAACAAGCCAACACATCATTTTAGAACTGAAAGAAGACTGGTGGGGCAACAAATTGGAAGCTGAACATATGAAAGCTTATCCTGAACAAGTTATTTATAAAATCATCTCTGATAAGAACAGTGCAATCTTAGCATTAAAATCTAATGAATTGGATGTTTTATCTAGAATGTTACCTGAAAATTTTCAAGAACTGAAAGATGAGCCAGAAATAGTTAAGCGGTTTAATTTAACTAGCCCTGATCAATTTACATATGTGTACATTGGGTTTAACTGTAAGAACCCTAAATTGGATTTACTTACACGTAAAGCTATTGGACATGTAACTAATAGAGAGCGTATTATTGACCTTACATTTGGTGGTTTGGCTACAGAGGTAAACTCTCCTATCTCCCCTCTAAAAGCACATTGCCATAAAGGGCTAACAGATATGAACTTTGACTTGGTAAAAGCCAAAGAGTTGTTGGCAGAGTCGGGTTGGGCAGATTCAGATGGAGATGGTATATTAGATAAAGAAATAGAAGGGAAAAGAGTTCCTCTTTCGTTAGCATTCAAATACCCATCTTCAAGTAGTTCTGCTAAAAACATTGGTCTTCTTATACAGGAAGAAGCAGAGCGTGTAGGCATTGAGTTCAAATTGGTTGCTAGAGAGTGGACAGTGATGCTAGAAGAAACTAAAAAGCGTGATTTTGATATGTTTTTTGCAGGTTGGTCTGCGGCACCTATTCCTGATGATTTAAAACAAATTTGGCATACATCTTCAGATACTTATGATGGTAGTAATAGAGTTGGTTTTGGTACTGAAGCTACTGATAAGATCATTGATGAGATTAGGGTAACACTAGATGAAACTAAGCGCAATGAGCTATACCAAACAATACAAGAAGAGATACACAAAGAGTATCCTTATATTTTCTTGTTTGCTCCTAAAAACTGTATTGCAGTAAGCAAACGTTTTGAGAATACAAATACTTACTCTCTACGCCCAGGGTACTTTCCTATGCGTTTCAAGCTAAAAGAAAGTGTGGCTAAACGTGCTAATAAGAATACAGCTGAAGAGAAGAAAGAAGAAAAGACAGAAACACATTAGAAAATAGCTTTCTTTTCTATCCAAGAAAATGTAAGAGGGATGTAGTAAATTACTACATCCCTCTTTTTATATTTTTATCTACTTATGTATGGAACCACTTACTCTATCCATTCAAAAGCACTGATATTATAGCCTTCAAAACAATCATCTGCACAATTCTTATCAACAAACCCTCCCATCGATAACACGCCATTATGTTTAGTCTCTAAATAAATATAATTTTCTAAAGAATCTCTCTGAATCAAAGTAGGAATCACTTTATAGATTTGCTCTATAGAAATTGGAGGGAAACCTTGATTTTTCAAACCAATATTTGCACCTGTTTCGGTCCAACTCTCATCTTCTACTTGTTCTTCTATATTCCAGTCATATCTAAATCCTTTATAGGCACGACTCACTACTCTCCCATTTTTGACAGTAAATGATGTGCTGTGACCATTACGTCCTTCTGCAGATTCAAAATCTAAAGTAAATTTATAGCCTCTGTAATTTAGTTTTTCCGACATGAAAAATTCTAAACTCTCTTGGTATTTTCTATCCATACCAGGATTGACAATAGTCACCTCTGCTTGGTTATTTGCTATAGATGGAGAGAGCGCACTCTGAAGGTTGTCTACCCAACGAAAGTTTTGGATATTATAGCCTTCAAAACAATCATCTGCGCAATCTCTAGGAAAATACCCTCCTATCGAAACAACCCCTTTGTGAGCAGCGTCAAAGTAAACATAGTTTTGATTAGTATCTACTTTTATTAAGTTGGGGATTCTTCTATAAATTTGTTCTAAGGTAATAACCTCATGCGCACTATAATTCATCCCTACATCAGCCCCACGTTCTTCCCAAGAATTTGATTCTACCTGTTCATTAGTTTCCCAATCTGTGCTCATTTCTTTGAAGGAACGCTTCAATATATTTCCATCTTGCACTAAAAATGTAGTACTTGTGCTATACCCACTCATAACAGAGCTAGTACTCAATGTAAACTCATAGGCAATGTGATCAGTCTTTTCTTGATTAAAGAATTTTAGGCTCTTGTCGTATTCTTTGACCAGTTTATCATTAATACTGCTTGTACAAGCTGAAATCCCTATCAAAAGGGTTGCTAATAGAAACAGTTTAGGCATTTTTTTCATTATTACAATATGTTTTGTGGTGTTAAATAGTCTTGGTGTACATTAACCTAGATTCTATAAATGTAAAAAATGGTGCTTAAGCTCACAAACTTATCCTAAACATTCTCTAGATTAATCTGTTATCCCTTAAATCAATAAACCAATATGCATTTTATCGTAGAGACATTAGTAAAACAAGACTACCACAAAGTATTTAAAGGATTTGATCAAGACTTATTTTTAAAATTATCACCTCCAGGAATCAAAGTGGAACTCTTGCAATTTGACGGTTGCAAAAAGGGAGATATTGTAGAACTACAGTTGAGTATTTTACTATTCAAACAACGATGGAAGAGTACTATAACTGAGTCGGGTAAGACCACTAATGAGTATTTTTTCGTGGACGAAGCTAGAGGTAAAGATTTACCCTTTTTTCTGAAAGAGTGGAAACATTACCATAGAATAATAAATACCCCAGAAGGCACTAAAATCATAGACGATATTACTTACAAAGGTCCTTTGGGAATTAGTAGACTGCTCTATCCTATCTTAAAAAGTCAATTTAACTACAGAAAACCTATCTATCAAAAACTATTTGCATGACCTGGATACTTTTTTTTGGATTAATTTTTATGCTCAATTTCTTGGGCCTTTTGTGGTGTTATCTTCGTCAGAGTGATAGACTCACGGATTTAATTTATAGTCTTAGTTTTCTATTAGCGAGTGTGGGCACATTGGTCATTCAGCAAGACTTTAGTTTAGCAAAGCTGCTGTTGGTTACAATGGTTAGTTTGTGGAGCATTCGATTAGGAGCCTATCTGTTTATTCGTATTCATTTCATGAAATCTGATAAACGCTTTGACCAAATGCGCAAAAAGTTCAGTGCTATTGCTGGGTTTTGGCTATTACAGACCATTAGCATTTATATTATAGCATTGCCTGTTGTGTTTTTCCTAAACAAATCAATTGATAGGCTGCCAAGTCTATCTTATTTAGCTATTGGAATCTGGGCAATTGGTTGGTTTTTAGAAAGCATTAGTGATTATCAAAAATTTAGATTTAGAAATAATCCTGCTCACAAAAATAACTTTGTTGATGTGGGCGTATGGAAATACTTGCAACACCCAAACTACTTAGGCGAAATACTTTGCTGGGTGGGTATTTGGTTATATACAATGCCTTATCTTAGTGGCCTAGAATGGTTTACCATTATTTCTCCTTTATGGATCATAATCCTATTGGTTTTTATTAGTGGAATCCCATTGTTGCAAAAAAGCTCCGCCAAAAGATATGGTCATCTACCTAAATACTTAAATTACAATAAAAAGGTCGCAAAGTTAATTCCTTTTATTTGGTAACTTATCTTATATTTGAACATTGACAATATTCATAATACTAACTTAATAAGGATTCACCCCCTTTATTTAAGTTTGTAATCTCTACAATACCCAAATGGCTGCATGGTACGGAAAAGATTATGTCCGTTTACAACAGGAAATTAGAGCCCTGTCTGTAAAGGACTTAAAATCTTATGACATAAATTATGTGTCAAACAAAGTAAAAACTCTTCCTCCTGAGATTGGACGTTTAGCCGATCTCCAAAGACTCCGTATATCTGGGGCTCGTAGTTTAGAGATCTTACCCGAAGAAATTGGAAAGCTCAAAGAATTAACTAGACTTTATATTTTATATACTGGTGTCAAGCAATTTCCTGAAGCAATGAAAAAGCTTCAAAACTTGCAAATATTGGAGCTGGTTGGGCTAAAGTTTGATAAGTCTACAAATTTGGATTTTCTAAGCTCACTCAAGAACCTAAAACGGTTAGTTCTACGAACATCTATCCGCAAAACAGAAAGTAAACTACCTATAGATTTATTTAAAATTCCATCATTAGTTTATTTAGATATATCAGGTAACAAGATAAACGAGTTACCAAGTCAAATAGCGAAGTTACAAGAGCTAGAAACACTCTCTTTATCTGGGAACAACTTCCCCCGTTTCCCAAAAGTTTTAATTAAACTCCCTAAACTTTGCGCATTAAAAATAAATACAGCTCTTTTAGATTCTATACCAAAGGAGCTTGAAGCTCTTCCTCAAAATCTTATTATTGAGACTGAAAAACAAACCAAAAGATCTTTTAATAGCACCCTTATTCTTCAAATATTTCAAGTGTCTAAAGAGTTAAGTTTCACTAACCGCTTTAGAGGGTTGCTCTTAAAAATATTAAGAAACAGCTCTACTGAATTAAAAAAGCTGAAAGAAGCTACACTTTTTGAATTATTAAACTGCAAAATAGAGCATTTTGAGAATGCAGCGCTTGCTGAACTAACAACTAGAGGTGAGCAAAAAAAGCTTTTAGATAAAAATCTGATAGATAAAAACAGTAATGTATTTGTCTTGGGCAAAGTGGTTAGTAATAGAGAGTTAACACAACATATTAAGCAATACGGAGCACATATACGCAGAAAATTCAGTCCAAAAATAACACATATAGTTGTGGGGAAACAAGGACAAGAGCAGTATAGACTATTGGATGAAAAAAATATTGTAGGGGTAACTGAAAAGATGCTTATTAACTATTTTAATAAAATAGAAAAGCCTTATCTCATACACACTCCAACGACCCAAGATCTAGAACAAAATATAGAGAATATCAGAGCATTGTTGTATAGTAAAAATCCTGAAAACATTGATCTTGCATTTGGCTTATTGAGTGGTGGGGGATTCCCCAAAGCGTTATTAGTAGATATGTTATTGGTGTATAAAGGCCCTTTCAAGGCAAAACACCGTACAAAAGCGTCTAAATATATAGAGCAATATGGTTCTGCAGATTTATTAGCAGGGGTCAAAAGACGTTTTTTGCTTTGGGGTTATATTCAACCATCCACTCTATCTAAAACAATTGGCTTCTATTCCAAATTTGAGGATATTGATAAGGTAGAATTAATAGAACTGCTCTACATACAGGGGCAAAAACGAGTAATAGCTTCTGTATTGGATCATTTTCCGTCCAAAAAGAAAATAGAATTCATTAAAACTTGTATAAAAGATGGAGTTCTTGATTGGGCAGACACAGAACTTAAAACGTTGCCTGATGAATTGGCTTTATTTAAAGAAGACATTCAAGAGCTGAACTTAAATGGTTGTCATTTTAAGGCTAAGTTTCCTGCAATTGTCCTAAAACTAAAGAACGTACACACCATACATATTCGGAATAAATGGTGGCAAAGAGAGCGCTTTCCTAAACAATTGCTCAAAATGCCTAAGCTCAAGCATATCCATATCGATAGGAGGAAAACAGGACTTCCAAACAGAGAAGAGTTAAAAGCTCATGATTGCCAATTGCATATATCATAAACCTTTAACTCCTCTTTTATTCAATACTTTTCTAGAAAAGTATTCTTATCTAAACATCATAAGTTATTTCTACTTCATCAGTAGTAGGAATTGCCGAACAGGTTAGGACATAGCCATCAGCTACTTCCGAATCGTCTAAAGCTAAACAACGTTCCATTTCTACCTTTCCTTTTAGTACCTTCCCCATACAAGTAGAGCAAGCACCACTCATACAAGAAAAAGGAGCATCTACATCTATACGTAACAATCCATCTAAAACAGATTCGTTCTTTTGGAGCACCAATTCAATCTTCTTTTTATCTAAGATCACAGTTACTTTAGCTCCTCCTTCTCCCGAAGTAACCACTTTTTTAGTAGTATCTTCGACTACAAACCATTCTGCATGGCTATTTTTAGAATCTACACCACGCTGTTCTAAGGTACGTTGTATTGTTTCCATCATAGCTTGAGGTCCACACATAAAGAACTCACAGTTAGTTGTGCCACCTTTATTTTTGTCAATAAAAGTATTGACACGAGCAGAATCTATACGCCCTACTTCTCCTTTCCAGTCTGTAATAGTCTTGGCAAAAAAGCCTAAGAAACCACCCTCTTTTCTAGTTTCTGGACGGCTCAATATATGTTCTACATGCAACTGCCCTGAGTAGCGTTTTTGCAGTTCATCCAATTCGGATTTGAACATAATAGTATTCTCTTTCTGATTGCCATAAAAGAGGTAAACACTACTTTTAGGTTCATCTTCTATCACTGTTTTGGCTATAGACAATAGAGGTGTTACCCCACTACCAGCACCAAACAAGAAGTATTTTTTCTGGTTATCAGCATTCAAGGCTGTATAAAAATGCCCTTGAGGAGGCATTACTTCTACAACTGTTCCTACCTTTACTTTATCGTTGATATGATTAGAAACCAAACCTCCTTTTACTCGTTTTACTCCAATTTGTAAATTCTTGTCTAATGTTGGACTAGAACACAAAGAGTATGCACGACGTTCTTCCTTTCCGTTCAGTTCAAACTTAACAGTTAGGTATTGTCCGTGACTATAGTTGAATTTTTCTTTTAGATCTTGAGGCACATCAAATGTTACTACACAAGCATCTGCTGTTTCTGGCTTTACAGACTTTACGGTTAATTTATAAAAATTGGTATCAGCCATTTCTATCTATTTAGTTTAAGAATTGAGGACTTAGGACTAAACTGCCCAAGTCCTGTTCAATAATCGCTGCAAGATAAAGCATTTTTTTAATTCCAACAACGATTAAGAATTAAGTAATCTAAATAGCTCTTAATACATTACTTTCTCAATCACCTTAAAACCCAAAAGTCCTTGTTTTATAGTAACCTTAGCACTGTCTTTTTTAGCCTCAAACTTTTGTTGCTTTGGAGCAGTCCATTTATGATCATTCCACTGATATTTTTTTTCTATGGAAAATGGTTCGTGCTGTACAGTTATTTGCATAGTTGCAAACTGTGGCTGAAAAGTTACAGAATCTCTAGCAAGTGTAGTTACAGAGGTTGATTTGGTTATAATTTTATGCTGTTCAACTGTAGTATTAATTGCAACAGTATAATTCAAGAATAAGATCAACCCTCTGAAACAAGAAACTATAGTAATAAAATGCATTAGGGAAAAAGCAATTCGAGCGACTTTGTACTCTCCCATATGCTTTTTGACCTTTATAAATAAATAGATTGTAGGTAATATAGCCATTGCTACCGCCATCCAATAAACATAGTGAGGAAGCACAATTGTTTCGTCCGCAATAGTACCAAAAATAGAATCTGAATTAAAAAAAGTTCCGCAGACTAGTAAGGTTAATACTGAACCAATCCACATTCCATAAAGCGTCTCTTTCTTCATTGTTTTAATTAAAATAATTGAAATATCTCAAGAAAATCAACTTAGAAAAATCAACTTTAGTTCTGAAAAATCTATTTATCGTCAAAAAATCGAATTAGCCTCCCCAAAGCCTACTATTCCATTTTTTTAGCACATTTTTCATCTAAATTGAGTCGCATACCAATTGTCAACATAGGTAAAATGATAGCTCTAGATAATTTAATATCTTCATTGAAAAAAGATGCATCATCCCAAACCTTGATAGGAACAGCAAAAGAAGGTTGGATATATAACCATTTTACTTTTTTAGGGACAGGAACCCATCTATATCCTACTCTTGGCACTAAATATAATCCTAAAATAGATCCTTTTAGTTCTTTTTCTTGCTTCATTCTATAGCCATCTAAACTAACTAAACCTCCAATATAGAATCCTTTATGTGTTTTTTTGAAAAAGAAATCTCCATAAAGTTCTACCCCCCAATTATGTACATTAAAATCATCTGCTCCTTTCATTATAAAATTTCGAGAAGAATTGCTCAAACGACTAGAAAAAGCCATAAGTCCCCACCCAAATTGTCCTTTCTCTAAACCTAAAGTTCCTCCATATCCTCCAAAAACAGGTTGTAGAATATCTATCTCAATGTTCAATCTTAAAGGTGAAGTTATTCCTTGAGCTTTTGAACTAAACTGAAGACTCAAAAAAATGGTTAAAGTGATTATTAAATTTCTCATTTTTTACATTTTTGAATTGTGTTTAAATAATTACACTGCAAAACTAAATTTTAGTCTGCCTTGAAAAGAGGACATTTGTCCTCAAACACATTCCTATGAAAAAAAATGAAAAACTGTTGGTCGATCTAATTCCCTATGATCTTCTTTCTTACTCTAGACAAATGACGAGGTGTCATACCTAAGGTGTAGGCTAATAACTTCAGTGGCACTTTCTGAAAAAGCTCAGGTTGCTCTTTCAGAATTCTTAAATATCGTTCCTCTGGAGTCTTAACTAGTAAATCTAGGCGGCCTTTGTCTAAACAAGAAACTTGGTACTCTAGCATAGCAATATAAAAGTCTTTGAATCCAACTACCTTGTTGATTAGCTCCATCAGATCATTCTTATAAATAACCGCTATTGTTGAGTTTGTAATTGCTTGAATGTTTTCTGAATTAGGTACACTGTTCAAAAAACTATTCATAGATGTCATAAACACATTATTAACATGCACAAATGTTGTACGAATCGCTCCTTCTATATTATAGAAATAATGAAATGCTCCACTCTCTAAAAAAGCTAATTGAGTTACAATTTTCCCCTCTTCCAAAAACAGATCGCCTTTTTGAACTCCCTTAAATGTAAATTTAGAAAGAATTGTTTCTAGCCCCTCTCCCAAAAAGCCTGATTGAAGAAAGAATTGCTCTAAAGCTGTTATAGTTTTAGTCATAAACCGAAAAATCTATTTATCGTCAAAATCTAGGATCACATCTCCAAAAACAAAGTCAAATCCTAATAACCCCTGCTGTATCCGAACTTTAGCGTGTGTAGCATGTCCTATCTTTTGGTCCAATACCGATTTTTGGATGTAGTCTAAATTGTTAAGGTCAAAGCCCTGTTTATAGTGATTCACTATACCAAATCGATCGTATTGAACAGCAAAACTAACAAGAGCTGTATTCGCAGGATTACCTGCATAGGCAAAATCATGTACAGTTATGTTAGGTTTGCCTAACAAAGGAAAACGTTTGTCTTGGGGCTCCATAGCACCTCCAGCATTAATTGTCAAAATTAGCCATCTAAAAACACAGGTGAGAATTAGAAAATGTGTTGTAAACAAAATAATTTGTTCTATTAGATAAGCTCCCATATAGTTTTTGAGCTTAGTATATAGGTATATAACTGGCCCTAATGCCATTAAAGCTCCTATTCCAAACAACATAAAATATGGAGCAATAGTATTATCAACTAAATCTCCTAGAAGAACATTTGTCCCAAACACCGCAAATGAAACAAAAAGTCCTACAAGGGAAATTGCCCACATTCCTCGGTGGGAAGTTTTTTGGTTTGCCATAGCTGTAAAAAGAGTTTAAAAATTGTACCTTTGTAGGCTTTAGAAAATAAGTATTAAGAATATGGTTTAAATTATAATTTTGAATATAATGAGTAATTTAAACCATATTCTAAACACACAAGAGTTTACAAATATATGAATTTCGAAGGAACGAGCACCTATATTGCAGCTAGAGACTTGCAGGTAGCTGTGAATGCTGCTATTGCTATGCAAAAACCATTATTGGTAAAAGGGGAACCAGGAACAGGAAAGACCTTATTGGCACATGAAGTAGCCAAAGCATTGGGCAAACGATTATTTACTTGGCATATCAAGTCAACTACCAAAGCTCAACAAGGCTTGTATGAATATGATGCAGTCTCTCGTTTGCGTGACTCTCAACTGGGAGATGATAAAGTAAGTGATATTGCCAATTACATCGTAAAAGGAAAACTTTGGGAAGCTTTTGATGCTGATGAGCAGGTCGTTTTGTTGATAGACGAAATTGACAAGGCCGATATTGAATTTCCGAATGACTTACTTTTGGAATTGGATAAAATGGAGTTTTTCTGCTATGAACTGAATAAGACCATAAAAGCTAAGCAACGTCCTATCGTTATTATCACATCCAACAATGAAAAAGAATTGCCAGATGCATTTTTGAGACGTTGTTTCTTCCATTATATCTCCTTCCCAGATAGGGACACCCTATCTAAGATTGTAGAGGTACACTACCCTAGTTTAGAACAAAAGTTGATGTCTGAAGCTATGAATGTATTCTATAATCTTAGAAATGTAAGAGGACTTAAAAAGAAGCCCTCTACTAGTGAGCTAATTGACTGGATAAAACTATTGATGGTAGGCAAAATAAATGAAACAGAGCTTAAAGCTGCACACCAACAAGGTCAAATTCCATTGATTGGAGCCGTGATTAAGAATGAGCAAGATTTGGCCTTATTGCAAAAGCACAATTCTGTAAATCTTCGTAGATAATAGTTATGTTTCTAGACTTCTTTTTATTGCTCAAAAATCGTGGTTTGCCTGTTAGCCTAATGGAATACCTTAGCTTGCTAGAAGCTTTGGACAAGGGTGTAATTGGTCGAAACATTGAGGAATTTTACTTTTTGTGTCGTTCTACTATGGTAAAGCACGAAAAGCATTTAGACCAGTTTGACCAACTCTTTGGTGCTTACTTCAAAGGTATTGAGAACATCTCTGATGAGGAAATTTATAATATTCCAGAAGAGTGGTTGCGCAAAAATGGTGAACGTTTATTTTCGCCAGAAGAAATGGAGCGCATAAAAGCAATGGGTGGTTTGCAAGAGCTACTAGAGCGCATAAAAGAGCTGTTCAAGGAGCAGAACGAACGCCATCAGGGTGGAAATAAATGGATTGGGACTGGTGGCACTTCTCCTTTTGGGGCTTATGGTTATAATCCAGAAGGAATTCGTATTGGGCAGGATGGCAGTCGTCATCGTAGGGCTGTAAAGGTTTGGGACAAACGTGATTTCAAAGACTTGAAAGATAATGTAGAGTTGGAAACCCGTAACATGAAAATGGTTTTGAAACGTTTGCGTAGAATCACACGAGAAGGCAGCGAAGAGGAACTTGACCTAAATAGAACGATAAAGAAGACCTCTGAAAATGCTGGATTCCTAGATATTCATATGTTACCTAAAAAGCGAAATAGCGTTAAGGTTTTGCTGCTTCTGGATGTAGGAGGAAGTATGGATGATCATATCGATTTGTGTTCTCGACTCTTCTCAGCTGCTAAATATGAGTTCAAGCACCTTGACTCTTACTATTTTCACAACTGCATTTACGAAAGTTTGTGGAAGGACAATGCTAGACGATGGGAAGAAAGCATTTCTACTTTTGATGTACTGCACAAATACAATAGCGACTATAAGGTTATTTTTGTGGGAGATGCTGCTATGTCACCTTATGAGATAACAATGCAACATGGTAGTGTAGAGCACTATAACAAAGAATCTGGAGCTACTTGGCTCAATCGGTTCAAAGAAAAATTCCCTAATCTAGTCTGGATCAACCCTATTCGAGAAGATTTGTGGGACTATACCCATTCTATTAAAATGATTAAATCTTTTACTGGTGACATGATGTTTCCTTTAACTATTGGTGGCATCACAGATGCTATAAAAGCTTTAAAATAATGAAAGGATTCCAACTAATAGGAGGAGCTAGAATTGGGACTGGCTATTTTAAGAGTGCAAAAGCAACATTTCCATTTGCTAAACTAAAAGTAGAGAGAACTAAGCTTGAATTAAGCGTTTTTATAATCGGAAATTATAGTTTTGCCCCGCAAGATATTATTTCAATTGAGCCCTATCGAGTAATACCAATCCTTGGAACAGGCATAAAGATTAACCATCGAGTCAAGGATTATAAAAAAGACATCATTTTTTGGACTTTTAGCAATCCAGAAATGTTAATAGCAAAAATAAAAAACATAGGTTTCTTAGGTAAAATAGATTCAACTATTTCCAAAGAAGATCAACTTGTCTTTGCTAAACAAGATAGAGGACTAAACCCTATTAAAAAGCCATTTTTTGTGGGAGCCGTAATTTTATGGAATTTACTTTTCATAACTGACATTCTAAAACATTTTAATGATCCAGATAACACCGAAATGTTAGGACTTGGAGCTACAATAGCATTGGGATTGCTATTTTTGGGATCCTTGTTAACCTATTTCTCCAAATCATTCCAGAAATTGATATTAAAAGAAGAAAGGGATTTTAACGACATTAGAGTATATATGAATCTACTAATTTTAGTAAGCGGAGGCATGTTTATGTTTTTTTTGTTTTTACTATAAATTAGAAGAGTAATTTAGACATTTTGTCAAAAGAAATAAGAAATATAGCCTTTTAACCTTTCTCAATACTCTGTTTGCACTACTATTTAGAGCCTTACACTCCAATTCATTTTAAATGATAATTTTCTGTTTAATAAATACGATACTCTCTTCGGAATTTATGATTATTGGCTTCTTGCAACGATGGATTTAAAAACTCTATATCAAGTACAAACCGAACTCCTTTACCCTCTGGAATGGCAATCTTTATATCGGTCCCGTTCATTTGGAAGTTATCATTACTAAAATGGGGCTGTGATTTATCGATGATCTTAAGTTCTGAGTTCCCTCCATAATACACATTTATAAAAATGTTCTTTTGTCCCCGATCCTCCCAGATCTCAATATCTGGTTCGCAGTGAAATATAGTATTGCCATACCACACATCATCAGGCTCTTCCCCTTCTGCAAAAGAAACTGAAGATGCATCTATTGGAATATTTACAATCGTTATATTAGGTGCCGTAGTCCCTTCGTACAGCTCATTGTAATCGGTGTTGTAATGGAGCTCCCAACGAGCAGAAATAATCCCACAGTCTACATAATTCGTTGAATAGCAAAGTTCTCGTTTTCGTTTGATTTCTTCAGCTCTACGTTCCTCTTCATTTTTTCGTTGGGCTTCCTTTTCTTCTGGTGTTAGCTCTCTTACTTCATCTTTGGGAAAAAGTTCAGTTAGTCCCCCTAGATCTGGTTTACCAGAGCCTCCAAGCATGCATCCTGTAAAAAGACTGGCGAGCAAGAATAAGGTCAAGAATAATTTCAGTTTTTTCATAGATTTTTTTTAAACATGAAGAATCTAAAAGCATCCTGTTTTTATAGGTGCCTGAGGTCCTTCAGGCACCATCGAGGTAAAAAAAGTGTATGTTTGTAAAAATTTGGATAAAACAAAATACATTTTTTGGGGAAATGAAATAGTATAATCTTGCTTATTTTATTATACTATTGGGGATAATTATAAAAAAATAATTTTATTTATGGATTCTTATTGATTTACACAAGGCTCCATTTGCACATTCTTATTCCCCACCCCAAATTGAAAAGTCTGCTGCAAGCGCATTGTGCATAATATTCTATACTCTACTATGACTGATTTTTTTTTTCACTTTTCTGCCCTCAGTGTATTACCTTTTTGGGCAATGATGATCTTCCTGCCTAAATGGAGTAAAACAGAGAAAATCATACAATCTCCTTGGATTATCTTACCTCCAATAGTTTGTTATTTAGCTTTTTTGCTACCTAATATGGTTGAGGCTTTGGCTATATTTGCTGATGCTAGTCCCGAAAATTTGGCTAAAGCTATGTCTAGCACTTGGGGAGCCGGTATGTTTTGGGCTTATGCTGGTGCTTTTGATCTTTTTGTAGGTCGTTGGATGTATTTGGATGCTAAGAAGCATGGTGTTGCTCATTGGATTTTGGCACCTATCCTAGTCGTGACTATTGCTTTTGGTCCTTTGGGCTTTCTCTTATATGTTTTTGCTAAACTTACTTCTAAGAAATAGTATATTCTACAATTCCGGAATTCTAATCTTTCAACTAAAATGTTTAACCATTATATGACTGTTTCAGTTAGAACTGTTTTAATAACCATCCTTAGCCTTGCTTATGTCCCAACAACCTTTAAGATCTAAACCAGCCACAGCTAAAAAGAGTGGTGTAAATCTTACATATGGAACAATTCCTAGTGCAAAGCCTTTACCTCAATACGATGTTCCTTCAAATACTTATCTTTATAAAAAAGGTCGTAATGGACTTCATTATGACACTTATAATTCTGATGTAACCAATGACGCTGGACCTCTTGGTATAAACCCATCTGTAATTAGCTGCAAACTAAACAGTTTAGGTAAGTCAAATCCTACTCTATTATTTGATAGTAAGGGACTAATCATTACAGTCATGATCTCTTTTACTAGCACTTACTTGTATTTATTAGACCCTAATTCACTTGCTATATTGGCAAAGAAACGCCTCCCTAGAAAAAATAATATTCGAATTATTAACAACAAAGAAAATGATGCCTCTGGTGGGGGCTATTTGCACTTGACTCCTTCAGAAGAGGTAATTGTGCCTAGAATGGATAAGAAAATATCTTTTTATAAAATAACCGAAACAGGCGAAACGCTGAGTTGGGATTTGGTTAAGGAGATAGATTTAGGTGCAGTTTTGCCTAAAAAAACAAATATAACAGATGCTGTTCCTGATTATGATGGTCAATTATGGTTTACCACAAGCAAAGGAACTGTAGGATATGTAAATAAAGATACTGAAGAAGTAAAAACGTATACTTTCTCTGAAAGTTTGCAAAATCAAATGGCCATTGATTCTAGTGGTGTTTATATTTTAACCAATTCTTTTCTGAACAAACTTTCGATCAAAAATAATGGAGATATAAATTTAGAGTGGAGTGCTGAATATGATAATAGTGCTGGACTGAATGGCCTTGTGGGAGCTGGATCAGGAACGAGTCCTACCTTGTTTGGAAACAATGATGATTTAGTTGCTATTGCTGACAATGGCAGCCCTAGAATGCATCTCAATGTCTATCATCGAAATGATGGTCGGTTGATTAGTTCTATTCCTGTTTTTGGTACAGATAATACAGGGTGTGAGAACTCACCTATTGGATACGGAAATGATTTAATTATTGAAGATAATGGTGGATTCAAACTTTTTTTTGGAGATCCTCAAACAACCAATAAAGGGTTAGCAAAAGTGCATGTATTCGAAGATTTAAGTGGCGCAGAAGTTGTTTGGGAAAACAATGATTTAAAAGCTTCTACTACTCCTGTACTTTCCACTTCTAATGGGTTGATCTACTCTTACTGTGTCAAGGAAGGAAGCAAGGGGCGTAATGCATGGTTTATGAGTATGGTTGACTGGGAAAGCGGAAAAACTGTTTATGAATATTGGGTTGGAACTGGACGAAACTTCCCAGACATGCTTCAACCTGTAGTTATTCATGCAGGAAGATTTTATATTGGGACAAAAACAGGGATACTTTTAGTTCGGGATAATTAATGCCTATCCTACAATTGTCGAATACTAATATAACTCTCATCTGTCCAATAAAAGTCAACTCTAGTGATATAATCAATATTCAAGCCCTCTAATATCTGACGTGCATCTTCTGTTAAGTTGTTGGTGAGCACCAATAAATCTTGATTATCTATAGCCTTAACCTTTCTTAATACTTTCAGTAATTCTTTTGAGATTGTTACATCCCCAGTTTTTGTTTTGAAAGAAACGGCTGTTTTTCCTATGTGTAGTTCAGTTATAAGACCAATTAATGGATTAGGCACATTCTTAAAGTCTTGCTTAGTTTTCAATTGCAATCTTTGATACTTAATCATTTTTGTATATCAGTGTCTAGTTATTAGAATTAAATATAACTCCCCAACACAAAAAATAGGTCAATAATTCCTAAGAATCATTGACCTATCTAATTTATAATATTTAGCGTATTTTTTAAGCTAAAGAAGGTTCAAATTTAACCAACTCTTGCTTAGAAAACTTGCGTGTTCTCTCTTTCATAACCTGTATAGCATGCTCATCCGATTCGAAAGCACCATGTAAGTCAATCAAGTGTTTAGCCAATTTTTTATAGTTTTTGATCATTAAGAAAAACCAAACCATTTGGAAATCAATACCTTCAAAAACTAAAGCTTTATTCTCACCATATTTCTTAGTATTGTTTATAAACGAGCCAGGTTGATCTGTCCAGTGCATATTAGGCACCAAATGATGCACAATATGATAACCATCATTAAAACACTTCTTATTGTATCCTGTGTTCACACAGTTAATACTACTCTTGTAGTCGTTGTTTGGCTCATTAGCATCAACAAAAGCATGTTGTCCCCAGTTGCCAGACATCATAGCAAAACGAATAATAGCCAAAGGCAACACAAATACAGCAATAGTAGCTCCTAGATTCAAAAAACACATTCCTACACAAAAGAATAAAAAGGAGAACTCTCCTACTATAATTTTGGGTATAAATTTAGGCTTGTTTTTCATCTTGAAATAAGCCATCAATTCAAACACACCTATAAACATAAATCGTAGGTAATATTGCATAAAGCCTATAAAACTATCACGTTGATAAGGCATCGTAGAACTTTTATCTAAAGGCATATTCCCCTCAGAGTGATGCATCCCCATATGGTGCATAAAATACAAATCAGGTGATTGTCCCATAAAAGGCCCCAAAACCCAAGGAATATACTTATTAGCCCAATTGTAGTCTTTCTTAAAAAATGGTCTATGGCTAGTATTGTGGAGCATTAGTGTGTAAGGTCCTAAAAAGACAATAGCACCTAAAACTAAGTGCAAAGCAGCACCAGCCCACCACATCCATCCGGTCAGCAAAGGAGTATATAGAATTATACCTAAAGGAATAAGTGTGAACGATATTTTGAAACATAAATAAATAAAAGGCAAATCTCTCTCATCTCTAATGAACTTCAAAAAAAACTGATCTAGGCTCCCCCATTTACTTGGTTTTTGGAAGGTTGGATCATCTATTTTTGGAATTGGTCTCATTACAAAATATTTTGATTAAATAATAATAGGTATCTTATACCTATGTGATGCAAAAATCTTAGAAATCCCCCTACTCTAATAAGGCTAAATGAATAGCTAAAATTTGTTTGCGCAAAATTATAATAAAAAACATGAACTATGCTGTATATTGCACTTTTTTAGGGCTTGATCACTTTTAATAAAATATGAACTACCAAGACACCATAAGTTATATGTACCAGCAACTCCCTATGTTTCAACGCATAGGAGCAACAGCTATGAAGCATAAGCTGGACAATATCCGAGAGCTTTGTCAATATTTGGGCTCACCTCAAGATCAGTTTAAGTCAGTGCATATTGCAGGCACAAATGGCAAGGGTTCTACCACTCATATTTTAGCAAGTATGCTACAAGAGGCTGGATATAAAGTAGGTATGTACACCTCTCCGCACTACAAAGATTTTAGGGAGCGAATTAAGATTAATGGAACCTATATTTCTGAAACGGCTGTAGTAGAATTTGTAGCGAAGAACAAAACTCTTTTTGAAAACCTTCAACCTTCTTTTTTTGAAATAACAGTAGCCTTAGCTTTTCAATATTTTGCTACTCAAAAGGTGGATATTGCTATTATAGAAACAGGGTTAGGTGGTCGATTAGATTCCACAAATATTATTACACCTCTACTTTCTATCATTACTAATATAGGCTATGATCACCAAGATTTATTAGGAGACACACTTCCTGAGATCGCCACTGAAAAAGCAGGCATAATCAAAGCTAACATTCCTGTCATTATAGGTGAATATCATTCTGAAACGTTTCCAGTATTTGAGGATAGAGCAAAAATGCTTAATGCTCCCTTACAATTGGTTTCGGAACACCTAAATATTGAACTAATAGAACATACTGAGAATAACGCTATATATCATGTCTCAGATCAGCATGGAGAATCAGTCTACCCTAATCTCAAATTGGACCTATTGGGTAAGTACCAAATCCATAACTTAGGGAATGCATTATTAGCGGCTAAAAAGCTAAATGAGGAAAATTTCACTATAACAAAGGAAAATATATATACAGCTTGTGCTAATGTCACTAAACTGAGTAGGATGTTAGGTCGCTGGCAGGTCTTGCAACAAAAACCTTTTGTTGTTTGTGACTCTGCTCATAATAAGCATGGACTTCAATATGTACTGCCAGCATTGGAGGCTAGAAATGCTAGACAACTGCATGTCGTATTAGGAGTTGTTAAGGATAAAAAGGTTGATGAAATACTTCCTTTATTCCCTAAATCAGCTAAATATTATTTTTGCAAAGCAAATATTCCTAGAGGACTTAACGCAGAGATTCTGAGAGAAAAAGCAGCTTTATTTGAACTAACTGGAACTGCCTATAAATCAGTGCAAGATGCCTACCAAGGAGCCCTTGGAGATGCCCATACAGAAGACTGTATTTTTGTAGGTGGCAGCATATTTGTAGTAGCGGAAGTAATATAAACTATGTTTTTAGTCGTTGCGAAGGCTCTATTTGTCTATCTATTTCGATTAACAACTAAATTTTATTTAAATTTGTGGAAAATTAATTCTAAAAAAAAATTGTTACGAATATGAAACAAACACTATGGTTATGCGTGGTTGCTTTATTCTTAAATAACTCATCCTCTTGGGCTCAGACTTTTTCTGATTATGAGTGGAAAAGTGAAATGGCAAAAGTGGAGATTCCTGAAAAATATAAGGATGCCAAAGCTGTTATCATAAAATCAGAAAACTACGAAAAGGGAAAGTTTAGTGGAGACTATCCATATATTACACAACACGGAACAACTCGTAATCAAACACATCTAAAAATCCAAAGTGAAGATGCTCTAGAAGATTACCAAAGAGTTGTAATTCCTAAATTAAAAGGTCGCATCGCTGATTTTGTTCAAATCAAGCATGTTGATGTTAGAGTACGTAAAGCTGATGGTAAAGTTATAGATTATAACATTAGAGAGTTGCCTAAAGCGAAACTTACTGTAGATGATGACCTATATGAACAACAAGAAGATTTGTATATCTATGAAATTCCTGACTTGGCAGTTGGTGATGAGTTAGAACAAATCACTCTATATGAGCAGAAGTTTTTTAACACAGTAAATACTGTAAACTTATACAAAGGTTATCCTTGCTTGGAATCTACATTTACCTTATCTGTTCCTCTAAAAGTAATGGTAAAAGGAAATGTTTATAATAAAATGGAAAAACCAGATGTTCGTACAACTTCTACTCAGCGTATTTATAAGTGGAAAATGAACAACTTGGAAGGTGTACCTGAAGCAAACTCTTCTGGAACTATCTTTACAAAAGATTTAGAGTATTTGGCTTATGAGCTAAACTTTGATAAGTTCCGTTCTGATCCATTAGCATTTACAGTTAGCAACTGGAGTGATTTACTTTGGCAATACAGTGAGGATTTCTTCAAGGTACGTATTCGTAAGAAAAAGAAATTAGAAGAATTCTACACTAACCTATTTACAGAAGGTGCTAAGGCATTAGGAAAAACTCCTGATAAATTAGCTAAACTTGAAAAAGCGTTCATTTTCAATGAATATGTTGCTAAAAACTTCCAGATCATAGGAAAGCTAGAAGATTTTGAGAAGAGTGAAGGAATTGATTACTTCCTTTCTAATGGCAAAGCTGATTATAGAAACATGATGCGTATCTACAAAGATTTCTTTGAGCGCAATGAGATTGAGTATTATGTAGCTTTTGGAAAAAGTCGTTTTAGTGGTGTTTTAGATCTTAACTTTGTATCTAGTTCTCAAATCTCTGAGTATTTCTTTGTATTCAAAGACGATAATGGTGGTTTATTCACCATTAACGGAACAGGTGGTTTGAATGAGTTGCCTTGGAACCTAATGGGGACAACTTGTTATATGAAAGATATCAATGATCGCAAATCTCAATTGCAGAAAATTGACTTTCCTACAGCAGCTTTAGAAGATAATAAAGCCAATAAACGTTATAGTCGTGCACAGCTTAAGATAGCTTTGAAAGACAATATGATCACAGAAGTAAGTAGTACAGCACTAAATGGTCTTTATGCTAGAGGTGGTCGTGGTGGCTTGGTAGCAGGTAGCAAAGCAGATACTCTTGTAAAAACTGTTCAGCGTAGTTATGATAACTACTTTCAGTACAAAAAAGATGTAACAGCTACTGTAAAAAGCGCTACTGTACAACAACAAGAAACATTAGATCCTTATCCTTTTATCAGCAAACGTAATGTTGAGCTCAAAAACTTGATGAAAGAAGAAGAAGGTGTTAAGACCTTGGCTATAGAGCATATCTTAAGCCATAGCATTCGCTGGGTAACCAATGCAGATGATCGTATCTTAGATTATCATCTTCCATTTTTGGGTACTGATTCTGAGGATATTTACTTAGTATTTGATCAACCAGTAGAAATAACAAATGCAGAAGAATTAAACCAAAAAGTAGATAACGAATTTGGTTCTTATTCATTCCAAGTTCTTCAAGATCCTAAGAAGCCTAATATGGTGGTTATAAAATCCAAATACATCACTAAAAAGCTTTTCGTTTCTAAGGATAATGCAAAAACTTTCCAAGAAGTAAATAAAGCTTGGGAAAAAGTGAATGATGCTGTATTGAAAATAAAAATAAAAGGAGCTTAATTAAAACTCTTTTGCAAAATATTAAAGGGCAGCCTAATCTAAATTAGGCTGCCCTTTTTCTTGAAATGCTTATATTTCTAATCAAGTTTGCTTCGACAAGAGCAGTAATAATGCATCAGACGTATTTTCTATACTCAACTTTTCTGTATTATTTAAGTATAATCCCTTATCTGAATCAAGGTCACGTCCATTGATAGTTATAGCTCCTCTCAAAGGAATTGCAATATGTTCTTTTGAATATACTGTAGCTATAGTCCCTTTTTGAGCGTCAAACTTCATCAACTTTGCACTAAGTTTAGGGGTGAGCTCAATTTCGAATTGTTTTTGCTTGGAAAAATCGCAAGCCCTTACTCCCAAAGCAGAAGTTATATAAACTTTAGCTTTTTCTATTCCAAGATTTAATAGTACTCCATCTAACTGAATAGAGAAGTGCACCAAATCCCCTTCTTTAGCATTAAAAAATACATCTCGCTGAATCTTTAAATCTTTGTTTAAAAGCTGGGTACTATTCATCTGAAACAAACCATGTCTAATATGCTCTTTTGCTTTGGGAATATCAAAAGTTTGTATTCTGCTATCTTCTACCTTAGCCAACAACATAGAAGGCCCTAATGCTAAACCTAAACTGGTTAGTAAGCTGTTTTTTATAAAATTTCTTCGCTGCATAGATTAGTCAAATTTTTCGATTAATTCACCCATTTTACCTGCTTGATAATCATGAATGGCCTCCATCAACTCCTCTCGAGAATTCATAACAAAAGGGCCATGAGTTGCCACAGGCTCTCCAATAGGTTCTCCACAGAGCAAGATAGCCCTAGTATTTCTCAACCCTTTGACATGAATAGTATCCGAATCATTCTCAAACCAAACCATTTTTCGAGCATTGGTCTCCTTCGATTTATTAATCTCTAACTCTCCATCTAACTGATATAACAATGCATTATAATGTTTAGGAATTGGTATGCTCATCTCTCCTCCAGCTTCTACAACTAACCGTAACGCTAGTATTGGTGAATAAGCTTCTATAGACGATTCTTTCCCTTCAAATTTCCCAGCAACTACACCTACATGGACTTTTCCATCTTTGGAAGTAACTACAGGCGTTTTTTCTTTAGAAATTGCCTGATAATTTGGCTTCTCCATTTTATTTTTGGCAGGTGCATTTACCCAAAACTGTATCAATTCAAAGTCACCTCCATCCTTAGCCAAGTCTTTGCCTGGGCGTTCACTATGTATAATCCCCTTACCACTATTCATCCACTGCGTTCCACCACCACTTATAATATCTTCGAAACCCTCTGAGTCTCTGTGATGCACACTACCTTTGAAAATAAAGGTCACTGGCGCAAATCCTCTATGGGGATGTGGCCCTACTCCTATATCCTGCTGACGCTGCCCTCCTGGAAGTCTGTCTTCCCAATGATGAATCAATAAAAATGGATCAATTTGATCTAAATTACTATGAGGTAAAGGCTGATCTAAAATAATTCCTCCCATATTGACTTTCATAGCTGGGAGCACTCTTTTTATACTTCGCATAATATTCCTTTTATATATTAAATGTCTATACATCTTTTGTATAGACACAAATATATAAAATCTCTTTGACTAACACAAGTATATTTTGATTATAGTATCTAGATCAGCAAATCATCCTCAAAAAAGAGCTCAAGTCTGTACATAAATAAAGCAACTTAGAGCGTGTTGGGTAAATTGGTTTTGTTGTATAACCTCTCCTTCTATATTTTATATACTGTCTTAATCTCAATAAGCTATTTTATTGCTAAGCTCTTGAAATAGAAGTGATTTCATTCCCCTTAAAACCCCGATAAAAGAATGATAAACAATTATTTATCAAGACTTAGAAAACCTAAACCCAGCAACATTCTTAGCTGCCAATGGTTGTCTACTAGTATGTTCAAAAACGATTGTAGGGAATCATAATGAAATGGATGGCGAAGACTACCTTGTTAAATTGATAGAGAAAATGCTCCTCAATACTAACTACTTGCTTCATTTTCTGGAAAGGGAAATCTAATGATCGTTGCAACCAATTGTTAGAAGGGTAATGACAATTTCCCCCATTATTAATTCGCCATTTTCAGAGACTCCAACCCTCGTTAAATGAAAAGTAGATTTAGTAGTCTAAATATTGCTCGATATCTTTTTCTTGTTCTGCATAATTATCTATAATTTTTAAATGTACGATTACATTTATTGGGAGCATTGCATAGTCATGTGTATGCTTGAAAATAGATATTTTTCAACCGAAGACCTCAAGTCATTAGTTCTTAATGATTTTTTTTACTCCAATACCCTTTTGCTGTTCTACTCTAATAAAGTAAATACCATTGGCTAAATCTGAAATATCCAATTCAGTACGACTGCTTTGTATCTGCACATTCTTGATTACTTTTCCAGTAGCGTCCATTAATTCCAATTTAGCTTCCCTTAATTCATGTTCATCACCAATTACAGTTACAATGCTTTGTGCTGGATTTGGTGTCACTTCAAAATCAATAATTACTTGTTCTTTTTGAGTAACTATCTTTGTTTCATGATCAACCATTACTGAAATCATTGCTTCACCTGTATAATGTTCTAGTTTTACATAGTACAAATCTCTTTTCCATTTGGAAATATTGATACGATTGTTGGTTTTACATAGGGATTTTACTTTCAAAACGTTTAGGTTGTTATCCATCAATGAAACAACAGTGTTTTCAAGGCAATAAGGCCAGATAACATCCATTTCTTGCTTTTCATTGTCGATTTCTACTTTGAGCTCTAAATCAGGTTTTTGAGTAGATTGTGCTAACGCCGAAAAAGATAGAGAGGAGCTAAATAGTAATACTGCAAATAAGTTTTTTAAGGAGTTCATGTTTTGAGAATTTACGTTTAGTAATATCGTAGTTATGAAGATATGCATTTTGCAGAAAATCAATAGTATAGGTCTAAAGAAAAAGAAAAAAATACCTCAAAGGGAGAATGTCAATAAGCCAGGTTTTATAGTCATGATTATATTGAGAGCTATCTTCCTTAAAAAGTATAACTCTGCAAAAGAAACAAATTAGTTTCTATTATACTCCAATCGATAATCAGTAGACAGTCCCGCATACAAAAACAGCTTAAACTCGCTAGAAGTAATGGTAGCTTGATTGGTAAAACCTGTACGTAAATCTGTAACAGTAGAAGCCTTATTCTCTTTGCCCAACCAAATATCATACAAGCGTATAACATGTGGATTCATTTCAGCATCATTTTTACCTTCTTTGGTTATTTCAACTTGTATAGGCAATGGATTCTGGTGCGATCTATAGAATAAATGGAAGCCATGCTCACTACTTAAAAGTGTGTACAAACCATGGTCTTCTGCCTCAATTTTATTATCTATTTTTTTGAACCCTATATCTAAATGATCTAAAAGTGCTACATAACATTCTTGCAAAAACTCTATTTCATCATCTCCTTGATTGCTAATGGTAGAACTAATAGTAATGGCCACCTTATCAGGTTCATTTTTGTGCATACTTCCTACACGCAACTTCATGAAAGCCATATCCAAAAGGTCTTCCAAGTAGGCAGACTGCTGTCTATCAAACTGATCTGGTGAGTTTTGATAAACATATCTTAGCTCATCTAAGGCACTTTTTTGGAATAGTTTATCCTTCATTAATATACGATCAATCTTAGAAGTGCTTTCAGGTCTATTATAGATAATACTACTTGTTGAGGTTTTTAGACGAAAGGCATTAGTTGCAATATTATCTAGATACTTAGATCTAAAACCTAGCAAAATTCTATTAAAATGCTCCTTTTTATCAGCTATTTGATTCTTAAATTCATAATACTGCCAATCTATACTATCCTTATTGTCTGCATCAATCACAATCAGTTCATCTTCATCTTCTTCTTCATCTTCTTCATCCCATCGCTCTTCTAATCGTTTGATCTCATCTTCTATCTGCTCCAATTCTCTCAAGAGGAATCCATAAAAGGGTTTCAAACGTTTTTCCTCTGGGATATTTGGTAACCAATTATCCAAAAGAGGCTCTACAAAATCTAGTATTTGAATACGAGGAGCCAATTTCCCATCTTTGAGACTAATGTCAAAAATAACAGGATTTTCTATGCGAGTACGCACCAATTGGTCTGCCGTGAAAGCTGTTAAATCCTTCTCTATTTGTCGACGCAGAGCACGACCACCCATTTTAGAGTTATACCCTCTTCGGGCTACCCATTCTAGAGCTTCTGTAGAAATATTTAAAATAGTAGTACGACGTACAAAACCATCTCGTTTGAGCAGGTTTTGAATTTGCAGCTTAGCAATCTCCAATATATTTTGAAGCTCAAGAGAGTTGAAAATAATGATCTTGCCTATACGATTAATAAATTCTGGCCGGAAAAAATTCTCTACAGCCTTATTGTATATGGCATTATCACTAGCACCAATGGTCTCAAAACCTAGTTTTTGATCTACTTGTTGTGCTCCTATATTGGAAGTCATGATGATAATAGTGTTCGCAAAATCGACTGTACGACCTAAAGAATCTGTCAAGCGACCATCATCCAGAACTTGCAAGAGCAAATCATGCACCTTTGGGTGTGCTTTTTCGATCTCATCAAATAACAATACACCAAAAGGATTATATCGAATTTTTCCAGTAAGCTGTCCTTCAGGATTATAATAATCGCCTATCAGTCTAGATAAAGCAGATTCGTCGATATATTCATTCATATCAAAACGCATGAGCTTATCCTCATTGCCCAATAAGTATCTACATAGTATTTTGGCTGCTTCCGTTTTTCCTACACCAGTAGGGCCTATAAACAAGAAAGAACCCAGTGGTTTATTAGGATTGGTCAGTTTGGCTTTGATTACATGTACCAAACTAGTTAACGCAGTTACTGCTTCTGGCTGACCTATTAGGGAAGCTTCTATATTCTTGCGTACCTCTTGATCCTCAAAAACATAAGCATCGTCAAACATTTGCATGTTCAAACCACTATATTGCCTAAATTCTTGCTGAACTTCCTCTACATCTATACTTCTAAACTTATATTTAGTTGTTAACTGATTGAGCAATTTTGCTACACTTCCAGGTAGGGATTTACGCTTAAAATAATTACGTTGAATAGTAAATAGTTGTCGCACAGCAGGCACAGAAATATTACACTCGTTCTCTATTTCCAATAATTTTCGTTGTTCCAAAATCATCTTAACAGCAGTGACCCTAGAAGGTTCTTGCACTCGAATAACTTGGAATAAATCTGCAAAACGACGATCTTTTTCTTGTATAATTTTCCACTCTTCGGGAGTTGCCACTACCACTACCTGTATCAAACGTTTTTCTAGGTAAGTACGTAGCACATCACTCAAGGTCATGTTGTTGCTAGCAGATTTACCAATCCGAAGCATTGCTACTACATTATCTATTAAAATCTTATCTGTTTTTTTGATTTTATGTTCCTTATACAAACGCTCTTGAACATGCTGTAAGATAGATTCAAAACGTTTTTGCCACATTCCTACTATGCTCATTCCTGCTATAATCCGAGTAGGATCTATATGCCAAAACTTAGTAAGTTTGTTTGCGTTTTGGAGTTTGTTGCTTGTCTTATAGCGATAAACTACCTCTTGCACTAGACTGCTTTTACCTACACCTTCCCCTCCTACTAATACAATGGGAGTATTCTCTTTTTGATAAACAACTCTAGTTAATTGTTTTACTAAATCTTCGCGTTCAAAAGCACGTTTTAGGTTAGTTGGGTACAATTCATTAAGATCTACTCCAACTTTTTCTATTTCTACTTCTCCCGAAAAATCTTGAGCGCCACCAAATAACGCATACATCCAATTGTAAGAATCACTCTCAAAACCAAACTTACCATCATCTACATTGACATTGAACTCTAATAGCGTGGTAAATTCCCCCTTTGCCGAATAATGGGGTTCCATATCCCAAGTATCTGTATTGGCTCCCTTCTTAAAATCTCGCAGTAATCCTTCGATCACCTCTCTTGTCCGTATAGCTATCTGTTTTTTGCTAGAAAACTCTTTTTCAACCATAAACACATAGGAAGAAAAGGTAGGCAAACAAACAAAAGTTATGTCTTGAAGCTTAAAGGTAACCACACTAAATTTCCCTCGAATAGTCTGCTTACCAGCTATAAACTCCATTTTCAATAGACGATGGTTCATCTTAGGGTTGAAGGTATACCACAGCAGTTGGTTGGCATTGTAGCGTTGCAGTTCAAAGCCTTTGAAATGGCTTCTGACCGCTTGTTTAAAATAAGAAACAGCTACCTCGTAACGACGATGTGTCGCTACTGGATTTGGAAAGAATAGTGGTCTGATGTAGTACTGGTAGTTTTCATCTACCTTTATATTTTGCACCAATACCGGTACATTTATGGTTGCTTTACTCACTTAGGTTCAGTTAAGACATGATTATATTACAGGCCATTTTGTAATGCCTAAGCGGAAGTTAGGAAACTGTCTTTAAATTGACAACGGAAATGCCAATTATCTTTGATATTAAGCTAAAATGGAGTTTTTTATAAATTGCCTTAAAGAATGTTGTTTAGGATTCTTAATATAATCTAATAACTCTGCTAAGGGGTATAAAAACTTCCCTGTTACTTCGTTGTACAACAATCTAAGATTAGCCAAGATATTAACTTTGAAAAAATCGTGAGAGGTTAGTGCATAAGCTGTTCCTGCTGCAATCCAGTGCCATGATTTGTCCGTACTTCTGTCACGAATGTACTCTCCAATAAAACCTCCTAAACGCAGGACTATTTTATTATAATCTGTTGGGGGGACTATTGTCCAATCTTTATGATCTATATAGTCTAGAACATGCTCTAAATGATGTTCATGCAAAAGACCATCGTCCATAACATCATCTGGAGATAAAACAACGGTCAAAAGGTCTCCTTCTCTTCCATCTGGATCAATGACAAGGTGACTAATGTTTTTCATTGCTTCATCAAGATATTCGATTGCAGACATAAGAGGTTTATTATTAAGAGCTAATAATGTTTTTTGAGGAATAGTAAAATAAGAAAACTCCTGTTATTAGTCAAAATATAATCAGCCTAAGATATGGCATTTGGTTATTTAATATAGATTTCTCCTTGTTATATTAGCCATCTAGATACACACCTTTTTATGTCGCTTTGGCATCTAAAAAGATACTATAAAACAACTCAAAACAATATATGACAACAGAACAAATAACTAAGAGTGTGTTGGGGAATTTGAAAAAAGAAGAAGAAAAAGGAATCAGTAATTATCTTTGAAGGTACCAAACTTTAAAGATATGCAAGCAAGATATACGCGCTTAACTGATTCCCAATGGGAAAGTATTAAAGAA
>JAAEPD010000626.1 GCA_024222455.1 Aureispira sp.
GTTTGTTGTTTGTACAGAACATTAAAAACAAGTTCTAAACTAAGAATTCTAATCATGTCAAATTTAAAGAAAGTGCGTATAGACAAGTGGCTTTGGGCTGTGCGTATTTTTAAGAGTCGAACAATGGCTACTAATGCTTGTAAATCGGGCAAAGTAAAGATAGACGAATCTAATGTGAAACCCTCTTTGATGATAGAGCGAGGAGCTATTATCAATGTCAAAAAGGAAGGGTTTAACTTAGAATATAAGGTGGTTGACCTTTTGGATAAACGTGTAAGTGCTACTTTAGCACAACCTTGTTATGAAAATCTAACACCAGAATCAGAATTGAATAAATTCAAGGATTGGTATATGTTCAACAAGCAAGTAGAGTTTAGAGAAAAAGGTTTAGGTCGCCCAACTAAGCGGGACAGAAGAAATATTGATAAGTTTAAGAAATAATAGCATGGAGGAGATTGAAAACTTGACGCAAATGCTCATTAGCCCTGATACTCGAAATGCAGAGCTAGCCTTAGAGTTATTGCAACAGCAATCTCATTATATAGAGGGCTTAGTCGTTCCCTTGACTATCCTAACCAAACTTTCCAAGAATGAACACTTACAAGCATTAGCTAATGTAGTATTACACCTGAAATATACCACTAAAATAATCCGAGAATGGGAACAACCTTTAGAAGTATTTGAGGCTGCTCAAAATGCTAAGATTCTTAATTGGGCAAGGTTTTATAAGTTGTTACAATATTATGAGAAAAATCGAGAGTTTTATGAGCCTATATTGCTGAACCATCCTGAGTATACACCCTATTTTGAAGGGGTTGCAATGGCTTTAATGCGTACTTTTAAGCAATATCAGTTAGCTTATGTTTACTTTCAGAAAGTAAGAGAGAAACCAGAGTTTTCGTTGCAAGCAAAGTTTTATTTAGCGGAGATGATATACCGTTATTTCTTACCAGAAGGAAAATACCTAGAGGAAGCTCCCAAAATCTTAGAAATATTAAGAGTAGTGCAGACACATCGCCCACCTAATGCTGAACGATTTTGGCATGTGATGGGAACAATTTGTGAGCTGTACACAGATGATATTGAGCAAGCTAAAGCCTATTATGAACAGGTTTTGCAGATAGAACCAGATTTTGAGCAAAGTAGCTTCAATTTAGCTCGAATCTATTTTGTAAATGAACAGAACTATATTGCTGCCCAAGCAATATTAAAAAAGTTGGTGGCCAAACATGCCCGAAATGTTGATTATTGGTTCCTTTTAGCTCAAGTAGAGTGGGAGGGATTCCATAATTTAGATCAAGCAGAAGCTATATTTCAAAATATCCTCAAACTAAGTAGAAATAAACACCCACAAACTTCCATGAGTTTGGGTGATTTGTATATCCAAAAAGGAAGTTATACAGATACGCTGCGTTATTATAAAATGGCTTTAGCTCAGCATCCTAATGATATTCAAAAGCTATTAAAATTTGCAGATTTCCAATACCATCAATTAAAGGATACCGCAGAAGCTTCTCGGTTTTATAACAAGGTGTTAGATCTAGATGCTGATAACGAATTGGCCATGAATGCTATAGCTTCTATAAAAGGTTGAAACAATAGAAATCCTCCTTGCAATTGGTTAGGGTATTGGACGTTGAATTTAGCTCCCTTTTTTTAGTTTCTGTTCTATTGCTAAGAAACGTTGCCATTGTTCGTGAGTGATAGAACTATCTCGTTTTACAGCTCGATCTGGGAATAATTTGAGTAGTTGTTTGTAATAGTCATGAACTTCTGACCAGTTTTGAATGTATTCCCCCAAAAGAATAATAAAATAGGTGAGTTTATAAATACTTGGGTCTTTCTTGAGTGCTGTTTTACAGAGTTGGTATGCCTCTTCATAATTCTTGTCTACTTCTGCATAAAACTCTCCTAAGTTAAATAGCATCAGATAATTGTTTTTATCATATCCTAACCCTTTTAGATAAGTAGTTCTTGCTTGTTCATAATCATGTGCTTTAGTCCAATAATAATTGGCTAAACTATTCCAACTTAGGCTATAATGAGGATCCAATGTAATAGCTTCTTCTAATAGACTTTTA
>JAAEPD010000627.1 GCA_024222455.1 Aureispira sp.
TGTTGATGCTGAATTTGGCTGCAAAGAAGGTATGATCCGAAACCCCAAAAACAGGAAAGAGTTGGATGAAATGGAATTTAAGGGATATTTTAGGAATACCAGTAATGAAGGGAATTTAGTTGATATGGAGTTTGGCCTAAAAGATTTCAAGGCTAAACCAGAGTCTGGGAAATTCTATGTAGACTTGAAAGTAAAAAACTTTTCTTCTCCAGATATTGATTTAAAACTGCGCTCTCAATTCAATTTACAGTTTTTGACCGCTTTTTTGAACCTCAGAGGCTTGAGCGATATGTCTGGAACTGTTGATTTGACAATGAATTTTCATGATATTATAGATTTAGAGCACCCTGAAAAGACTATTTCTAAGCTTAATGAATCCTATTTTACAAAACTAGAAGTCCGAAACTTCAACTTTAAGTCCACAGCTTTTTACTTGCCTATACAAAATGTCAATCTTATTGGGCATATGGAAGGGCATGAAGCAAAAATAGATACATTGAGTGGGCAAATAGGAAAGTCTAATATATTTGGAACTGGCAGCATTAGTGATTTACCTGCTATTCTGCATCATACTGATGATAGTGTCTGGGTTAATTTAGATGTGCAATCTAAACTATTAGATTTAGCAGAGTTAAGCTACAATGAGAGTTTAAAAGAGTCATCTATAGATGAGCAAATTAAGGACTTTGAGTTGGATATAGCTTTCTTGAGTTCTGCTCGTGCTTTTACAGAGTCGCCCAACCTACCTAGGGGAGAGTTTTTTATCAAAGATTTGCATGCAACCTTACAACATTATCCTCACGAATTACACGATTTTAGTGCTGATGTATTTATAGAAGATGAAGATATTCGATTAAAGGATTTTTCGGGAGAGTTAGATCAAAGTGATTTTCATTTTTCTGGTCGTTTAGTACATTATGATATTTGGATGAATCCTGTTGTAAATGGAGATACAGAGTTTGAGTTTGATTTTACTTCAGATCATCTGCGCTTAGAAGATTTAATGGTTTATAGAGGGGAGAATTATGTACCCAAAGATTATCAGCATGAGGACTTTCAAGAGTTAAAACTGCATGGCCGAACAGCACTTCATTTCAAACAGCATGCACTACATTCTATTGATTTGTATTTAGATCGGTTAGATTGTAAAATGAAGGTGCATAAATGCAAATTTGAGCGATTTAATGGTCGTCTGCACTATGAGGATGAACATTTGGTGGCTAAAAATTTTAAGGGGGAGATTGGGCGTAGCGATTTTGAGATTGATTTATACTGGTACCTAGGATTGGATAGTACCTTACGTAAGCAGGATCATATCATCAGTTTACGTTCTAATAAGTTAGATGTTAATCAACTTTTGGAGTGGAATATAACTTCAAGTCGCCCAGAAACTACTGTCGATCACGATTCAGGATTTAGTGTTTTTGATATTCCTTTTTGGGATATGAAATTGAAGTTAGATATCGATAAGTTGAGTTATCATCAATACATGATGAGCAATCTAAAATCTTCATTTAGAATGACCAATAAGGGCTATTTACATATAGATACCTGTCAAATGAATATTGCTGGAGGATGGTTTGATATAAAGGGCTATTTTAATGCTTCTAACCCTGATGAAATCTACTTTAGTCCAGACATTTATGCCGAGAATGTAGATATTGACCGCTTTATGGTCAAGTTTGATAATTTCGGACAAGATTATGTCGTTTCTGAAAACCTTCATGGCATTATTGATTGTGATCTAACGGGGAAATTACACATCCACAAAGACCTAACTCCTATGCTTGACCTGTCTAATTTTATTTTAGACCTTAAGGTGGTCAATGGACGTTTAGAAAATTATAAACCAGTAGAATACATTGCTGATTACTTTAAGAATAAAAACTTACAAAATATTCGCTTTGATACGCTCCAAAATACTTTTGAGTATAAGGATCAGAAGCTGATTATACCTGCAATGACGATCAACTCAACACTTGGATTTTTAGAATTGTGGGGGGAGCAGTATTTGAATGATAAAAGAAGTATGAATTTGTTTGTCAAAGTCCCTTTGAAATTAATCTCTAAAGCTGTTTTTCAAAAATTATTTAAACGCAAACGAGAAAATGTAGATTTAGATAAGGAGGATGCTATTGAATACCAAGATAAAGACAAAAAGATTGCCTATGTGCATATCAACCTAAAGATGGATTCGGAGGATTATTCCATCAAGTTGCAACGTGATAGAGATAAATTGAGAGAAGAGCGAAAAAAACGTAGGGAAGAGCGTAGAAAGAAAAGGCAGAAACAAAGAACTAAGTCGTAATAATATTATAAGGGAGTAGCTAATTGTTCATTTAATTCATAGGTGAAACAAAAATATTCTTCCCCTTGAGAGCTGAAACATTTTAAGAAATAATATGTTTTGTTACTCGGTTGTGTTTAACTCTAATAAAATATATTATATGGGATCTGATTTATATGCTATTACTGTAGAAAAAATTGAAACTCGTAAAGTTACTTTATCAGTAAATGTTATTCATCCTGATGTGAGCATGTTTTATGATGATAAGAATATTGCCCTACAACTAATTGTTGGGGTTTATTGGCTATTGAAAAATGGCTATACTTGGGATATGGGAATTGATAGTAATCAAGCTCAAGAAATTTTAAATAAGTCACCTTATATTAGCCAATTAGACGATTGGTTAGAGGCTATGCATGGACGAGAAATTAAAATTACCAAAGCAGAATACAAAGCCATTGAAAACTCTAAGGACAATAAATATAATAATCGGAAAGTTGCTTCTTATGGAATGAATGGAGATGATTACTATGTAAGTTTTGGTACAGAATACAGTGCTTTTATACGGTTAGCAGATATCATCATCTTGAATATTGAGGTAGTTGATAATTATCTTATTTTTGAGGTACTAGAAGAAGGCGTTGTTAAACATTTATATGAAGGAATGCATTGGAGGTCTAGAGCCTATGATTTTTCTTATTACGCTCAAAATGAAGCAGTGTAATATGTAAATTAATTACATGCTCTGCAAACGTACCAATTTCTTGTAAACGCCACCTTTTGCAAGCAATTCTTTGTGGTTGCCTTGCTCTATAATTTTACCTTCTTGCATCACTATGATCTGATCAACATGTTGGATAGTAGATAAGCGGTGAGCAATGACAATAGAAGTACGGTTCTGCATCACTTTGATCAAGGCTTCTTGCACCAGTTTTTCGGATTCAGAATCTAAGGCAGAAGTAGCTTCGTCCAATATTAA
Source organism: Aureispira sp. (assembly GCA_024222455.1). Taxonomy (GTDB): domain Bacteria; phylum Bacteroidota; class Bacteroidia; order Chitinophagales; family Saprospiraceae; genus JAAEPD01. Next base: position 3,267 of record JAAEPD010000627.1, read on the forward strand.
GATAGGAGGATTACGCAAGATAGCTCTTGCCAAGGTAATGCGTTGACGTTGGCCACCACTTAGCTTAGTACCTCTATCTCCAATTCTGGTTTGATAACCTTTTTCGGATGCTATAATAAAATCATGAGCATTAGCTACTTTGGCTGCTTCTTCTACTTGTTGGGGAGTGATGTTTTTTAAGCCAAAAACGATATTATTATAAATAGTATCATTAAACAAAATAGCCTCTTGAGATACAATACCCATTAAGTTTCGCAAGTCTTCTAGTTTGTAAGATTTAATGTTTTTACCATCTACCAAAACCTGTCCCTGTTCTACATCATAAAAACGAGGTAAGAGGTCTACTAAAGTTGATTTACCTGCTCCAGAAGGCCCGACTAACGCAATAGATTGCCCTTTCCGGATAGATAGATTAATACTATTCAGTGTGCTGTTGCCTTCCTCATATTCAAAATTGATATTTTGAAACTCAATGCCCTTTTCTAAGGTTTGAATAGACTCTGCATTAGGTTGATCTTGTATAGATATAGGTGTTTCCAATATTTTGTTGACCCGTTCAGCAGCAGCACTACCTTTTTGAATAGCATAAAATGCAGAAGAAAAGGACTTGGCAGGATCAATTATATTATAAAACATCATCACAAATACTACAAAAGTAGAAGCTTCAAAATGTCCTTCAAATACCAAGTTTCCTCCAAATAATAAGAGTACTAAAACAATAGAAATACCCAAGAATTCAGTCAAGGGAGAAGACAAATCTTTACGACGCATGATGCGCTTCATCATACCATAATAATAATGGTTTTCCTTCCCAAACTTTTCTCGTTTATAATCCTCTGCTGCAAACCCTTGCACGATACGCAAACCGCCCAATGTTTCGTCGAGTATAGACAATAAGTTGCCCAACGATTCTTGAGCTTTAGCCGATTTTTTGCGAAGTGTTTTACCTATTCCTCCAATGATCAATCCTACAAAAAGTATTAGTAAAAAAGAAAATCCAGTAAGCGTAGGGCTGATATAAACCATAACCAACAAGGAGCCAATAATAGCTACAGGAGAACGAACTATGGTTTCGAGCGATTGAAGTACACTCCATTGTATCTCGTTTACATCAGAAGTAATTCTAGACATTAGGTCACCTTTGCGTTCGTCCGAAAAGTAGGAGAGAGGGAGCATCAAGAGTTTTTCGAATACCTCTTGGCGTAGATAACGTTCTATTCCATAACGGACCGGTGCCATTATCCATAGTGCTAAATACCGGAATAAGTTTTTCATGAAAAAGGTAATCCCAACTACTACACAGACGAAGAGTAGGCCTGCTTTTTTGCCATACATATTGATATACTCTACCAAATAGCTATTGAATATCCCTACAATTTGCTCTATAAAACCACCTCCTGACGCAGCAGGTGTATAAGATGCTCCTTCCGTGAACAGTATGTCCAGAAAAGGTTTGAGCACCAAGAAAGATACTATAGTAAAAAAAGTGGTGAGTATATTAAATAGAATATTAAAGACTGCATGAGCCTTGTAATGTTTGATATACCGCAATGTGCTGAAAAAATGCTTCACAAACTGTATTTAGATAATAGGTAATTAGATAAGAACTAATAGGTTTTATTCTGTAGTGAAGTGTTTTCAGTGTTTAAGGCTCTAAAGCTTCAAATAGATCATCTAACTCATCAAAAGATTTGTAGCCAACTTTTTCTTCTTCTCCACCTTGCAGACTGAAACCATGAATGCGAAGACTTGTTCGAATATCTTCCATCTCATCAGCATCTTTCATGTTGATGTGCAACATAATCAGATTATGTGAGCAGAGCTGCTTAAGATTTTCTAAAGCCTCTTCATCTGCTTGAATAGCAGTCCAAGAGATATTGTTTTTAGTGAAATCGAGTATAGAATATTCTACATCATTTTGCAACAAAAGCATAGGCTTGGCCAATTCACTTAAGTGTTTAGTATCTTCTAAATAATAAGCTTTGATAACAGGTACACTAAGTTGTTGAATAAAGTCTAGATCAGCAAAAGGACCCACTTGTACTAAATCTAAACCTAGGAGATCAATATATTTTTGAACTTCTTGTATGGTTTGCCCTGCTCCAAATTCGCCTACTATTTTAGGTCCAACAATCCATTCTTTTATGGCTTTTACCTCTTGATGTGCTATATAATGATCTTGCCCAAAATCAAAACAAAACCCTAACCATTCTGTTCCCCATGCTGCAAAATATCGAGCATCGGTAAGGTTGCTTATTTGACTAGCTTTTATATTTGTTTTCAACATACTATAATGTTTACAACTATTTATATTGTTATTTCGAGAAATAAAAAATGCTCAACCTGGTATAGATTGAGCACAAAATTACTATTTCTTATTTAGTTTAAATTAATAGTATACTATTTTTTGAATTTTATTCCAGTTTTCCACATTTAATAGAATATATCCTTCTTCTGATTAATTTCTAGATTTATCTTTTTTTTCTAAATAGATAACCAATCTTTAAGCCAGCAAGTCCACCCCAAATATTAGAACCATATGCGCCAATAGAAATCCCTGTAAATAGCTCTCCTTCAAAACCTACTACAAGATTTTTATATTGGTAATTAATCCCTAAAATAAGTTGAGCTTCTATTCCTAATATTCCCAATCCACGAACCAATAAACCACCAGTATGAATACTTAAATCAAATTCCAACCCTGAATCCTCTGTAAATTCTGTTAGATGTGCAAACCCTATCCCTAATATACCAAGATGTAACCCAGCAAGCCCACCATGTTGATATAAATCAAAACCTATCCTACCCAAAATAACATTCAACCCATAGTGATTATTACCAGAATGGCCTAAGTAGTTTTTGTCAGAAAATTGAAATCGAACACAATGATTAAATTTAGACCAACCCATTCCATATTGGTGTGCTCGATCCCATCCTAAATATTGTAACTCATGGAAAAAACCTGTAGCATAGGATACGTCTATCCGATACTCACTTTTTAAATAATTACCTGTAGTTCTCTGAGCAGTAAGTGTACTGATATAGAATTGCAAAAATATAAATAGTATTTTTTTCATTAGAATAGTATTGCTATAATCAAAAAATAATGATGTTGTTTAGAGCATCATCCCAATAAAATCATTCTAGTAGTTGATTTTATGGCTAATTACTTCATTTTCGTATAAACTTGGTACTAAGTTGTTCTGTAGAGTTTTGTAACTGTAGAATCATTAAGCCTTTTATATCATTTTTTAATTCAATGCTATTATTGACAAGTTCTCCTTTTTGCACTAATAACCCTTCTATCGTATAGATCCTATAATAGAATGGAGTTTCTGTATTTTCCATTTGGATAGTTAGTCTATCTGTTGTTGGGTTTGGAAATATATTTATTGATTTAGAAACTACTGGAGTATGTCTAACCGAAGAAGTTAAACAACTAATAGATTCATTAGAAAAACTATAACTGAAGGGAGGGTAAGGAGGTGGAGGATTTTGACATTGATAATACTCTAGATAAAAGCCTTCATAGTTAGAGCCTATTCCCTCTATCCACTTTTCATAGTGAAGAGGGCCTTGAAAATAAATAGTTCGGCGAAGAACCGTATCAGTAGTGTTGTTTACACTTTCATATAAGACTTTGGATACTACTTTTCCTGTATGAGTAGTATCTCCCTGTTTTAGGTTGAAGTCAAATACAAGTTCTTCTGTGTTATCTATTGTAGAATATCTATATATTTTTTTGTTTAAGGTATCTTCTCTTAATAACCAAGGTAAATACCCAGATCCTACTCCATGTAGAGTTGAATCAGTACTAGAGTTGTTATAATATGTAGTGTAATATACATGTCCATTCAATGATATTGGACATCTAATTTGTTGTTTTTTATTTTGAAAAAAAATACAGCTTTTACTAGCTGTTGCTCCTGTTTTTAGCATAGGTTTATATCTATAGTTATTGGGAGGAGTATATTCTATGCAGTTATTGGTTCCATTATGGCTAGTATTATTCATTCCCCTCCAATATGATGCAATTGTATCTAAATGTCCTAATATACCTCCAACGTTTGAACCTACTGTTTCAACCCAAGAAGTACTATCAGTAAATTTTATTTTTTTTGCTCCATGGATAGTCTCACTATAGGGAGGAATAGCTAAAGGGCGAGAGAAACTAATTTGTGTTGTATAAGCAACTACTTTATTATTAAAATTGTCTCCAGCTACTAAAGAAAAATCAAACAATACTTTTTCTGTACCATCACTATAATAATAGACTTTTTGAAGTAGAGTATCTTCTCTCCATAGTACAGCAAAATCATTTTCTATGTTATAATAAGAATCATAATACCATATTTTCCTAGATGCCCATCTGTATTCTTTCCCATTAATGCTATCTGTTGCACAACTTATAGATTGGCGGATCCTAGTACCATTAGGATAATTGAAATTAGGATCAACAATATCCCAATCTATCCAAGTTTCTCCACCTTTAAAATCAAATGGGGTATATTGTGAATAGATTGATTGTATATTGATTATGAATGTAATAGCAAATAATAAAATTAATTTTATACTGTTGTTCATGGTACAGGAAATTAAAAATTGTTTTAAAAATTTTATTAATTAGTTATGTGAATAGATTTAAACTATTTTGTTGAGCTTATTGATAACAAGCATAAAGCAGTTTTAGTAGCCAGAGTATGAAAATTATAATTGTGTCTATTGAAATAGATGTTATAAGCCAAATAGCTCCTCAGAATTAGGAATGCAAAAAGATGCGCTCTGATCCTTTATAAATAATGTATAGCTACCAAAACGCAAACCTTCTAAAGTGATAAAAGTATTTGTTGAGGTGATAGTTTGAGTTGATAATGGTTTTCCCAAATCGTCATAGATTATGCATTTTTCCCCATGCAAGGATAGATCTGTTTTTAGGTATATATAAGTAGTTGATGGAATAGGATATATTTTAAAGTTTAGCTCTTGATACAGGTTCTCTGAACATAGGTCTGTGGGGTTTGGAGCTAATTTTACTATCCAATGATCACGCATTCTACCATCAAAATGTAGATATTCTCCAGGTGATCTTGAAGATCCTAGTATAAGATACCCGTCATCTAGGGTTTCTTGGATTTGTGGGGTATGCTTCCCTTTAGAAAATTCAAGTTTTGAATCCCATAAAGAATCTCTGATATTATGTAGTTTTACTATCCAATAATAGCTATCAAAATGGTATGTTATTTTTACATTTTCATTATTCAGATCCAATTCTGCTAATGGTTGTGCATACAGATTTACCATGGAGCTAAATAAAATTAGAACCATAAAAAGTATATTATACATTAATGAAGTAGTTGAAAGTGTTTAGGGTATAAGTTTTCTAATTCTTTATCATTGGAGTCTCATTATATTACTGAACTCTAGTTAGTAAAGCCTCGATTTCTAGTCAATTTTATAGCCATTCATAGTTTCTAATGGATAAAAAAAATTATCTATATTGGTATAAGTAATTTTACATTGTTGTACTGTTCTACTAATTGATTAGGTTGCGTTTTTATGGCTTGTTTTTTGGTAAACGATTTTTTTATTATTAGTAATAGATAGAGAGTAAATCCCTGCTGTAAATTTGTTTAGATCTACTATTTCTAGCTTCTGTTGTAATTGTTGAGTGTGTAAGACTCTTCCTAGTTGATCAAAGAGAATCAATTCAACATTTTCTGATTCCTGTGTTTCTATATGTAGGATATTGTAAGTTGGATTAGGATACACCTTAAATTCTGCCTTATAGGATGTATTTAATGTGTTTGAGATGTACCTTTTATCATCTAATGCTACACTTTGTATTTTTGTATCTGTGTTTTCTCCACTTGAACAGAATGAATATACTTGCACATGGCCTGTGTTAGTATTACTTCCATCAGCTCCTATAGCAACTCTATTTCCATCTAGTGAAACAGCGCAGCCTGATTCGTCCCCAACAGTTTCACCATCTATATTAATTCCTAATTGTATTTGTGATTTACTTCCCAAAGAGAATAGAAATATTAACGACAGTACATAAAATTTCTTCATGAAAACTTTAATTTTATAGAGAGATATGAGTAGATTTTTTAAGTTTAAACTTAGTGCTCCAAAGATATTTTGTATTATGATTATTTTCAAACCAACATTTTTATTTATTGTAAAATCTTGAAAGGGTAGTTATGGTTTAAGTTGTTGGTTTGTAGTATTTTGTGTTAGTTGAAAAAAGTGTTTTATGGCTGTTTCTAATGAGTTGTATGAGTTGATTCAATCTCTGAGTAAAGAAGAGAAACATCATTTTAAACTCCAGGCTTCCAAGTTTGGTAGAAAGGATAGTGTTTATATAAAGATTTTTGACTTAATGTCAAGACAGAGAAAATATGATGAAGAAAAGATTAAGAAAAAGCTGCAAGAGCATAAGAGTATAAAGCAATTTCATGTACTAAAAAACTACTTATACCAACAAGTTTTAGAAAGCCTAGAAAGCTATCATGAAGATGAATTTATACTCCACCAAGCTATAAAACAATTGCATCAAAGCACACTACTTTTTGATCGAGGTCTTTATGAACAAGCCAAAGAACTTTTGGAGCAAGCAAAAACTAAAGCTTTGAATTACGAAAAGTACGAGCTTTTGCCTAGTATATTAATAGCAGAACACAAACTTTATACTAAAGAATTAGCTAAGGAGAAAGTTGCTTTAATCCCCAAAAAAGGACATCAATCAATAAAGGAGCTTCGATTGTTTATAGACTTAAATGATTTGAATAAAAGGATGGTTTATGCTGCAAGAGCTCTTTATAATGAAGGGGAAAAAGATTTATCCATAATTCAGACATTAATACAAGAAGATTGTTTGAAGCTAGACATAGCTATGCAAACCACTCGTAACCAAATGCTATATTATTCTATTTATGGAAGTTATTATGAAGCTGTAGGGGAATACCAACTAAGTTTAGAATATAAAAATAAACTGCTTGACGCTATTTTTTCTAATGAATATATTTTAGCTGAGTATCCACAAAATTATCTAATTAGCATCAATAACTTAGCAACTACTGCTAAACATGATCTTGACATGGAGTGAGGTGTATCAATTTAGCGGGACACTTTTAAAAAAGAATTTTATTAGAAA
>JAAEPD010000628.1 GCA_024222455.1 Aureispira sp.
ACATAGGTTCGTTTTAGCTCTTCGGATAGTTTTAAGGCCGTTATCAGACCTATCTCACTTGCTTTTTTTGCCATTTTTTTTTACTCAGATTTTGCGGCAAAAGCTCAATCTGCTTAGTCTAAAATAAAAATACAACTCACTGAATTTCAATGAGTTGTATTTATGGCGGAGATTGAGGGATTCGAACCCCCGATGGGCTATTAACCCATGCTAGTTTTCAAGACTAGTGCATTCAACCGCTCTGCCAAATCTCCTGCTAGTTGAATTGCTTTCACATGTTCTGCGAAGCGATTGCAAATATACGGCGCATTTTGATTTTTGCAAATACTTTTAAGTTTTTTTTGCAAAAAAAATCATCTTTTTTTGCTTTAAAAACATTAACTATTGATAATCAATTTCTTGCAAATTGATTAAAATTTTAAAATTTCTGCTTGAGGGATAGAATCTTCAATAACATACCTCGCAAGATTAAACCATTGATCAGTTTCGTCAATAATCCAACCATCACAGCTTACCGAAATTTGGTTATGCTCAATTATTGTTTTATCCGGATTATTCACTAATTCTATTTGCCAAGAATATCCATACTTGCCAGCAAGTTCATAAAGCAAGACTTTCAAACGACCACTATTAGACACAGGAGCATCAAAATACCACAATACCTCTTTCACCTCTAATTTTTGGAGAGCCTCTCCTACCAACTCCAAAGCAGGTATTGTCTCCTCCACCTTTTTGTACGTTCCATGCAAACTAGCTATATCTCGATAACAATTATCCATCGTATCAAATAACAATCCACCAGAGAGAGCAACCTCGATAGTAATCAAAAGATTATAACCATCTATAATTATTTTTTGATCTTTGATGGCTTCTGGTTTTAATTCTTTCCCCTTTCTAAGCCCTATCCGATCAGAAGGACAGCTAATACGCATCAAAGCCTTTTGCTGACGTGTATTCAGTTGATAACGATTCCCAACCAACATCAAAGATGATTTATCAGCATAACCTCTACCCAATAGAAAAGATAAATCCTGAGCTGCCTCCTTTAGCACAGCTTGCCATTTAGGTGTGAATATTTTATCATCGCTCGAATGTTTACCTCTATGTCTCATTTCTCAAATTTTAATCAATAATTTCTTTAAGCTCTTAACGATTTAGTATAATTGTTAAGGAATAGACAGCCAATACTTCTTCTACCTTTGTAATGCAAATATACATACTATGAAAAATGTACTAGTTACGTTATCCTTTTTACTTTGCATGAGCCCTTTTCTTAAGACTTGGGGGCAGTATGCTTACAACGATGCATTCAAGATTCAAGGATCTATGAATATAGATTTAGGGTTTAGTGAAGATAACGCAAAAAAAACCTTAGAAGTTCTCCGAAAGTACTATCCTAATGAGGATCTAACAAAAGTTTTAGCTGATGCCAAAGAAAATCCATTCATAGGTAAATATCTAAATCAGATTACCTTAGTTAATGCCGCTGAAGCTCCTAAAAGAAGAGGTAAAGATGATGGAACTCGATCTGCCTTTAATATTATCGAGTCAGCCACTACTGGATTTAGTTCTCCATCTACCCTATTACTTGGGCTAGCTGACTTTTTGGTCAAACGAACTAAGCAAGAGTTAAATATTGCCTTTTTTAAGGAATTTCAAGAAAAAATAGACAGTTCTCAAGAGCTACAATACCTTTTCCCAAGTGTTGCAACAGTCCTAAAAACTATAGATCAAGACATTTACCAATTCAAAGCTTTTTGGGAAGTGCTTCGAGAAAGTTTTTTGACAGATTTGGAGAATACGTTAGACAACCTACAAGTATACCTACAAGAAACAGATAAAATTAAAAAGGAAGAAGTACGAATGTTAATGATCGATTGGTTTCGAGTCATCAAAATGTTCAAGGATCAAAGTACTCCGGCAAGCGTAATAGACTATTTAGGCAACAAGGCCTTTATTCATTATGTCCCCACAGAAGATAAAACATTTAAAACCCTACAAGAGAATCTTAAAATTTTAGGCTTGTTTTCTAAATCACTAGAGCAAGAAGAAGAACCAGGATATTGGATAATGCCCGAACAAATGGAACTCTTAGTTAGAGATACTGTAATGGCAGATTTTTACTTAGGTCTATTGTACGCTACAGGCAGTGAGTATAAGCTAGGTGACAAAAAACTTGGTGAATACTTATTAGATTTGAATGATATCAATGCTCGTCTACGTTTTTTTGTTAGATGTATAGGTGGTTTTGTAGAGAAAGGGCGAAGTTTAGTGCAGTTGGCTAATAGTATTCGCCAAAATCAGGTCAACAAACGCTTAGGCAATCCAAGATCTACCAACATTGAGGACGAATATGATGACTACTATCGTTTTGTACAAACTACTATTGATTTGGCAGATTATTCTTATGCTATCAAAAAAGAATTAACTGGTTCTACCAACAAAGAAGACAGTTTAGTTAATAAATACATTTCCGTAATATCTGACCTAAATAAATTGGGGCTTGATATTCGAAAAAAGAGGTATACAGCAGCAGTCTTGAGCACTCTATTCATCATAGAAAAGATGTTGCCACCTGGTTATGACTGCGAACGTCAAGTTTTACTTAAGTATGGTACTTTTGTAGCTACAGCAGCCATGGCCAAGACACCAGAAGAGGTATCCAAAGCTATTGAAGCCTTTGCTTTGCCTCCTGGAGGTTCTGCCATCAAGAAATATTCTAAGTTTAGTATTGCGCTCAATGCCTATGTTGGGCTTAGTGCAGGACAAGAAATATTAAAAGATGTGGGCACCAAGCCTTATTATGCAGTAACAGCTCCTGTTGGGATCACCTTCAACTGGGGTTTTAAACGAGCTGGAGCATTGAGTATAATGCTGTCCGCTTTTGATGTCGGAGCATTAACTGCTTTCCGTTTTCAAGACAATACAACCAATGAGTTGCCTGACCTGAAATTTGAAAATGTATTAGCTCCTGGAGGTTATTTAATTTATGGTGTTCCAAAATACCCTATTGCAATTGGTGTAGGCGCTCAATTAGGGCCCAATTTGCGTAGTGTCAACGATGCTACACTCAACATAGACAAAACTAGTGGCTGGCGCTGGGGAGCCTTTTTAGCTGTAGATATTCCAATGGTTAGCATTTTTAGTTCTAACAAAAAGTACAAGGCTTGTAAAAGAGCTCGAAAACAAGAGCAAAAAGAAAAAGCTAAGGCTGCCAAAAATGAGAAAGAAAAGTAGTTTAAAAGAATATTCCGTCAACAAATCGACCGTTGGCAGAAAAAATTAAATCATTCGTCTAACTAAGTTAGTATATTTGCACCAAATAGATAATATTAGTGTTAGAACCACAAATACTAAAATTTATTCGCATTAAAATTTAAACAAAATAACTATATGAAAGAAAAATTTAACGAGTCATCAGGAAGAGGATATGCTCCTCCTAAAAGAAGTAGAGTCAAAAGCTTTTTTGGTGGTCTATTCACCTCTTGTTTAGGTACAATTTTAGGACTTGCCGTTTTGGTTGGTGTAGGTATCATGATTGTAAATGCAATGTCTCCTGTTCCTCCTACGACTAAACCTAATTCTGTATTAAAATTATCTCTCAGCCAAGCTATTCCGGAGTTGACAAATAATGTTTCTCAACAAGGAGGCGATTTAGAATCTTTATTCAAAGAGCATATTGGCTTATCTGATTTGTGTGCCTTGATAGACCATGCTAAAAATGATGATCACATCAAAGGTATCTACCTAGACATGAGTGGTGTTGGTTCTGGCCTAACAACCCTAAAAACTGTTAGAAAGAAACTAACTGAGTTTAAAGAAAGCGGCAAATTCATCGTTGCTTATGGAAATTACTACTCTCAACGTGGTTATTACCTAGCTTCTGTGGCTAGCGAACTTTACTTGCATCCATTAGGTGCTGTAGATTTCTTAGGTTTTTCTGCTCAAATCATGTATTACAAAGGTTTAATGGATAAAATGGGTGTTAAATTCCAAATCTATTATGCTGGTAAATTCAAAAGTGCTACAGAACCGTTCCGCCGTACAGATATGTCAGATGCCAACCGCAAACAGGTTAGAGCTTATGTTGGTGGGGCTTATGATCTTTTCTTAAAAGATATTTCTGAAAGTCGTGATATACCAGTTGCAGAACTTTACAAAATAGCAGACAATGCTTTAGTGCGTAGAGCAGAAGATGCAGAAAAATATAAGTTAGTTGATGGCGTTCGCTACAAAGACGAAATCTTAGATGATCTTCGTGATAAATTAGCTACTAAAGAAAAAGAAAAAATACAAGTAGTATCACTCAAGAAGTACTATGAGATCAACAAGGTAAACATCAATAAATATAAAAACGCAGATAAAATTGCTGTAGTTTATGCCGAAGGTAGCATTGTAGATGGTCAAGGCGACCAAGGATCTATTGGTGGAGACAAATATGCAAGTATTATCCGCAAGATTCGTAAAGACGATAAAGTAAAAGCTATTGTCATTCGTGTTAACTCTGGTGGTGGTAGTGCATTAGCATCTGATATCATTTGGAGAGAAATCGAAAAAGCAAAAGAACAAGGCATTTCTGTAGTTGCTTCTATGGGAGACGTTGCTGCATCTGGAGGATATTACATCTCTGCTAATGCAGATCGTATCTTTGCTGAAGACAACACAATCACGGGTTCTATTGGTGTGTTTGGGATGATTCCTAATACTCGAGGACTGATGGAAGGAAAATTAGGCTTGACAATGGATACTGTCAAAACTGGTAAATTTTCTTCGTCTATGAGTGGTGCTGGTTTTTATGAGTTTACAGAACAGGAAGGCCAAATCATTCAAGAGTCTATTGATGAGATTTATACAGTATTCAAAACACGTGTAAGCGATGGTCGCAAAATGTCTATGGCTAATGTAGATAGTATCGCACAAGGTCGTGTTTGGTTAGGTACCAAAGCTAAAGAAATTGGTTTGGTGGATGAATTGGGTGGACTGGAAGAAGCTCTAGCTTCTGCTGCTCAATTTGCAAACCTTACAGATTATCGTGTAGTAAGTTATCCTAAAACTAAATCATTCCAAGAATCATTGATGGAAAGTTTTGGAGGAGATAATGAGGAAGATGCAACTAAGGCACAAGCTAAATTGCAAGCATTAATCAATAAAATCCCTCAAAATGCCTTAGCTAAAGAGCTAGGAGACTTCTATCCTATTTTTGAAAACTTTAAGAAAATCAACGAATATAAAGGTATTCAAATGCGTATGCCTTTTGAGATAGTTGTAGAATAATTTGATTTTTTGATGTTGAATGCTTAATTTTTGTAGTAAGTCATAGTGTGTGTGAAGTTTTTCTAATTCATTAGAAAAGGTTACTGATATTTTTAGCGTTTTAGCTAAAAATGCACACACTGTTAATAGACATTACTACTTGCAACAGATTAAGCATTCAACATTTTTACTATTTCTATGAAGAAGATAAATAAAAAAGAGAAGGAAAAGCTTTTTACGGAAGCTGATATCGATAACCTTTCTCAGAAAGAGTTGAATAAAAAAGGTCTGAAAATATCTGAAACCTGGCTCTACAAGATTTTTCTAAGGAGCTCTTATAAGTTATTAGGTAAACCTATAGCTGTTTTCAGAATCCTAAAAAAATCACTGGCTCAACTCCAACGTTATGAATCTGTCCGAGAGTTCAGCTCTGACCTAAAGGAATATGTGAGCACCTTGACAAGAATGGTTCAAGCCTATGTAAAAGGTGATTACAAAGGTATATCCAAAACCAATGCTGCCTTAAGTCTAGCTGCACTCATTTACTTCGTATCTCCTTTCGATTTAATCCCTGATTTTTTAGTTATTGGCTTTTTAGATGATTTAGCTTTATTGACTTGGGTTTACAACAACTATAGAGGTGAAATAGAAGCTTTTAAAGACTGGGAAGATGACAAAAAAACTCGAGTTGAACTAATGCCTCCAACAGAATAAGTAGTTGAGATCTAATAGCCTAAAGTCTTCAAAATCCCATTTGCATCTTGTTCATCTACAAATAATTTATAAACCAGATTATCGTCCTCATCCCGATCTATCAATACATGTTTAGGTGAAGGGATAAGGCAATGATGTACTCCTCTGAAACCACTCAAAGCATCTTGATAAGCTCCTGTATGAAAGAAACCGATATACAAAGGCTCTGCATCATGCTGATTTATTACAGGTAAAAACAGTTCTCCACTATCAGTTCCTGACATAAAGTAATCGTCATTGTCACAAGTCAAACCACCCAAAACTACACGTTGATACTCCTCATTCCACTTATTGATAGGCAACATTACAAAATCCTGTTTATTGCTCCACATGTCTGGTAAGGTAGAAATAAACGAGTTGTCTACAATATACCAAGTCTCTCGATCATTTTGCCTTTTGGTATCAAGCACCTCAAAAATACAAGCACCACTCTCTCCTACCGTAAAACTGCCAAACTCTGAAAAAAGAGTCGGTTCAGGTACATTTTTTTCAGTGCAATAACTCTTAAGTTGAGCAACCAACTCATTGCACATATACTGATAATCATATTCAGACTCTAGAGAATTTTGGATAGGTAATCCTCCTCCTATATTCAACATATCCAAAGTAGGACAAAGCTTACGAAGACGAACATATAACTTTATATACTTATGCAACTCATTCCAAAAATAAGTAGTATCATTAATGCCTGTGTACACAAAAAAGTGCAGCATTTTGAGTTTAATCTTAGGGTGTTTGTGTATTCTATATTGGTAAAAATCTAGAATACCAGATTGTCGAATCCCAAACCGAGAAGTATACAACTCAAAGGTTGGATTCTCTTCTGTAGCTGCTCGAATACCAATATTAACTTGCTCTGCATCAAAAGTTTCATAAACTTTCAACTCACTCATACAATCCAGAATAGGAACAACATTAGTCAACCCAGCATTCATCATTCGCTGAATGCCCGTAAAATAATCTGAAGTTTTATAGCCATTGCAAAGAATATAGGTATCCTTTTTTAGCAAGCCTTTTTTATATAGATTTAATACAATTTCAGTATCAAAAGCAGAGGATAATTCTAGATGTGAGCCATGTTTCAAAACCTCTTCTATAACATGGGCAAAATGAGAACTTTTAGTGCAATAGGCAAATTCATAAGGTTTGCTATAAGCACATTTCTCCATTGCATTGGCAAAGTAGGTTCTTGCACGTTCCACTTGCCCTCCAATTCTTGGTAAATAGGTTAGTTTTAGTGGCGAGCCAAATTTCTGCACCAAGCCCTTTAGGTCAATATCATTAAATAGTAAATTGTTTCCCTCTACATTAAAAACAGTTTGAGGAAAACTATAGGTTTGTTCAATAAGATCAATAAACTTATTATTCAATGTCCAATCTAATTTTATAAAGAAGTCATGCTCTAGACTTACAAATGTATTTTTCGCTTGCGAAAGTAGTATTTTTTTTCAAAAAACTTTTCTATTGATCACATTCTATAATGTCTCTTAAAAATTCGAATACTGGAATCAAGGAGGTTAGCAAAATAGTTGTATATTTGTCGATTCTGATTGCATCCGTGCATCAAAAAGAACAATTAACAATTACATTTTTCAATCAAGAATATTAGATTAACAGCACTCGTTCACATACACCTATTTCATTATCAACAAACTACCTCAAAAAGAAGTGAACGCCTAATTGAATTTTTATGAGTATAATAACAGAAAAATCCGAAAAATTCTTAGCAGAATATTTAAACAATGCCTCTCCTACAGGATTTGAAGCTCCTGGACAAAGAATATGGTTAGACTATATCAAGCCTTATATTGATGATTATAAGGTAGATAACTATGGTACTGTCTATGGAATCATCAATCCAAAAGCAGAATATAAAGTAGTGATCGAAGCTCATGCTGATGAGATCTCTTGGTTTGTACACTACATAACTAAAGAAGGATACATAAAAGTTATTCGTAATGGCGGTTCTGATCACATGATTGCTCCATCTAAACGTGTTGATATTCATACCCCTAATGGAATAGTAAGAGGGGTATTTGGTTGGCCTGCAATCCATACCCGTAGAGGTAGTAAAGCAGACCTAAAACCTACAATAGAAAACATTTTTATAGATGTAGGAGCCTCTAGCAAAGAGGAAGTTTTAGAAATGGGAATTCATGTGGGTTGTGTAATTACTTATCCTGATGAACTAGAAATCATTAATAATCGCTACTATGTAGGTCGTGCTTTGGACAATAGAATTGGAGGCTTTTGTATAGCTGAAGTTGCCCGTTTGTTGCATGAAAATAAAAACGAACTCCCTTTTGGACTATATATAGTCAATGCAGTACAAGAAGAAGTAGGTTTACGAGGAGCTCAGATGATTACAGACACTATCAAACCTAATGTAGCTATTATTACAGATGTTTCTCACGACACTTCTACTCCGCTAGTAAGCAGCGAAAAACATGGTGATGTAGAAGGTGGTAAAGGACCAGACTTAACAGTTGCTCCTGCGGTCCACAACAACTTATTGAAGTTGATAAAAGACACTGCAAAAGATAAGGAAATCCCTGTGCAGTTGAGTGCTAGTTCTAGAGCTACAGGTACTGATACAGATGCTTTTGCTTACTCTAATGGTGGTGTACCTTCTGCTTTGATCTCATTGCCACTCAAGTATATGCACACAACTGTTGAAATGGCACATAAAGACGATGTATCTAATGTAATAAAACTGATTTATGAAACACTTCTGAATATAGAGGCCAATCATAATTTCAAATACGATATTTAAGAAGTTGTTTAGAATTAATGATTTTTTATAATATGAGTACGATTTTGTTGTTAATTAACGCAAAGTAACTGCAAAAGAGATGTCATATATAAATATTGCTTAATTTCAAACAACTTCTAAGATTAGGATTTTAATAACATTAGTTCGTGAAGTTTTTTTTAGCTTGATAAAGTAAAAATGCTTGAACTAATACAATTAATAAAATGTGTTAATTCAGAAAATTTGAGTTAGCACATTTTTATAACACTAAGTATATAAATTACTATGTTCGGAGAATTGCAAGTTATATATGAAGATAACCATTTAATTGCTGTCAATAAGCCTAGCGGCTGGTTGGTGCAAGGCGATGCAACTCAAGATATGCCTATATCAGAGTTAGTGAAACTATATATAAAAGAACGTTATAACAAACCTGGAGATGTTTGGTTAGGCACCATTCATCGTTTGGATAGACCTGTAAGTGGTGTACTTCTATTTGCTAGAACGAGCAAAGCTCTAGAGCGAATGAACAGACTTTTTCAAGATAGAAAAGTCGAAAAAACATATTTGGCGATTACAGAAGAACGTCCTAAGGAATTAGAGGGAGAACTTACTCATTTCTTGATGAAGGATAATGAGCGGAATATTACAACTGCATTTACACGTCAAAAATACAAGAATAGTAAATTGGCTGTTTTAAAGTATGAATTACTTTCTAGTATAGGTGATCATCACTTACTAAAAGTAAATCCTAAAACAGGTCGTCCTCATCAAATACGAGTACAATTGGCCAAGATGGGTTGTCATATTAGAGGCGATCGAAAATATGGAGCTGAACGACGCAATAAGGACAGACGTATTCACTTACACTCTTACAGTTTAAGCTTTATCCATCCAGTAAAGAAAGAACCTGTCAAAATTGTAGGACATATACCTAGAAACCAAATTTGGGCCTTATTTGAAGGTGCGATAGAGGACTATGAGAACGGACAATAATGGAATGAGTTAACTCATATTACAATAATAGAAAGCCTGCTTTGAATACAAATCAAAGCAGGCTTTCTATTTTATCAGTGCCCTCTATAAGCAAAGTATGCACACTTTTTACATATTAAATACAATTTTTATGCTTCATTTTCATTATATCAAAGTATAATATACTGAACAGCAATAACTCATATTTTGAAGTCATAGATGTTTTCTATCACTGAAATACTACCAGCTGAAGTCTGGTAGGTTAAAAATTAGGACTATAAGTCCCCTGACTATTCTAAAGAAATATTATTCGAGTTATCACTTTGCTTAGAATCGTTGTGATTCTCT
>JAAEPD010000629.1 GCA_024222455.1 Aureispira sp.
TAAGACAAATTCAGATGATGTGGTTTATACTTCTGGTGGTACTAATAACTCATTAGGTGGTGTTTCTCACAATCTTACAGTAAGTGCTTCTGTTGGAAATCAAGGAGGAAGCCAAGGGCATAATAATATTCAACCTTATCAATGTGTAAATTTTATAATAGCTTTACAAGGAACGTTCCCTTCTAGAAGTTAGATAAAAACAAGTTAATAGAATAAATTTTTGAAGGTGCACCATGGTGCACCTTTTTTAGTTTATGGCTTGCCTTCTTCTTGATATTATGGTATTTTAAGGAAAAATAACTAATATGCTAAGCCTTGAAGAACTCCAAAATCTATCAGAATTATTGTTGAGTGCAGATGACAAAAAATACTGAACTAGCTTTTGAATTGCTTAACCCCCATGACTTCCCTAAAGTATTATTATTAGAGGTTTTTACCTTTTATAAACTAACAGATAATGAGGCAGTTATTAAAATATGTATATCTATTTATTTGCTTAGCAATATGGGCTTGCAGTCCACCTCAATCATCTACTAAAAATACTCCTATGTTATCTAAGAACGCTGCTGTTGGCCTTTGGCAAATACCTAAAGAAACACGTTATATCAGTAGGGAAAATCGATCTATAGGCCCTGGAACTTACCTTTTTGAATATGATGGTGAATCGGTTACCCTATTTTTATTTAAAGAAAAAGAATGGATGTGGAAACCACAGGATGATTACTACAAACTTCAATCTAAATGGGAAGGAGATACCTTGCATTATTTACCCCTTTTTGGTCGATGGACAGCCTTGGCTCTATTTGATGGAACACAGTTTTATACTGAACGCCTAGAAGATGAACTAACTTGGTATTTTGAATCTATCCAAGAAGATAAAGTAGAAGCTGTAGATAGCGCTGTTCTCGTGAAAGATAGGCCATTGCATGACTATACTATTAAACCAATGGATGTTCCTGATTGGCAAAAGTAAACTACTAATTTTCTAAAACAGCATTTTCGATTTTATCACCAACTTGCAATTGGTGTACAACATCCATTCCCTGCACTACTTTTGCAAATATGGTGTAATTCCCATCTAAATGGATTGTTGGACAGTGTGTGATAAACAACTGTGTACTTTCTGTGTCTTTTCCAGCAGAAGCCATGCCCACCATACCTTCAGTGTTGTACTGAGTTTTGCTGAATTCTGAGGCAACACTAACTTCAAATCCTCCCCAGCCATCGCCACGAGCACAACCAGTTTGCACTACAAAATTAGGGACAACTCTATGAAAAACTTTATCTTTGTAATAGCCTGCTTTGACCAAGTTGATGAATTGTGTAACTGTAGCTGGAGCATCTTTGGTTAGTAATTGCAATACAATTTTACCTTTATTAGTTTGCAACGTTACTTTGGATGTTTCGCCTAAAGCTGTGATAAGCGACCATTCTATGTCTGTAAAACTACTACGATTGGTATGTTGTATTTTAGTTGTTTTACCTTCAAAAGCATCAATTGCTTTTTGTAGATAAATATAGGTTTCTACATCACGAGGAAGTTGAAGTTTTTGTTGTGCTGTTTTCAGAAAACTATAGTCTGGAAATGCTTTTTTGAAATCACTACTTTTGCTAGCGAATAAATCTGCAACAATAGCTATGATCGCTGGATCTGAACTTTCTATACAACGTCTGAAAATAGCGTTAAGCTCTGTCAGTACACGTTGGGTAGATAACCCAAAATCTTTATTTAGATTAGGATTACTACGAAGTATGACTAGGGCATCTGCTATACTTGACTTTATTACATAGGGGATTTCTACTGTATCTGATGGCGGTACTAATTCTCTACTGAGGAACTTATAATTCCAACCAAAATTGCCCAATGCTCTTAGTAATGCTGCTTTTTCGTACAGATTAGGGGTTTCTTTATATCGTTTGATTAGTGTTTGACTAATGAAGTTTTTAGTCTGTGTTTTATAATAGATCAAATTTTTGAGGGCTGCTGCATAAAGCATGGTACGCACTTGCCAATAAGGATTTGTTTTAGCAATATTGGTGTAATTGAAAGCGTCAATATCTTTACCATTATAATAAAAGTATTCAGCTGCAACAATTTTGACATGTAAGTTGGTGTCTCGCAAGGCTTCAAAGGCAACAGTCTTGGCTGAATCGTATTCAAAATGTTTTAGACTCCTAATAATATTGCAACGTACTCTATAATCCTCATGGCTTCTATAGGTTTTTTTTAGGACCTTAAGGGCTTTTATAGTTTTTACTTTTGCTAGCCCCGTTACTAAAAACATTAGTGTGTTGGGGTCCTTTTCTTCTTGCACATTATTGATCAAAACATTCTCATAACCGACTAAATCAATGTCATTGGCTCTAGCCAAATAATTAGCTGCTACAAATCGAGGTTTGGTCGACATTAGTGAATTGGCAATAAAGTCATTCATGATTTTCATAGTGCCTTCTGGATGGATGAGTCCTCTTAGCGCAAAACGATAAAGCCCCAAGGCTTGTCCCTCCAATAATATACTATCCTTGATAGGATAAGGGCGAGTTGTACATAGGTATTTGAGTTGTTCCTCTGAACCACATCTACCTATTGCTTCTAGTATAGCTGCCTGAACTATTCTAGAAGAATCTTGTTGAAAGGCGTTAGCTAAAACATCTGCTGCTTTTATGTTTTTAGTTTGACCTAATGCTAAGGCTGCTGCACCACGAATTTGTTCGTAGTCATCATTCAGTGTATTAAGCAAGTCATTGATTGCTGAAGTATCTTGTACTGAAACTAAGGATAATGCAGCCCTGTATCGGTGACTGGGGTTATCAACTGCCAAAAAAGGCAAAATTCCATCTGTCTTTCGACTGTTTTGTAGATTATAAATCTGTTTTATAACGGCATCTGAAAAATCAGTTTGAATTTCTTCTAATTGCTGATGAGGTTCTCCTTCTTGGCAACCTGAAATTCCAAATATAAAACTCCAGCCGATGAGTTGAATGATGATGCGTGACATTATAAAAAAGAATTATGGTAAATGATATGACGATTGAATTGGAACAAAAATACAAAGAGTTTGGAGATTTTTAAGCAGACTGTTTTTTTGAGTACCAATAGTTGCCTATTATTCCTAAAATAAGAGTTAGAATAATTAAATTTCTAAGACCAAAACTCCAATTCATAGGAAGAATCCATAGTATTCTATGAATGACTGCGAAAATAGAGAAAAAGACCAAAAATTGCTGAATTTTGGGTGGGCTTAGGCTGTCTGTCCTCCCTAAAGGAGACAGTAATAAACCTATAGCCCCAATAATAGATGGTAGTAGGAGTAAAAAGCTATTGGCAGTGGTTTCTATTTTGGCTTGCTCTAGTGCAAAAAAATCCCAAAGCCCAAGGACTATGCAAGCTATTGCCCAGCTAAAATGTAAGACAGCATGATTCATTGCCCTAAAATACACTTTTTTGACTACAGGAACTTTCTTTTTTGATAAAAGTGTTATATTTATGCATTGCATAGCAAAAGGGTGATTAGCTCAGTTGGTTTAGAGCACTACCTTGACAGGGTAGGGGTCGTTGGTTCGAATCCAATATCACTCACAAAATCAGCTATAAAATAGCTGATAATCAGTTAGTTAAAAGGGTTTTGGTCTAGATTTTAGATCAAAACTCTTTTTTATTTAAATAGGCTGTTTTATTGCATCTACTCCCTAAATATATAGCTACTATAAAAGCATAAGCTCAAATATGCCAAGTAAGCTTAAGTCGATTAGTTAGAAAGTATTAAATTAGCACATATTCAAGTTCTAATTAGCACATTTTTCGATAATTATACAACCCATAAAAATTCGTTATGAAATTTACAATTGTCAAGTTGTTTTTGTTTTTGGGAATATTGTTGGGTAATGACAAAATGCTCATTGCTCAAACGCCTCAACTATCTAAAGATAGCAAGGGGAAATATGGTTACAAAGTTGGAGATAAGTGGGTCATAAAAGCACAGTACAACAAGGCGCACCCATTTTCGGATGGGCTAGCGGCAGTCAAAGTCGGCAGTTTTTGGGGCTTTATTGACTCTTTGGGAAAGGTGGTATTGAGCCCTAAGTATGGCGATGTCCACAGTTTTTCTTATGGAAAGGCCGCTGTGATGAATAACATAAGTTTTAAGCGTTGGGTTTATATCAACAAAAAAGGCCAAGTGCTTATTGATTGTCAGAATTATAAAGAATTGGGTGACTTTTACAAAGGGCTAGTCTTTGTAAAAGATTTTTGGGGATATTTGCTACTCGACGAAGAAGGGAGCAAATTGGTAGAAAAGATTCTAGAGCCAGGAATATGGAAAAATGATCGTTGCAGACTCAAAGTAGATAATTTTTTTAATGATCACCATTATCAATATGTAGATAGCCAAGGCCGCAAAATTGGGCCTCCATCTCTGCGTTATTTTGATTTAGATGAAGCTCCTGCAATTATAAAAAAAGTACCCAGTAGTCTTTTGGATGATTCTCTATTTGCTGTGATCAATAAAGATGGGAAGTTGGTGAGCGATTGGCACGGAGCATTCAAACCTATAGAAAAAGGGTTGTTTTGGTTTGGAACCCCAAGTTCAAAAAAAATGTCTTACAAAGGAATACTGGATGCTCACACAGGCAAAATAGTTGGCGTTCCTAATCAATATTATAATTCTGTGGGGTACCTTACTGAAGATATTATCTTTCTGAGTGGATCTAACTACAGCACGTATTATTACACTTCGGACAAAACAGTGTTGGATTGCGATAGAGACTTAGTAGCTACCCCTTATGGATGGTTGGCCAAAATTGGTGGTAAATATGGTTTGGTTGATGATAAATTGAAAACTATAATTGTACCACAATACAACGAAATCTATGTCCATCGGTCTCAGAAAACACGCCTTGTCGTAAAACAGTATGGATATTGGGGGATTCTTGATGAGCATTTCAATGAGTTATTACCTACACAATACGATCAATTGGCCTACTCTTCAGAAGGGTGGGTTTTTCGAAAAGGAAAATCTTGGGGAGTACTCGACGATAATCTAAAAATAAAGTATAGTGCCACAGCAGATTCCATAAAATTCGACTTAGCAAGGGACGGTGTCCTGATTACAAAACTACGAAAGAAATGGGGCGCCGTCAACTTGAAAGGAGAGACTGTTCTTGAACACGGTAAATATGCCCGCTTGGAAGGAAAGGCTGGTTTGCTGGTCGCTTGTACTTATAAATGGTTATACATTTATGGCAAATCGGGTAAACTATTGTACCAAGAAAAAAATAAGTATAGTTATAAATACGGATTGAATATTACAGCAAAACTTGACGATTTAATTTGGGTTGGTTATGTCCCTGAAGATAGTGAGGCCAAATATAAGGAACTTTGGATCGACCTGAAAAGCGAAACTTCTTACTATCTTAGCAGAGAAGATACCCGGAATGCAAGAAATCACGATTCCGAACACCAATACTTGCAAAAGGTAGCGCCCACTATTATCTCTTTGGGCTATGTCAAGGATGATGTATTAAAATATCAGTATTTCGATCTTGGTAGCGGAAAAGCTATAGGCCCTGAGTTTGATGGTCTAGCAGAGTGGGAAACTATCGTTTATTGGACTCGAAATTCTTATAAAAAAGAAAAGACCAGCGTGGGTGAAGGCATTACTATTTTACCAGCAATGATAAAAGGCCTTATCAATTTTGGTCGACGTGCAACGGCAGGAAGCACTAAACACACAGAACAAAAAGCACATTGGCGATTTTGGGGAGGCTCATTCGAAAGTGACTTGGCTATGATTTCGCAAAATGGACGATTGGGCTATATGGATAAATCGGGAACGATCAAAATTACGGCAAACTATTTCGAGGCTCAACCATTTCACGAGGGTTTAGCAGCTGTGCTTCCTGACACAGCCACCGGACTTTGGGGATTTATTGATAAAAGAGGAAAAGAAGTGATTACAGCGAAATATACACAAGTAGGTTACTTTGGCGAAGGCTACTGTCCTGTAAAACGAAACGACAAAATATTTTTTATCGACAAAAAAGGAAATGCTGCTTTTGGTGGGCAAAATTTTGAGGTAGCCAAATCCTTTAGTGAAGGTTTGGGAGCTGCAAAAGCGAATGGGAAATGGGGATATATTGATGTTACAGGCGATTGGGTTATTGAGCCACAGTTTGGCAATGCGCTTTCTTTTCAAGATGGAAAGGCATTGGTACGAAAAGTAGGTGCGTCAACTTGGGAAACTATTGACAAAAAAGGAAATACGGTGTTTTCGGATGAGTAAATATCGAATCTAAGGCTCTTTGCTTATTTTATGGGTTCTTGGAATTATCAACTGGAAGGATTGACACAAAAAAATACTGGAAAAAGTGAATGCCTGTGTTATTCTGGATTTTAGTCAAAAGAAGGTTGTCATTGTGTTTTCAACTTTTTTAGTCAAATATTAACAAAAAGACCTCTTATTTTAGTCAAATGGAAACCATATTTGGATATATCGAACGCATTACCTTCCAGCATGCTGAAAATGGCTTTACAGTAGCCAAGCTAAAGCAAGCTAAAAGGATAGAATTAACTACAATAGTAGGGGATATGCCCTCTATTCAAGTAGGAGAAACTGTTCGATGTGAAGGATTTTGGCATAATGACCATAAGCATGGCCTTCAATTTAAAGTAAAAACTTACCAAGTACAACGACCTGCCACTGTCAATGGCATCAAAAAGTATTTAGGATCAGGATTAATAAAAGGAATAGGTCCTGTCTTTGCGGAACGCATTGTAAAGTATCATGGAGAAAAGACCTTAGAAGTTATCGATACTCAGCCTGATGAGCTGCTTAATGTTGATGGTATAGGAGCTAAGCGCATAAAAAAGATAAAAGAATGTTGGGCAGAACAGCGAGCGATTAGAGAGGTAATGGTCTTTTTGCAAAACTTTGGAGTGAGTCCTACCTATGCACAAAAAATATTCAAGGCTTATGGCAATGAAAGCATTCCAAAACTAGAAGAAAATCCTTACCAACTCGCTAAAGATATATATGGTATTGGTTTTAAAACAGCAGATGGACTTGCCAATAAAATGGGCATAGCACAAGACTCAGATCGCAGGATTGATGCTGGAATAGAATTCGTATTGTCCACCTTATCTAATGATGGGCATACTTGTGTACCTGTAGATCTATTTTTAGAAAATGCAGCAAAGCTTTTGGAGGTAGATACTACATTAGTGGATGATCGGCTAGATTTTTCTGTGGCTGAGCAGCGAGTCGTTATAGATGCTTTATTGGTGGAAGGTGCCCCCAAAGCTTTTGTCTGGCTAAAAACCTTTAAGGTTTGTGAGGAAGGGATCGCTAGAGAATTAAAACGCTTATTAGGAAGTTCCTCCACCTTAAAATCAATAGATACGCATAAAGCTGTTGAATGGGCTTCCAAAGCCTTGAATATTGATTTAGCAGAAGGGCAGAGGGCTGCTGTAGAAAAGAGCTTAGTAGAGAAAGTACACATTATTACAGGAGGCCCAGGTACAGGCAAAAGCACCATTACCAATGTCATTCTATCCATACACAAAAAACTAACTACTAAAATTCGTTTAGCAGCTCCTACAGGGAGGGCAGCTAAGCGTATGTCTGAAATTACGAAAATGGAGGCTAAAACCCTTCATAGTTTATTAGAATTTGATTTTAAAATTGGAGGATTCAAACATAATAAGGAGAATCCTTTGGATATAGATTTATTGGTTGTGGACGAAGCTAGTATGATTGATACGGTATTGATGTATAGCTTACTCAAAGCAATTCCAGACCATGCTCGATTAATTTTGATAGGAGA
Source organism: Aureispira sp. (assembly GCA_024222455.1). Lineage (GTDB taxonomy): Bacteria > Bacteroidota > Bacteroidia > Chitinophagales > Saprospiraceae > JAAEPD01. The sequence continues at coordinate 7,822 of JAAEPD010000629.1, forward strand.
TGTAGATCAACTTCCTAGTGTTGGTGCAGGCAATGTACTGAACGATATGATAAATTCTAAACAGTTGCCTGTAACTCGATTGACTGAGATTTTTAGACAAGCTGCAAACTCGCTGATTGTGACTAGTGCTCATCGAATTAATCAAGGTAAGTTCCCTAATACCAAGATTCAACAAAATGGAGATTTCTTTTTTATCCAAGAAGAAGACACAGAAAAGATAGCTGCTCTAATAGCTGATTTGGTGGCTGTACGACTTCCAAAACGCTATGGCTTTGATCGCTTTGAGGATATACAAGTTTTAAGTCCAATGAAGCGAGGTATAATTGGAACACACAATCTTAATCAACTCTTGCAACAACGATTAAACCCTTCTGATCTGCCTTTGCGAAAAGGGGGGACTACTTTCCATCTACATGATAAGGTAATGCAGATGCGCAATAATTATGATAAGGAAGTTTATAATGGAGATGTAGGTCGAATCGTAAAAATTGATCGTGTAGAACATGAAGTACATATTCGTTTTGATGATCGTGTAGTTAAATATGGTTTCTCAGAAATGGATGAAGTTGTTTTAGCCTATGCTGTTTCTGTACACAAGTATCAAGGAAGTGAGTGTCCTTGTATTGTGATGCCTATTCACACAACACATTTTGCCTTACTCTTCAAAAACTTACTCTATACAGGAATTACTAGAGGTAAAAAATTGGTTGTACTAATCGGAACAGCTAAAGCTATACATATTGCGCTCAAAAAAGATCAAACGACTGCTCGTTATACAGGGTTGAAGTCTGTATTAATTGCTCAAGATATAGGTAGTTTTTCTTGAGGTACTTATTTTTTTATATCTTACTATCCTTTTATTAACAGTAGGCATTATCACGAATATATTCGTATGGCAAAACAATAAGCTTAAAAATCTACTATTTCAACTGCAGACAACTCTATTCATGATAATGTCCGTTGTTTTACCTTTTTAAAAGCCTAAAAAATGAGTTTTATCCATTGTCCAAAAGCAATTGAATCGTGCTTTAAGTAGCCTAAGGGTAAGAGTAGAACATGCCTTTGGTGGGGTAGATTAAAAATAATTCGTCATAAAATACGTCTTAAAGGGTATGATAAAAGGGAGCTAGTTATGAAAGTTGCTGTTGCTTTACATAACTTCAGAACTACCTCAAGAAAAACTATACATCTTAATTCGTGATAAGTATTAGTTCAAAATTAGTTTTAAATAAAATGTTATATTGTCCCTAAAAAAAATGGGACAAAAACGGACAGTAGTTTTAACATCTCTAACTCGTTTAGAGTTAGAAAAAGGCTACCAAACAGGAAAAAAGTCGGCTTTCCGAAAAGGATGTCATATTATATTGCTTAAAGCTGATGGACGAATATCAAAAGATATAGGAAAAATTGTTGGTATGCATGAGATAAGTGTCAACAATTGGTTAAATCGTTATGAAGCGGAGGGTATACTTGGTTTACATACTAAACCAGGTCGCGGAAGGAAACCAATACTTGATACTCATACAGATAAAGAAATAATAAAAAAAGAAGTTCAAAAGGAACGTCAACGGTTAAAAAAAGCAAAGGAAATACTTGAAAACAAACTCCAAAAAAAATTTAGTGAATCAACCTTGAAACGCTTTTTAAAAAGCATAACTGCCGATATAAACGGATTAGATTAGGCACCAAAAAGGAACCAGATCCAGAACTATATCAAGTCAGAAAGGAAATGTTATCGCTATTAGAACAACAAAGTCAAGAAAATCTAATTGAGATTTTTTATGGTGATGAAAGTTCTGTTTGTGAAACAGGTTATGTCCCTTATGGCTGGCAATTCGATGATGAACAAGTCTTTATCCCTGCAGGGGAGACTTAACTGTTTTGCCATGATATCAAGAGATAATAAGCTATTTTATAAAACGACAACGGAATCCATAAATGCTTCATTTATTTTAGAACAATTGGAGTTGTTTTCATTTGAAATAACTAAACCAACTGTTATTGTACTAGATAATGCGAGTATCCATACTGCCCATAAAATCAAAGAACGTTTACCTTATTGGCAGAATAGAGGTTTGTATATTTTCTATCTGCCTCCATATTCGCCACATTTAAATATCTGTGAGCGTGTTTGGAAAGAGCTTAAAGCTAGATGGTTGAAGCCAAGTGATTATCAAACAACAGATTTGCTATTTTATGCTGTAGATAGAGCATTAGCCAATCTTGGACAATCCTTGGAAATCAATTTTTCTGATTTTAATTTACTTTAAACTAATTTTAATTCAATACTTAATCATTATTATATTAAACTTGATTCTTAGCTCAATTTTTTCATGAAGCAGTTACTCCTTCTTATTACTTTATTGCTTTCTTCACACTATTGTGTCGCACAACAGAATCGTGATAAAAAGATTGATTCTCTTCGCCGTGTTATTCATAATCAAGACTTAGGTTTAGACAAAAGGTTAACCGCCTATAATAAGATTTTGCTTATTTGGATTAA
>JAAEPD010000630.1 GCA_024222455.1 Aureispira sp.
GTATATAAAACAAGATGCTAGGCAACAGCCTAGCATCTTGTTTTATTGTTACTCTGTCCTAACCTTTTCTGTTTCTATTATTTGAAGCAATGTATTATAATTCTCCATTGCCAATCTAAAGGGCTTAGGCTCTTTGAGCAATTGTTCATAAGTCAATCTAGCCTGTTCTAAATCTTTTGCCTGCATCTGAACAACACCTATAAAATTGAGTGCTGCCTGATAGTAAGTAACCTGTTCAGGAGGTGCATTATCAAATGCAAGATTTTTTTGCACCAATCGAGCCAGTGGATTTTTAATTATTTCTTGCATTCTAAGTGATGCACTTCCCAAATCTCCATAAGCATTATACAATACACCTGTCTGATATAAGTACTCTAATTCTAGATCCTTATCGATCAAAGCCAAGGCATCATAGACACCAATTGCATCTGTATATTGAGCTAATTCTGTATATGATTTTGCTTTAATTAATAATAGATCTTTTTTTTCTAGCTCATTCGCATCCTCTAATATTTTATCTGCTGCCTTTATAGCAGGAGCATAATTCTGAACTTCAAAATAGCATTTAGCCAAGCGCCTGTATACAGAATGTGTTTCCCCCCCCAAATCCTGCAACTCATGCAGATAGACAATAGCCGTATAAAAATCTCCTAATTCTCTAACTCTTTCGTACTTACCTTCTAAGTGTGAAGCCGTCTCTGGTGCGACACAACTCCAAATAAATAAACTAAGCACTAACAGCAATACATTACTATTCATAAACAACTATATTAGATACTTTACTTAAAAAAACCATCTTCATCTGGATAGCGTAATATCCATTCATTGTGACCAATTTTTTTCATTTTTAAACTGGCTAAATCTATATCTGGAGGCACAATATGAATCAAAGGACGTTTATTTCGAGAAACAAGTATTCTACCATAGATTTTCACATTTTCGAAACCTGCATATTCTGCCTCTTTTTTCAAAAATCTAGCAAATTGAGGGATCAAAAAAGGCCACTTCCCTAAAGTTTGGATTTGTTTATTAGACAAAAAATTCTTAGGATCTAAATCTGAAGAAGATATTTCTAAATTTGTACCTTTTTGTACTTCCACTACATCAAAGTCTACCGACACATAACTACTTCCAGACATCATATGCCAACTACACAACTTCCCCTCCTTGGTCCAAAAAACACTTCCATCATAAAACAAACTTCTAAATGGAAAGAGCAACTGAAAACATACAAACATGGTCAGTCCCAACAGTATCAATCGTTGGGTGATCTTATAAGTTTTTCTAATCGTTGTATTTGCCTTTACTCCTTTTTTTTGTAGTCCCAAACGCTTATTCAGAAATGCATCTAAAGCAAAAGGAGGCACAAACAAAATAAACGACGCTAACATTGTATAAGGAAATGACCCAATAGTTAAAAATATTGCATTAGGCACATTAAACCCTATAACCAAAAACAAAGACAACCAAAGTGTCCTCCGCCATAAAAGCAACCAACCAATCAGTAAATCAAAAACCAGCCCTCCCCAAGTAATAACCAAGGAAAAAGGATAAATCAAATGATGTTGTGTAGCCCAACCTCTACGAAAAAAACTATTCTCGACCAATGCATAACCAGACACATTATCTAACCAATCCTTATTTTGCAGTTTTGATAATCCTCCATAAAAATAAATCACAAAAAACTGAAAGCGAAATAAATAAAGCTGCCACTTAGGAATCATCCCAGCCAAATTTAAGCGCCATTTATCAATAGAAAAGGCTTGATGAGCATCAACTACTGTAAAAAACAAAGCAAACAATCCATAAGCATAATAATGGTTATTCCAGTATGTCACATCTAGCAAAAAAGTATAAATATAGACAACTGCCAATGCAATACTTGCAAAACGATAAAAAAGCCCCAGTCCAACTAAAATAGATAAAATCACCCCCAAATAAATAAGAGCATACATCATTCCAGGAGGAAGAACTTCTACCCATTCAAAACCAGGATACTTAAAATGAAATATAGGTTCTACATATTTTACACGTCCCATTTCTGTCCACAGACATAACCGTCCAAAGAAATAAAACATAACTAGCCCCCAAGCTATTCGAAACAAGCCCAAAGAACTTGCAGGAATTTGCTCAAACAAGTGCTCCCTTAAATTTATTTTTTCTTTAGTAGTAACTGCCTTTACTTCCATTTTACTTTGCTATTTTGCAGCTTGCTTCGTCAATTGAGCTTTTCGTTGCTCTAGCAACTTCATATTTCCTTCTGCCAACTTAAAAGGAATTTTAGCTTGAACGATTTCTTCATAAATAGCCTCAGCCTCCAAAAATTTTTTAGTTTCAATTTGGACATACCCAATGTAATTTAAGGCCGCTAAATAGTAAGGAACTTTATCCTCCCCCCAATCTGAACGAATAGTTGTCATAGTTGTTCGACTCAGAGGATTAGCTATTACCTTTTGCATAGCTTCCATTCCTTTTTGAATACTTCTTCCCTGAAAATAAAGTACCCCAATTTCATACAAACAATCTAATTCTTTATCCTTATCTAAGTGCACTAAAGTATCATAAGCTGTAATTGCACTTGCATAGTCTCTTGATTTTGAAAAAGCATCTGCTTTTATTTTCCACAATTGTTTTTGTCTCTCTGCATTAGCGTTAGGCAATAATTCATTGGCCATCTTAATTGCACCCGCATAGTTTTTAGTAATCAGATATAACTCTACTAACTGAAAGGCTGTAGAGTCGACTTTGTTATCTAAATCTAACAGTTCATGTGCATAATATATAGCAGTATAATAATCATTATAGCTGATGGCCTTAGCCATTTTAGATTGTAATACATCAGGAGATTTAGTGTCATTAGTACACGCAACAAAAACCATTGCTATAAGAATAAAAAAAGAAAACTTAGTCCCCATAAACTTATAATTTAAAACAAAATAGTTTCCCAACATCCTTTCATAAGAATTAGCCTACTACTATTTAGTAGTTCCTAAAGGTTTTGGATATATTGGTTTTACTATATCGTTGCTATTTTATTTTTTAAAAAATATTTGAAATAACTTCCATAAAAAAAGAATTAGTTTTAGAGTAAAAGACTAACTCCCTCTATAGGTAGAATGCCCGAATGGATTTAGCAATAAAGGCACATGATAATGAGAAGTATCAAAGGTCTCAAAAACAATAGTTACAAAAGGATAAAAGGTCTTTTGATTTAGTTTTTTATAATAACTACCTGTATCAAAATACATTCTATACACTCCAGGAGGCACTGTTTCGTAGTCAGGTAATAGATCAGTAATTCTGCCATCTTCATTAGTTAATCCTTCTCCTAAGGTCTTCCAATTTTCGCCATCTAATTGTTGCAATTTTATAGCTAAACCTGCTGCAGGTTGCCCTAGAGAGGTGTCCAGTACATGTGTGGTGATCTGACTCATTTTGATATTTTTTTATACTTTAAGAAGTTTTTGGGTTAACCTAAATAATAAGCTTTTAGTATGAATTATCTTTTGATTAACTGAGGAAAATGAGGAATTGAGTAAGTTTGTTATTAGTTACAAAGCTACTCAATTCCTCAATATCCTCAATTAATCAGCTACTACCTAGCTTAAATTCATTCTAAATATTCATGATTTCCACAAAACTTGCTTTTAAACTAATTTTCTCAATCGAATATGTGTTATCTTATGTTGTTCGCCTGCCGCAATCAAGAGTTCTTTAGCTCTATCATTACCAATTCTAGCTTCTAGCAAAGCTAACATTTCAGCAGCCGTTTTGCCTGTAGCACAAACTATAAAAATGAATCCAAATTTCTCTTCATAGTCTGTATTGCCTTTAGCCAAACGCTCTATCACATCCATTGTAGCAGTATCCATTCCAGATTGCTCATTGCCTGCCCAAGCTTTAGTCTCCTTAAACTTTTTAGCTAATGTGCTCACATCTCCAATCTTTGGATGTGCTAAAAAGGCTTCCAAAAAATCTTTCTCTACACACCCTGCCCAAGCCTTATTCGATTTTTTATATAAATCTTCTTCACTATAATAAGGTGCCTGCAAAGCTAGGCCTTTATACCATTTTTGGGCATTGCAACATTTCTGAAAAGCAGCTTCCAGCTCTGGAGTGTCCAGTTTGTTTAATTTCTCTAAATTCATTTTTCCCTTACATTTTTAATCTAATTCTATAGTATAATCACCTGTGTGCCCCTCATTGGTTCCAACTAAAGATGCTCTTAAAGCTTTCAAGCGCTCAAATTCTTGAAAAGTCTCCTTTTCCTTATCTCTAGTTTGAGCAGCTTTTTCATACTCTTCGAGCTGAACATAGTTCATTTTTTGCTCTGTTAACTGTTTTAAACGCTTTTCTATAACATCAATCTGAGCAGTCAACTTTTGAGGATTATTCTTTTCTATACTCATTTTGGGCTATTTCACAATAGTACCATTCAAGCGCAAGCGACTAATTCCACCATCAGGATACATATTCAAACGAACATGCGTGAATACTTGATCGTTATGCTCTGTTTGGAATGGATGCTCATGATGCGCCTGCAATTTCTGTTTAGGTAAGATTTCGGTCCAACTGAGTTTATCTACATTCTCAATAGTTATCGTTTGTCCTTCTTCTAATTTTATAGCATCAATAGAGCAAGTATCAGGATAATTTCCTTTGAAATGGCAAGTGTCCACCAAAGCATCATTGATTTTGCCCGCATGTGCTAATTGAACGATCACCCAATCTCTATTATTAGGCGTTCGGTTACGCTTAGTTTCCCAACCATCAGACATATCTTTACCTCTATTGGGCATAATCAAGTTTTCCATATGACTGAAAAACATATCATTGCACAAAATAGATTGTCCACCATTATTAGCAGAAGCTAAATCTAGAACAGTGTTAGTACCTACTTCATCCCAATTTTTGAATACCTCACCATATACCTTGAGACGAGCTACACCTCCATCAGGATAAATGTGCAATTTTAGATGTGTGTATATCTTGTCCGAATCAATATTAAAATAATGCTGCGAACCTGGATCTAGAGGTGATTTAGGTAGGATTTCTTCCCACTGTAGGTTATCATCATTCATAATATCCTCAGCAGAAGCATTCAAGTCATAATAACAAGCCTCAATAGAAGCAAAAGGTGGGTGATTGCCCAAAAAATGGTTGGTATCCACATCTACACCTGCAATTACTCCTGATGCGCCCAACTTAATAATGCACCAATCATGTCCTGCTACACGCTTGCGTCTAGACTCCCATCCGTCCATCCACTTCCCATTCTCTGTATATTTATCTGCAATAAAAATCCCTCTACCATCTTTAAGTAAGTTCTCTTTTTCTGCAAAAAAATCATCTGTTGCATACAATGCCTCTGCTCCAAACTTAGCTGCTGCTAAATTGGGTAGTTTCAAAAATTCTGGTGTTTCCATAGTAGTTATGTGTTTTTTAATAGTCGTTCTCTCTATTTTTCAATATTATTTTGATAGTAAAGTCTTTCCTTTTTTTGCATGGACAACCTTACCTTCATTCCAAGTCAACCAACCACCTACAAAGGTTCGTTTGACTGTTCCATATAGTGTTTCCCCTTCATAAGGAGATACCTTGTGTCGAGCTTCTATATCTGCCAAACTAACAGTATATGCTTCCTCCTTATCCCAAACCACAAAATCGGCATCAAAGCCTTTAGCAATCTTGCCTTTTTGATTTTCTAGACCAATAAATTTAGCTGGTGCTTCACAAAGTACAGTTGCCAACCTATTTAGGGATAAATTCCCAGTTCTACCCAATGTCCAAATAGCTGGTAAGGTAAACTGAATACCCGAAATGCCTCCCCAAGCCTTCTGAAAATTGCCAGAATCTAGCTCCTTTATTTCAGGAGGAGCAGGTGAATGATCAGAACCAATAAAATCTAAAGTTCCATCTATTAGAGCAGCCCAAAGAACAGCATTGTTTGCTTGCTCTCGTATTGGAGGAGCGCATTTGTAGCGAGTTTGAGCATTAGGAATAGTCTCTGCATTAAAATATAGATAATGAGGACAGGTTTCTACAGTTATGGGTACTCCACGCTTTTTAGCTGCACGAATCTCATCTAAACAATCAATAGAAGATAAATGCACTATATGTGTAGGATGGTTGTACTCTTCTGCTAATTTTAGCATCAA
>JAAEPD010000631.1 GCA_024222455.1 Aureispira sp.
AAACTGTAACAAAAAACTTTTTTTAAAGAAATTTTCCAAAGCGCTTTGGAGGTCAAAACCCCTCAAAAATGGAAATAGCAGCAATCAAAGAAAAGTTAGGAATAGAGCAAGTTCTTAGATATTATGGAATTAGCCCAAATAACAACAATCATATAAATTGTCCCTTCCATGACGATAAAACGCCAAGTATGCGAGTTTATCAAGAAACTGGAACAGTTTATTGTTTTAGTGGCAACTGTAAAACGCATGGAAAAAGCTTAGATGCAATCGACTTTATAATGAAAAAAGAAGGATGCACAAAACATGAAGCATTGCTAAAAGCAAAGACCTTTTTAGGCTATGTAAAACCTACAAAAGTTAGTGATACTCTAAGTTTAACAAAGGTGTTTAAAAGCTTCCAAAACGGATTGGAACAAACTAAAAAGGCTCAAAGCTATCTAAAAACAAGAGCTTTACAGGCTGAAAGGATTGGTTACAATGGTGGACAGTTGCACCATAGAAAAAGTGAAGAGTTTATCCAAAGCCTAGTAAAATTGGGGCTTTTGACGATTACAGAAAAGAGTAGAAGAGTATGGGGAAAAGGCTGCTTAATCTTTCCCTTGTTGGATGCTAGAGGCGAGGTTGTAAGCCTGTATGGACGTAAAATAGAAGGTAGTGGGCATTATTACCTAAGTGGACGATCAGGGTTATATCCAAGCTATCTAGCTCCAGTAGTGGAAAGAGTGATTTTAACTGAGAGCATTATTGATGCAGCAACTTTGTTGCAACTGCCTAAAATAGTTGATAACTACCACGTTTTAGCCTTATATGGTACAAATGGACTAACAACAGAGCATCGAAATAACCTAAAAAGCCTAAAGAACTTAAAAGAAGTTGTACTAATGCTAGATGGCGATGAGGCAGGAAAAGCAGCAAGCAAAAACCATCAAGCAGCCCTTAAAATCTTGCTTCCAACAGTAAATATAAGAATCGTAGAGCTGCCCAAAGATATGGATATAAACGAGCTTTGGGCAAACCATCTAAACGAAGAACTGTTCTTAGAACTGCTCAAAATACCAACTACAGTAAAAGTAGAAAAAACAAGTTCAAACGTCCTAAATATCGACAATCCAAACAATATAATCTATGTTGGTAAATACGCAACTTATGCCATAAAAGGAGGTATAAAAAGCAAGCACTTAGATTGTCTGAAAATAACCCTAGTAACAGAAAATGAACATGGCAGGAAATGCCGATCAAAGGTAGATTTATACGAAGATACAGGCGTAAACAAATACCTAAAAGCAGCTAGTGAAAAACTAGGA
>JAAEPD010000632.1 GCA_024222455.1 Aureispira sp.
CGCAAGGGCATAAATTTGATTCCGATGGCATATATATTCGTAAATATATTCCCGAAATTGCTTCCCTGCCTAATAAACACCTTTTTAGTCCATGGGAAGCATCGGAGACAATTTTAAAACAAGCCGGTATAGAGCTAGGATTAACATACCCAAGACCAATTATAGACCTCAAAGAATCAAGGGAATTAGCTCTAACAGCTTTTAAATCACTAAAACAAGAAGGGTTATAAGTAGTATGCCGGCTTATCTTATGGAATCAGCTCTAAGAACCTGTTTAAAGTCTTTTTACCAATAACACAGAAAAAGCCAATATAATCATTTGTAAACTTGTATGCAAATATCGTTCACAGTTTTTCGATAATCTTCGGCATTTATCTAGCCAAGGAAAAGACCTCCTATCGATATCACTACTCTTTACTACCTCTATAGTACATCCTGGAATTTCGGATACAGAACTATAGTAAATCACCTAGAATTAGGTACAAAGATATGCTATGATAAAAGAAAAATGACAACAAGTCCATATAGTAACGATTTAAGAAAGAAAGTAATCAATTACCTAAACTAAGGCAAAAGGAAGCATCAGAAGTTTTTGGTATACATAGAAATACGTTAAGCCGTTGGAAGACGAATTATCACAAAGAAGGTAGTTATGCAGCCAGACCTAGATTAGGTCGTAAAAGCAAACTCTCATATAGGGAGGTTAAATTATTTGTCCAGGATAACCCAGACACAAAATTATCTAATATAGGTAGTAAATTTGCAATAAGCGCCTGGAATGCTTGTAGAATATTAAAGAAAATTGGATATAGCTATAAAAAAAGCGCTCACCTACCTGGAAGCGATTCAAAACAAACGAGACGAGTATCATAAAGCTATAAAACATACCAAGGCAGAAGCTTGTGTCTATTGATGAAAGCGGAATTGAAATTAGTATTTGCAAAGATAGAGGCTGGGAAAAGCAAAGTAAAAAACTCGTTAGTAAAAAAGTGCTAAATATTACC
>JAAEPD010000633.1 GCA_024222455.1 Aureispira sp.
ATAACCATAGTCAACAAGTATTGACATCAAACATTGAGTTGATACTTAATTATAGTGTTAGATTTTATGAGCGTCAAATGAATACTCGTTCTGCACAAAACACAGATGTGGTTGCTAAGGTAGAAACATTACTGAAAGAATTTTATCAAAACAATAGCCTCCTAGAAACAGGGCAGCCTACTATGCAATATTTAGCTAATAATTGTCATCTATCTCCAAGTTACTTGAGTGATGTTTTAAAAAAAAGAAACAGGACGTTCAGCAAAAGATCATATTAATGATTTTTTGATAGGTAAAGCTAAGCATCTTTTGTTAAGTTCCTCCGATTCTATAAGTGGTATAGCCTATACTTTGGGGTTTAACTATCCACATTACTTTAGCCGGCTGTTTAAGCAAAAAACAGGTAAAACGCCTCAAGAATATCGACAGTTAGATTAATGCTTTACCTACTTTTTGGTAAGAAAATCTTTAATTAAGCGATTTGTGTTTAACCTGCCTTTATTCGTGTTAATCAGTATATATAGCATGCTGTAAATTTGTTCTATTATAAAATAAAAACGTTAATAGAATGAAGAATAGAAAAGCTTTAACCGTAGTAACCAATCATTCAGACTTTGAGAACCCAAAAGCAGCTCCAACTGGTCTTTGGTTATCTGAACTTACTCATTTTTATGATGTATTTGAAGAAGCAAAAATTGATATGGATATTGTTAGCCCCAAAGGAGGTAAAATACCCATAGATGAAAGAAGTTTAGGTTTTCCAGTATTAGATAAAACAACCAAGAAACGGTATAAAGATTCAGAATTTATGGCTCTGCTTGAAAATACAAAAGCACTCTCAGACATAAAAGATTGGAGTCAATACGATGTTCTTTACTTTGCTGGAGGGCATGGAGCTATGTGGGATTTTGCTAACAACGAGGAGCTTAATTCTCTTACTCGTGATATGTACGAAGGAGGCAAAATAGTTTCGGCTGTTTGCCATGGTGTGGCAGCTTTACAAAACGTTAAATTAAGTAATGGAGAATATCTAATTAAAGGAAAAAAAGGAACAGGTTTTCCCTTTTTTGATGAAAGACTTGCAGGGGTAAAAGCTTTAGTACCTTATAACTTGCAAGAGGTTTTGAAGGAAAGAGGAATGATATATAGTAAAGCCTTTTTTCCATTGATGGGGCATTCTGTTGCTGATGGAAGGTTGATTGCAGGGCAGAACCCTAATTCTGCTACTCAAACAGCTAGAAAAGCACTGGAAGCTGTCAAGAATCTATAAATTAAAAGGAACTTAGAGTAGAGTCTTCTAATAAATACAATAAGATTAGGTTAAGAAAAAAATGACAAACTGGTCTAACATCCCAGTTTGTCATTTGTCTTTATTGTAGACTTTTTTATATCAAAATTTGCTCATAAAGCTGATAGGTTTATTAATAATCTATATTTGTGTTCATTCTCGAGCAAACATTTATCCATTAATATTTAATTAGTGATAATCTTTACTAAATCAAACAGCTATGAAATATCTACTAAGCATTTTTCTATTTACATTTCTCCTGTCCTGTACACCAAAGCAAAAACCGGAACCAGAACAGGAAACTAAGGCTCCCAAAAGCTACTCTATAGAAGAGTTTTATAAAAGTATTAATATTAGAGGAGGAAGCTTTTCTTCTGATGAAAGTAAGCTACTTCTAACTAGTGATGAAACTGGAATTTTTAATCTTTTTGAAATAGATATAAAAGATGGATCTAAAAAACAGATTACTTTTTCTGAAAAAGAATCTTACTATTCTATTGCATATTTTCCAAACTCAAACGATATACTTTATACAGCAGATAAGGGCGGAAACGAAATAAATCATTTGTATTTATTAAAACCAGATAGCAGCTCAATAGACCTTACTCCCGAAGAAAATGCTAAGTCAAGTTTTATGGGATGGAGCCAAGACAAAAAATACATGTATTTCAATTCAAACAAAAGAGATGCTAAATATTTTGATGTCTACAAAATGAAAATTGAGGATTTTAGTAGTGAATTACTGTATCAGAATGACGAGGGAATGGAGGCTGATGATATTTCTAATAATGAAAACTACCTTGTGCTTAGCAAAACCATTACTCGCAGAGAAAGTAAGTTATTTTTATATGATAGAACTAATGATAAATCAATTGAAATATCCAATGGGATAGCCAGCTTTAGTGCATCAGGTTTTAGTAAAGATGATAAGTATTTATACTATAAAACTGATTTAGACAAAGAATATAAATATTTAGTAGAGTATGAAATTGCAACTGGTGAAAGAAAGGTGAAGTTCGAAAGCAATTGGGATGTAATGTATTCCAAACTAAGTGAAAATGAAAAATATAGAGTAACTGCGATTAATGCTGATGGGAAAAATGAGCTGAAGATAATTGATAACAGTAATGGAGCTGAAGTTGAGTTCCCAAATCTTGAAGATGGAGATATCAAATCTGTTTCGATTTCGGAAAGCGAGAAAAATATTCGATTAAGTGTTGGAACATCAAAAACACCAAGCAATATTTATGTTTATAATTTTGAATCTAAAAATCTAACAAAGCTAACAGAATCATTAAATCAAGATATTGACCAAAATGATTTAGTCTCAGGTGAAGTAGTACGATACAAATCATTTGATGATCTAGAAATACCTGCAATATATTATAAACCTAAAGTTGCTAGCTCTAAAAATAAGGTTCCTGGGTTGGTTTGGGTTCATGGTGGACCTGGAGGACAATCAAGAGTTGGTTATAGACCTGTTATTCAATACTTGGTTAATAATGGATATGCGATACTAGCCGTAAATAATAGAGGAAGCTCAGGTTATGGAAAAACTTTTTTTGCTGGTGATGACCGAAATCATGGAGATAAAGATTTGAAAGATTGTATTTGGGGCAAAAAATGGTTACAATCAAAAGATTACATTGATCAGGAAAAAATAGGAATTCTTGGTGGGAGTTATGGAGGTTATATGACCATGGCAGCTATGGCTTTTGCTCCAGATGAGTTTAAAGTTGGTGTAAATATTTTTGGGGTAACTAATTGGCTGAGAACTCTAAAATCTATTCCTCCATATTGGGAAGCCTATCGTAAAGCTTTGTATGACGAATTAGGCGATCCTACAAGTGTAGATTCAGTTAGACTGTATGAAATATCTCCTTTATTTCACGCTGACAAGATAAAAAATCCAGTTATGGTCTTACAAGGAGCTAATGACCCAAGGGTTCTTCAGGTAGAGTCTGACGAAATTGTTGCTGCAATGAAAAAGAATAATGTAACTGTTGAATATATCGTGTTTCCAGACGAAGGCCATGGGTTTAGAAAGAAAGAAAACCAGATAAAAGGATATGAAGCAATCAAGGACTTTCTTGAAAAACACTTGAAATAGAAACAAGCTCTTAAAGGGCTTTATGAATAACTACAATTCTTTTTAATTGGATGAAAAAACCTGCTTAGAGTTAATAGCTTTAAACAGGTTTTCTTTTATAGTTTCTGTCAAGTTATTGCATTCCCCAAATACTCATTTCAGGTACAAAAGCTCGTCTATTCATTTCTAGCAAGTGAATGACCATTTCCGAAATATCAGGAGGATTTAGCTTATTCTCATCTTTGGGGATAGGAGTCCCATTCACATTGTTGTTGGTGTCTGTACACCAACTTGGATCAATATGGAATGTACGGATATTATCCTTCCTAAACTCCAAAGTCAGATTTTTAGATATAATGTTTAAAGCAGCCTTACTTGCAGAATATGCAGTTCCTTTCTCAAAAGCATAGCTACCTCCTGTAGCACCAATGTTGACAATGTCTCCACAGTCATTTTCTTTAAAATAGGGGATAGCAAGTTGAGCTAATCTTGCAGGTGCAATAGTATTGATGGCAAACATTTTTTCAAAATCTGCTCGTTGGAGCAGCTCAAAGGGGTGGGCAACTACAAAACCTGCATTATTAATCAAAATATCTACACCTCCTAAATAGTCTATGGCTTGCTCAAAAAACGAAACCAATTCTTCTTCTTTGCAAAGGTCTGCCGTAATTCCTTTTACTCCTATGCTTGTGGAAACAGAAGATACTAAGTCCTCTTCTTGACCACAAAAGACAATTTTTGCTCCTTTTTGCTTTAGGTCATTTACCATTTGTTTGCCTATTCCTGAGCTTCCTCCTGTTAGAATGACTTTTTTATCTTCCCAATTCATCTAGCTACTTATTTATTAAAGAATTTTACTTGTACAAAAAAAATCTGCCTATAGTTGATTTCTATAAGCAGATTTTGTATTTCAGAGTGATGGGCTATTTTTTTACGAGCTTCTGAATATGTTTTTGATCAGTATTCATATCCAAAAGTTCCACTAAATAAACACCAGAAGGCATTTTCTTGAGGTTAAAACTGTGTGTGTGTCCATCAAAATTAGAACTATACACTTCTTGCCCCAATTGATTGAAAACTGTCAATTCAAATGCTGAATCGTCATCTGTTTGAATAGTTACCATATCCTTAGTCGGATTAGGATAAACCCGTATAGTTGATTCTACTGTTTTTTGTTCAATATCTGTAGTAGAAGTAACCACTGAAGCTCCATAAATAGGTAGCTCTATACGAGAAGGACGAGTATCTGAAAATGCAATACTATTGTCTGCCAAACGGGGGCTGTATGTTTGTCCTTGATAGTCATAGGTCAATCCATCATTAGGATTATGACGGAAAAATTCACCATCTTCTATAGGTACATTAGCATTAGATTGGTAGCGAGGGAAGTTCCCACTACTGATCAATACTTTCATGCTGTGTTGCTCACCAAAAGTGTAAGCAATAGGCAACATTTCAAGTTGGTATTCATACCACTGTCCAATATTAATATTAGAAAATGTAGCAGTATCATTTTCGGCCCCATTATAAATAGAACGTGCATACTCACGAGCACGAGCATTGACAGCGCCTTCCACTACATTGAGCTCTCTACCATCAGGATATACATCTATAATACGAATAAAGAAATCGGTATCTGTTGGACCACTACCAACTCCTTGTGGCTCCGATTTAGCATAAATCGTTGCTTTAGGCAGCCCAATAATAGCTAAAGTATCAGTCAATGCAGCAGTCTGAAATTGGATTACACCACTATTATTCATTGTATAAGGTGCAAAATTAGGATCTGCATAGTTCATTTGCCCTTGAGAGCGTCTAGTATTTTGAGGAGTATTCACAATCATATTTGCTCCACCTACAGTTACTACAGGAGTGTCTGGATCGTGTGTGTACATTAATGTTCCTTCATCAAAAGTTGGAATATTACCATCCAAAACACCATTTTGGTGCAAATAATAAGGGGTGAACTGTATTTCTGGGCCTGTGAGCGGAAATTCATCGCTTGCAAACCAGTAATTACCAACATCTTGACTGGTTGCTAATGTATCTGTAGGGCCAATTACATAAAATCGAATATCAGGAATAGAGGATTTGAAATCGACGGATTGAGGTGCTTCTGCTGTATCTGTCAATGGAAACGGGGGAGTCCCTGTTATTAATGGCAAATCAATATTAGTGGTAATAGTGCTACCTGAGCCTAAGTCTATTTCTACAGGCATTTGAGGCAACCCCTTCATCCCACCCAAAAAGTTGACCATATCTACTAAGGTAATATCATAATTGCTGGCAGGTACTCTAAACGTAAAACTTGGGCCTTGTTGCCACACTTGGCTTTCAGGTAGTCTAACCATTGGCTCACCCAAATGAACATAACCTCTTTCATTTAGATTGTAACGATACCAAGCTAAGAGTTCAGAATTGAGTGTAGCATTCAAATCTAGATCATTAATATTGTCTACCGAAACATCTATGATGTCTTTGACATTGTCAGGATAAGTTTGGTCACCAGTTGTGGTGTCGCCAATAGTTTGGTGAGCCCAAGGTCCAATCACTAGTTTTTGGAGTTGTTGGTTACTGCCAGATAGATTGGATTTCATGTTGTTCCAAGTATCAATTTGACCATTGATAAAAATATCGTACCAACCGGTAAGATGATAAGCAGCAACATCCATATTGCTATAACGTGAGAAAGTCCCATTCGCATCACCTTCTCCTAATGCATCTACAGGGGCACGGCTAGCATCCATTTCCATACGATTAAGGCTGTTGGGGTAGGCTGCAGCAATATTAGTGCCTCCATATTGAGCACTAGTGTTGTGGTAGATTCCTAAATCTATAACAGCTGCTTCAGTAGTGAGTCCAAAGTCAAAAGGAGAGTGAACATTGTTTTGAATATCGTTATCTGTACCAACAGTGTCTTGAATATCTTGCAATTGGCCTGTTATCCAGCCACTGCTAATCATTGTTCTGTACACACCATTATTATAACCAGTGGTGTTGTAATGCTCATTAGTAGCAACTATAGGAAGTAAACATCTTAAGCCTTTTTGAGCTGTATCTATTTTATGTGCTGCAGCTAATTGATATTGTGTGTTACCTAATGCAGAAGCACCAAACATACCAACTGAACCATTACAAATGTGTGCAACCGTATCTATATTTCCATCATTATCTAAATCAAATCCTTTTTTCAGGTCATTAATTAGATATTGATAGCTTGCCCAACCATCTTCATGGAAACGGCCATTAGCTGAATCTAACGAAGCTGTTATATCCAAAATATGATTGTGACTATGATAAGGCGCTTTTTGCCAACTATCACTATACATAGGAAGATAAACCCCTTCGGAAGCATAGCGTCCACGCATATCTTGATTGGCATAAGCATATCCTAAAAAAGAAAAAATTGCTCCAGCTGCTTCGTCTGTATCTTTATCATAAGGAGTACGTGTGTAAACAATAGGCAATTGATATGGATTTGGGTTGGCTATGGTGTCTCCATTACTATCAATCATAGTAGGATAGATAATTAGCTGTGTGCCTTTTGGTATTAGTTGTACTTCTATGGTATCTGAACCTAAGGTTGTCTCTACAGTTAAACTATCTGATGTAATAGGTAGGTAGATGTCTGTCATCAAATCAATGCCGCCAGGCATACGGATAGGAACTGTTTGCTTGGTCGAAAATTCAGAAATATCGTCTAGCATTCCATTGTTATTCTGCCCATAAGAACTAGTTAGACAGAGCAAAATACAAATAGAACTTAATAATACTTTGATCATTAATTTTATTTTAGGGGTGTGTGAATATTTTAATCGAATGATTGTTTAATCAAATATAGATTATATCTTTTTAAATAAAGAACCAAAATTTTAGCTTTTATTAGCATCCTAAGCCTATGAAACAGGAATTTTACTGTTGATTATTAGTTTATTGAGAGCTATTGCTTACTAGCAACATACTCCTCAACCAAATCTTGCAAAACATCTAAAGGAACAGCTCCATTAGATATCAATACTTCGTGGAATTCTCGGATGTCAAATTTTTCACCTAGCATTTGTTTAGCTTTATCCCTTAGTTCTAACATCGTGATCATTCCTATCTTGTAGGTAGTAGCTTGGGCTGGCATTACAATATGTCGATCAACCATTTTGATGCAGTCTCCTTCAGAGTTAGGGGTGTTGTTTTTATAAAAATCTATACTCTCTTGACGGTTCCATTTTTTGAAATGAATACCTGTATCTACAATTAAGCGACAAGCTCTCCATAACTCCATAGCCAAACGGCCAAAATTAGAATAAGGATCTGTATAAAAACCAATCTCTTTAGGAATGTATTCAGAGTATAAACCCCAACCTTCTATATAAGCAGTATAGCGCCCTGCATAGCGACGAAACTTAGGTAAACCTTCTAGTTCTTGAGCTATAGATAGTTGCATGTGATGTCCTGGAATAGCCTCATGGTAAGCAAGGGCTTCCATTTGGTATTTAGGCACTTGTGCCATATCATAGGTATTGACATAGTAAGTGCCTGGTCTAGAACCATCTGGCGCAGGAGATTGGTAAAATGCTTTACCTGCTGATTTTTCCCGAAAAGGTTCTACTGCTTTTACTA
Organism: Aureispira sp.; assembly: GCA_024222455.1. Classification (GTDB taxonomy): domain Bacteria; phylum Bacteroidota; class Bacteroidia; order Chitinophagales; family Saprospiraceae; genus JAAEPD01. The sequence continues at coordinate 7,992 of JAAEPD010000633.1, forward strand.
TTAGTTCTGCTTTAGGCTTAGTAATAAAGAGTTCGTCTAGCTTAGGACGCATGGCATCTATGATGGCATTAGCATCTTTGAGGTAAGCAGTTTTGCCAGCTTCATTATTACTATAATAGAATTGTTGGTCCTCTCGCATGAATTTGAAAAAATCTTGCAAACTCCCTTCAAAACTCACTTCTTTCATAATAGCTTTCATCTCATCATGTATACGCTCTACCTCATCTACCCCCAATTGATGAATAGCCTCAGGACTAAGATCGGTAGAAGTCATTTGTTTGAGCTTATAGGCATAAAAATCTGCACCATTTTCAAATTTCCATACGCCTGCTTCATCTGTAGCTTTTTTCTCTAGTTTCTTGAGGTAAGTGTAGAGTTTTTGGTAAGCAGGATAGAGTTTTTGTTCTAAATAAGTCTCACATTCTTTCAAATATTGTTTGCGAGTATCGTCATTTAAATCTTCAAGTTTAGCTAGTTTCTTTCCAAAATCTTTGTACAAAAGATTGGGTTTGTCCTCTCTGCTGATAGGAAAACCACTCATGACATTTTGAGTAGCTTCTAATATTTTAGGAAATAGAAATTTAGGGAGTATAATGTTCTTTCCTTCCCTAATTTTTAATTGGGCTAATAGCTGATCTACACGCTCATCAATAGTAGACAAACGTTTGAGGTAAGTCTGAGCATCCGTTTCATCTGCAATTTGATGGATGTTGATAAGAAAAGAAGGTATAGCAGTGTGCATACCCCTCATTTGGCTAACTGGATAGGTATGATAACGGTATTGATCTCCTTCTAAAGCCAATTCTAATTGCCCTTTGAGCAACTTGTGACTAATGAGGGTTGCCTTGTTGAGTGCATGATAGTCAATGCTATCTGTTAGGTACTTTAAATTAGCTGTTTTGAAAGCGACTTGTTGATCCTCAAACTCATCTGTAAATGGTGTCCATTTATCATTATTAGTTTTGATACCTAAATAACTTTGCCATGCAGGGTCTTGTGCCACTAAGCTATCAAAATAAGTGTCAAAGAAAATGTTTGCCTCTGCTGATGATTTTTCGATTTCTTCGGCTGTATAGTTTGTCTTATTTCCAAAAATTTCAGTACTCCGATCCTTAAAAAGGTTTAGATATAAAATATAAATTAAAGCAGCTCCTAACAAAATAGGAAGCAATACCAATTTAAGCTTGAGTATATGTTTCATACTAGATTTTTGTTTAACAAAACGTAACTTTTGTATAAAATTAGTAGTAATCGTCAAATATTACTAATTTTGCATTCTTATTAGACCACTATTATATGAATTTTTTAAGGGAAACCCAGTATTTATTATCTAAAGAAATCCGCTTGGAGTGGCGTCAACGTTATGCCATTAGTGGGATATTACTCTATGTGTTTTCTACAGTTTTTGTAGTTTATATCACATTGGGACAACAAATAGGGGGGGCTGTATGGGGTGCCTTTTTTTGGGTGATCGTTCTATTTGCATCTGTAAATGCTATAACGAAGAGTTTTGTTCAGGAAAATTCAAAGAGGCAGCTATACTATTATACCTTGTCTAATCCTATGGCAGTCATTGTTTCCAAGATGCTTTATAATAGCCTATTGCTATTACTTATTGCGACTTTGGCCTATGGCGTGTTTTCGATATTAATGGGTAACCCTATAGTCTATGCAGATATATTTTGGTTGACTATATTATTAGGTAGCCTAGGCTTTGGAATAACTTTTACTTTCATATCTGCAATATCATCTCAAGCTAGCCAAAGTGCAACATTAATGGCAGTGTTGAGCTTCCCAGTAGTCTTGCCAATACTTATGATTTTATTGAAGTTGACTAAGTTAGCATTGAATCTAATGACAGATACTGCTTATTATACAGATATGTTGATGTTGTTACTCATTGATGTTATATTAGGAAGCTTAATCATTATTTTGTTTCCTTACCTCTGGCGTGATTAATACGAATTTCTAATTGGATAATGTGAAGAAAGTAGGGCAGTCTATAATTGATTTTTTGCTGTATAGCCATTTGTTTATTGCATTTTGTGCAATAGCTATGACTGCCCAAACCTTTTTCCTACTAGACTATGATTGGCAGCTAGCTTGGCCCTTATTGCTGCTTGTTTTTTCGGCAACATTGGTTGTCTATGCGTTACATAGACTCATTAGCCTTGATAAGATCAAAAAATCGTTGCATACACAACGCTACAAAACCATAAGGCGATATGCTCTACATATCAAAGTTTATGCAGCAGTGGCTATGCTGCTAGGGGTTTTTAGTTTCTTTTATTTACAAAGAGTAACACAGTTTTTATTGATTTTGCCAGCATTACTTTCAGTAGGTTATGTAGTTCCATTTTTGGGCGGGCAGAAAAAACGATTAAGAGATATTAATTTTATTAAAATATTCTTGATTGCAGGTGTTTGGGCTTATGTAACAGTTTGTTTGCCCTTTGCCGAATTAGGCTTGCTCCATACTAGCAAGCTGTGGTATTGGGGGGTAGAACGAGCTATCTTTATTTTTATAATAACCTTGCCTTTTGATATTCGAGATTGGGAAATAGATAAGGCTGCTGGTGTGCAAACCTTACCTGCTACATTGGGCGTTCAAGCTACATTAATATTAGTCACAATACTAACTATAGTGTGGTTGATATTAGTTTTCTTACTCTATCCCTTAAGTATATTTTATGGACTGTTAGTATCAGGGTTGACTACCTATTTATTGGTTTTACGATCTCCCAAGCAATCTAATGATTATTATTTTACAGCTGTTATGGATGGCACTATGCTAATTCAGTTTTTGTTGGTATTAGTTAGTGTTTTAGTTTTAAAATAGCTAGACAAGAATAAATTTCTAAAGAAATAGTGTATTTTTGCGCTTAAATAGTCATAAAAGAAATAACACATGAATATCCAAGAATTATCTGAGAGAAATTATGCACAATTTATTAAAAAAGTTGTCAAACAAAATAAGGTTTGGTACCTCAATAAGGATGGTGGAAGTGCAGTAAGTCCTTCTACTAACAGAGATTTGGTGGTTTATCCCTTTTGGTCAGATAGCTTTTATGCTAAGGTCTGTGCCAATAATGAATGGGAAGGTTATAAGCCCAAAGCTATTCCTTTGACAGAGTTTTTGGAAGTTTGGCTAATTCCTTTGTATCAAGATAGACGTCTGATTGGAACTAACTGGAATGAAGAATTATTGGGCAAAGAAATGAACCCTGCTGAGTTGCTGTTAGCTTTAATAAAAGAGATCAATCGCAAAAATGTAGAACATCAGCTCAAACTTTTGATGTATGATGATTTAGCTGATTTAGAACACTTGGCTAAAGATCTGCTAGAAGGAGCTTCCTAAGCCGCAAATAATAATATTTCTAATATTAATAGACTAATAGTTATAAGTGAATAGGTTATGGGGATATCAAAATAGATGTTCCCATAAATATGATGGAGAACTTTGTTTTTGCTTTTGGATATAATGAAACTAAGGATCATGTTTCGTATGACATTTAGTAGAGCGCTAACCCACATAGAAGTAAGTCCTAATCCTACCAACAATATTACAAAAAATGCTATAGCATCTCCTACACTAACCATATCATAAAGTTGATTCCAAAAGCAATAAGAGGTGTATCCCATTAAGCTAATGATAGCAAAAGTCCACTTAGCTATTTGGTTTTTTTGGGAGCCTTTAGGCGGCTTAAGAGGACTAACTCGTTGCGCTTTTATAAAAACAACTTGGTTTTCTGGTATGAGTTGATCATCTAAAATATTCTGAGACATACTGCTAGGGGGCTATGCTTAACGGATAAAAAATAAGTATATTGGCCATATAGGTTTTAAGCTAGTTCATTCCTGCCTTTATTATAAAAAACATTGTATACCAAAGAATTAGAGAAGTAGGTGTATTAAGATATACCTTGCTATATAATTGCTGTACTTTGATGTTTTTGATATTAGAAATTATTAAAATATGCCCCATTTTTATAATTGCATTAAGAAGAGGGGTTATCAAAAAAAAGGCAATAAGGGGAAATAGTGTTATGGTTGATAAAATTATAGCAATAAGATTTTTATCTGCATCTAGGCTAGAAGAATTTATTTCAAGCTGATTTAGATAAATAAAGACTAAAGAAAGAACAATTACTATAAGCACTTTTATTTTATAGACTAATTGTGAATCAGAAGGTGGTTTGGATATCTTAATTTGAGGGTAATCTTGAGTTTGCTTAGCAGGAAAATCTTTTGTAGAATCAATAATATTGGGATGCTCCATATTTAGATTTTTTAGTGTTTTACCACTTATCATTTTATACTACCACTCATCACAAATGGCTTTACTTATTACAAATATATTCAGATATTTGAATTTGTAATCTTACACTTACTAAATTAATACAAATCATGCATAAAATACTAGGAGTCTTATTTATAATTACAACCTTATTTTCTACAACAATGAACGCACAAAAAGAGGTAGTAGGATATTGGAAAGGTAAGTTAGAATTGCCTGCGATGAGTTTGCGTATAGCGTTTACCATAACAGAAGAAGATGGTAAGTTGTCTTCTACTATGGACAGTCCAGATCAAGGTGCTTTTGGAATTCCTTGCACTGATACTAAATTTGAGAATGGTAAATTGACGATTGATGCTAAGAATTTGGGTATAAATTATGTAGGAACTCCAGAGGGAGAGAAAATGAATGGTAAATTCAAACAAGCTACTTTGGATCTAGACCTAAATTTGGAACGTTCTGAAAAGAAGGAAGGAAGAGAAGCCAAACCTCAGGATCCTCAAGAGCCATTTAACTATATTGTAGAAAATATCTACTTTGATAATACTGAGGCAAATCTGAAATTAGCGGGAACCTTGACTTTGCCTAAAACTAAAGAATTGGCTGCAGTAGCGATTATGATTAGTGGTTCTGGGGCGCAAGATAGAGATGAATCTTTGTTAGGGCATAAGCCATTTTGGGTGATAGCTGATCATTTGACTAACGAGGGTATTGCTGTGTTGAGATTTGATGATAGAGGCGTAGGAGAGTCTACAGGTAAATTTAGTGGAGCGACTTCTGCTGATTTTGCAACAGATGTAAAAGCGGCTATTGCTTATCTGAAGAAAAGAAAAGATATAGATCCTAAAAAGATAGGTTTGATTGGGCATAGTGAAGGTGGCTTGATAGCTCCTATGGTGGCTGCTGATAATGGAGACGTTGCTTTTATTATATGTATGGCTGGACCAGGAATGGCTGGTAAAGATTTGTTGCCTGACCAAGTGAGATTGATAGCAGAGGCGAATGGAGCAGGCAAAGAAGATGTAGATAAGAGCTATAAAGCTACAAAAAAAGCTTGTGCTTTAGTGGCTAAAGAAAAGGATGTAGATAAGTTGAAAACTAAATTGCGCAAGGTTTTTGAAGCTGATGCAGAAGAAGATCAAACACCTGAACAGGTAGACGCTGCTATCAGTCAGTATAGTTCTGCTTGGTTTAGATATTTTATGAAATATAATCCTCAAAATGATCTTAAAAAGGTAACATGCCCTGTATTGGCCATCAATGGTAGTTTGGATTTGCAGGTACCTGCTGATGATAATTTGGAAGGAATAGCTAAGGCACTTAAAAAGGCTAAAAACAAGGATTTTACGACTAAAAAATTGGATAACCTAAATCATTTATTCCAAAACTGTACAACAGGAAGTCCTTCTGAATATGCAGGTATAAAGGAAACTATAGCTCCTTCTACTTTAAAATTGATGTCAGAATGGATAAATAAACGTTTCTAAACATGGATTATCCCTCTGTATTGATTTTGGGGCTAACTGGTTTGACATTTATATTGGCAGGAGCAGTTTCCTTTTTATGGCCAGCTAAAGAGATTAATGATTGGTCTGGTTATAGAACCAAACGTTCAAGATCTTCACAGCAGTTATGGGATTTTGCACAGGTTTATTCTGCTAAATGGATCATGGGTATAGGGCTTTTTATGACCTTGCTAGGAGGGTTTAGATGGTGTTTGCCCTTGTACAGAAGTATAGAAATAGTAGAGTTGATTATAGTGGTGTTTATTATAATAGTAATACCGATTTTAATGATTATCAAAATAGAAAATAAACTTAAAAAAATAGCTTAGTATGATTAAGTATATTATTGGATTAGTTGGGTTGTTTGCGACTCAATTTGCCTTTGGACAAGGGCTAGATAGTAAGAAACTAGATAAGTTTTTAGATGCTTTAGAACAGAATGATCGATTTATGGGATCAGTATCTATTTCTAAATCTGGCAAAAAAATCTATTCAAAATCTGTTGGTTATGCAGCCTTGGATGAAGAGAAAAAGGCTAACAAAAAAACGATTTATAGAATAGGTTCTATTTCTAAAATGTTTACTTCTGTAATGATCTTTCAGTTGATAGAGGAAGGTAAGTTGGGAGAGCATACAAAGTTGTCTAAGTTTTACCCTGATTTGCCTAATGCAGATAAAATAACAATAGGAAATCTATTGAACCATCATAGTGGTCTTCATAATTTCACGGATGATGCCTCTTACATGGAATGGATGACAGAGGGTAAAACGAAAGAAGAAATGCTCTTGATGTTCCAATTTAATGGGGCTGATTTTGAAGCAGGAGAGAAAGCATCTTATAGCAATACAGGCTATGTGGTTTTGGGCTACATTATAGAGAAACTGACCAAAATGTCTTATGCTGAAGCACTAAAAAAACGCATTACAGATAAAATAGGCTTAAAAAACACCTACTATGGAGGTAAAATAGATGTAGAGAAGGAAGAAGCTTTGTCTTACCAATGGGATGGAGGGAAATGGATAGCTGCTACAGAAACAGATATGGGAATACCTGGAGGTGCTGGAGCTGTTGTATCTACACCAGAGGATTTAAATAGCTTTATTAATGCTTTATTTAGCCACAAACTGATCAAAAAGAAGACCTTAGACTTGATGGTAAGCATTGAGGATGGTTTTGGGTTTGGTGTTTTCCAATTCCCCTTCAAACAAAAAAGATCTTTAGGACATAATGGTGGTATTGATGGATTTACTTCAATGGTTGCCCATTTTGCTAATGAAGATATTGCTATAGCTGTAGTTTCTAATGGTACTAATTATGCATTTAACAATGTATTGATAGGTCTGTTGAGTATTACTTTTGGTGACGACTATGAGATTCCATCTTTCAAGACTTATAAGCATAAAGAAGAGGATCTAAAACGTTTTGAAGGAGTTTATGCTTCTCCTCAGTTGCCTATAAAATTGACAATAACAAAGGAAGGTATGATCCTTAAAGGTCAAGGAACTGGACAGGCTGCATTTCCTTTAGAGGCTGTGGATAAGTTGCTATTCAAATTTGAACAAGCAGGAGTAGTTATAGAATTTGAAGCGGTAGAAAAAGGTGCTTATCAAGCATTTTTGTTGAAACAAGGTGGAGGTGAATATAAATTTACTAGAGAGAAAGAATAAAGGAGTAGTTTCTCCAAAACACTATAGCGAATGCAACTCAAAAGATACTTTTGGCGGGTAAATATAATAGGCTGGGCACTGATTTTTGTCACCAACTTATTTGTGCGAAAATTGGCTATGCCTAGTTTTGTTTGGAGTGTAGAAATCATAGACACTGCTATGTTGAGTGTAGTAGGGCTTGTTTTGACAGGATTGATTCGTATGTTTTTTAATAAAACAGCATTGATCGCAAAACGCCCCCTAATCTTGATTTTGAGCGGAATAGGTCTTATGATTTCGGTGGCGGTAGCGCATACCTTAATAGTATTAGTGTTGGTCAGTGTAGTGCATGGAGAGTTTTGGGAACTTTCCACAAGAGCATTTTTGCCTTTATTTATAGGTAATTTTGTTAGTTTAATGTTTATTCATGGTATTTGGATTTTGGGTTACATTGGAACTCGATATTTCGCAAAAATACAACAGGCAGAATTGGATAAAATACGTTTGGCTAATGCTCTAAATGAGGCTAAATTAAATACACTAAAAGGCCAAATCAACCCACACTATATGTTCAATTGCTTGAATAATATACGGGCCTTGATGCTAGAGGATGTGGATAAAGCTAGAGAGATGATTACAAGGCTTTCAGAAACTTTGCGTTATTCGCTTAATAGCACCAAAACCAAAAAAGTTAGGTTGGTTCAAGAGTTAGAAATTGTACAACATTTTATTCAACTCTCAACCATTCAGTTAGAGGATCGTTTAGTTTATAAGCAAGAGGTAGAATCAGGCTTAGAGGATGCATTGCTTCCTCCAATGCTCCTACAGATACTGATAGAGAATGCTATTAAGCATGGAATATCGAAACTTCCTAGAGGCGGAACCTTATTATTAAATATTCAACAGAAAAAAGACAAGCTCCATATCATAGTTCAAAATGACTATAGTATGGAGCCTTCGAGTAGTTATGCAGAGAGTTCTACTCAAATTGGACTGAAAAATATAAAGCAGCGTTTAGAGCTACTTTATCATGGTCAAGCTAGTTTTGAGTTGAAGGTTGAGGCTGATCAAGTTATAGCAAAGGTGGTCTTGCCTTGCTAGCTAAAGATGTCCCAATTGCATTAATCCAATTCAAACATAGATCCCCATAAACGTTGGCCTCCATCAATATATACTGTTTCTCCTGTGATATAAGCACCCATTGGGCTAGCCAAAAAGATGCATAAATCTGTTACTTCTTGGCAGCTGCCTAGTCGTTTCATCGGAATGGTTTCTGATATGCCATCTAAGAATCCTTCAGGGTAAGTCTCTAGTCCTGAAGATTGAATGATGCCAGGAGCTACAGCGTTTATTCTAACACCTTTTCGACTCCATTCTACCGCTAATGTTTTAGTCAAATTGTCTACACCTGCGCGAGCTGCTCCAGTATGTGACATGCCAGGGAAACCTCTATATATATTAGCAATTACATTGACAATAATACCTGATTTTTGAGGAAGAAAGAAGCTGTTGGCCATTGTTTGTGTAACATACCAAGTGCCATTTAGGTTATTGTTGATTACAGCATTCCAGCCGTTGTGGCTAATGTCTTCTGCTGTAGAAGGGAATTGTCCTCCAGCATTATTAAATAATAGATCTAGACGGCCATATTTTTCTTTAATAAACTCCGCTAGTGATTTTATGAGATCTATATTTCGGATATCTGCTGCAAAATAGGAGCATTCACCAAGCTTATTTAGCTTTTCGGCAGCTTCTTTTAGCAACTCTTCTTTTCTAGAAACAATAATAACTTTTGCGCCATACTTCAAGCACGTTTCAGCAATAGCATAACCAATCCCACTACGGCCTCCAGTAACTAGGGCCACTTGATCTTTTAATAAATTATCTGCAAACATATTTTTATTATAGAATTTTAATAATGAAGAGATTTAAAAACTAAAAGTTAAAATAAAAAAGTGGTTCGTAATGTTTAGTTTAAAAGTGACGAAACTTTTGAGCACTAAACAAAATACGAACCATGAACAAGTTAGTAATAAATAAATATTTTGTCAACTATAT